>NZ_AUFX01000010.1 GCF_000426725.1 Sporocytophaga myxococcoides DSM 11118 | reverse complement strand
GATCAAATGTAAAGCGATTTTAGGATTAATAAAAAAGTGTAAATTTATAATCGGATTACCAATCCAAACTGTAAACTTTTTTTAGGACGACACAATGAGAGCAAGTCTATTGACTTGCTGGTTATAATGAGAAAAAAGAAAAATTAAATGCACATTTTGATAAATGGCCCCGATAAAACCAGGGGCTATTTTTGTTTTTGGGCTAAGGCGGCTGATAAAGTAAAGTTTTATGGATAATAGCCCGCAAGTTATAAACTTACTCTTATTTGTGTGGGTTGAAGTCAGATAGACTTCAACCAGAGGGGGTAGCTAATGAATTTCATTTAGATTTAATAAACTATCTAAATGAATTTAATAAAACCAGCTGAGAACACTGTATAAAATCGAGCAGTGGCTGATGTGGTAGCGGCAATTTATCCATTCAGCCACTGGGTTTCGGTTTGATTGTGAATCTCTTTAAAACGCTGCACTATTTTATAATTTATCTTTAACAACAATTATGCTGTTCCCGCTCTGTTTTAAGTTTTCAAAACTTAAGCCTTCAAATGAGAGCAAGTTTCTAACTTGCGGTTTGTAATGCAGAGAAGGAAAAAATCAAACGCATATTTTGAAAAATGGCCCCGATAAAAAGCGGGGCTATTTTTGTATTTGGATAGAGGGTGATGAAATGGAGGTTGTTGGGTAATAAATATCCCACAAGTTAAAAGCTTGCTCTCATTTGTGGGCAGAAGTCAAAGACTTCAGCCTGAGGGCCAATAGCTCTTTGGAATTTCAGGCATATAAACCAATAACCATAGCGGAATTATCTTCAATTCCTGTCAACTTAATCTTAGGTCGGGACGTTCTATTTGCTTTGTAATTAAAAGAAACCAAATACTTGAAACGAAAAAACCTTATATTGCTAATTAATGTATTAAATTATGCTATTACGTTACCTAAATTTCTTATTCGTTATTTGTGTTTTATTCTTATTTACCGGATGTGAGAAGGGAAAAAACGATCCTGTACCAACCCCAGTTCCTGTTAATCCATTACCAACACCTGATTCGACATCTTCTCAGGAAATTATATTTGCAGAGACGTATCCTGCTTCAGCAAATGATATTATTATAGCTAAGGTATCAAAAGGAGCAGATACGCTTTTCTATTTAGGATCAACAGATGAATCAGGAAATGTAAAATCCTTAAATGGTTATATATTTTACAATGCTCTAAAGAAACAATCAATAAAAACGGTAGTTGATAAAATTACTCATTCAATAACTATCAGCTCGGTTCAAGACAATTCCACAATCCCATCTTTTTATTTGGAAATTACTCCATTTAATGATAGTCTAATTCAAACTACATGCTATGAAGTAATTAAAGAAAACCTTGTCAGGAAAATTTTATTTGAAAAAATATCTGAGAAACAATTTTCGCCCAATTTAAGAACTGAAAACATTTCAGATGAAAACATTTTAGAAGGAAAAAATTTCGAAAGGAAGGTACAAGAACTTCAAATTGAAGTAATGAATTCATCGCATCAGTATGGTATCATAAAGATTTTAACAGATTTACAAGAATCCATTAATAATGGTGATATCAAAACATCTATAGATGCATTGATTCGGGATTTGATAGAGCAGGGCAAAAATGCTTCAAGTTTTTTTGAGAATGTATTGACAGGTATCGGATCTGCAGTAAAGAAAATAGGAAGTCGTCTATCTAGTTTAATACAAAAGCCAGATATATATAAAGCCTGGGAAATATTAGACAGGTTTGAAATAGAGGCTGTATCAGGTGATAATCAAACAGTAATTTATGGTCAATCCTTAAAGGATCCTTTAATTGCTAAATTGACTTTTGATGGTAGTCCTGCCGCTAACCAGACTGTTGTGATAAAAGCGAAAACTTCTTTTTATAAATATTTAGAAAAAGTTGTCACCTCTGATGCAAATGGAATAGTAAGTCTTCCTTCATTTGAAACAAGTATAGAGAATGAAAATTCTGGAGTGGAAAAACTTGAAATTGTTTTCTATAAAGGTGGGTGGATAAGTAAAAATACTTCCTTTACAATTAATTTTAAGAAAAGACCAAGATTAACATTAGTCAAAGAAGAGAGTACAGATAATCAGAAAGGAGAAGTGGGAGGAATTTTACCTAAAGCACTTCAGGTGAAAGTTATAAGAGATGATGGCGAAATTGGAAATGGAATTTTGGTAAAATGGTTAAGAGATGGAAGCAACAATGATTATTATTCATCTACTTCTGGAAATGCAACAACTCAATATAATCCACTGGTACCAGAAGATAGCCCTGCAAAAGTAAAAGTAGAAATTGTTCCTTCCGAAGAATATGTAGTTTTAAATGAAGTGGAATTTACAATAGATAAAGTTCCTTCATTTAATTATCAAGGAACTTGGATCATAAACAGTTTCATGTTGAATGCTACTAATGAGCTTGGGTTTTCTGAGCGTATTATTTTCAATTCTAGGGGGATTAGTACTTCATATGAGAAACGATTTTATGAAAATGGAAGTGCAGAGCCTTGGGAGTCATGGGAACATATATGGAGCATTAAATTTATTAATGATGAATTGATATTAACAGATAATTATGGATATAATTATCGTTTTAAAGTAAATCAAACAAGTGACAGTAATTTTGATGGCATTGGAAATGTTGGTCTTGTTGGTATTGACATGGAGGGAGAGTATTTGCATCAAACATTAGTGCGAGAATAAATTCTAAATGCAAAATTCTTGAGAGCAAGTTTTTAACCTCCTCTGGGCTAAGACCGGTGTCTTGTCCTGAAGTCTTTTGACTTTTGCCCACAAATGAGAGCAAGTCTATTGACTTACGGTTATAAAGGAAAACAAATTAAAAATTCAAGATAGTTTTCAAAATAGCTCTGATATTATCGGAGCTATTTTTATATTTGAAGAATAATAAAATAACCAGCTATGTCATCAAAATACACCATCAATGATCCGGAAGGATTGTTTTTTATCACGACCGCAGTAGTAGAATGGGCCGATGTCTTTACGTGTCTGGCTTAAGTTTTCAAAACTTAAGCCTACAAATGAAAGCAAGTTTTTAACTTGCTTTATTAATGCAGAAAAATAAGAAATCAATTACACATTTTGAAAAATAGCCTCGATAGAAATCGAGGTTATTTTTATTTTGTATAGAGAGTTATGAAATAGAGTTTATTGGATAATAGCCCGCAAGTTATAAACTTGCTTACATTTGTGGGCAGAAGTCAAAGACTTCAGCCAGAGATGGGCGTGTCGGCCCGCCTTATAATCAAACGTTAGGACAATTAAGAAATATGGAAGGAATAACATACATAGATAATTTTTTAGATAACCCAAACTCCCCCTCTGGGCTAAGTCTGACGTTTTGTCTGGCTTAAGTTTTTAACTTAAGCCCACAAATGAAAGCAAGTCTATTGACTTGCGGATTATAATACAGAAATAAGGTTTTAATCAGATAAATAAATTAAAAGCCCCAATATTTATCGGGGCTTTTTTTATATTTGAAGAATAATAAATTAACCAGCTATGTCATCCAAATACACCATCAATGATCCGGAAGGATTATATTTTATTTCAACCGCAGTAGTAGAATGGGCCGATGTCTTTACCCGCGAGCATTACAAAGATATTATTGTCGAGAGTTTAAAGTATTGTCAGAAAGAAAAAGGCCTTATTATTTATGCCTGGGTTTTAATGACAAATCACTACCACATGATAGTAAGAGCAGATAAAGGAAAAAACTTATCTGATATACTTAGAGATTTTAAAAAGCATACATCCAAAGAGCTGATAAAGGCTATTAATGATTCTAAGGAAAGCAGGAGGAAATGGATGCTGTGGCTCTTTAAGTCGGCGGGGTTGAAGAACAGCAATAATAAAAAATATCAATTCTGGCAACAAGACAACAGGCCAATAGAGTTGAGTTCTAATGATATGATGGATCAGCGGTTGGCATATATCCATGAAAATCCTGTTAAGGCCGGTATTGTCAGATGTCCGGAGGATTATATATATTCGAGTGCAATAAATTATTCAGGAAAGAAAGGACTTATAGAAGTCGAATTTATCGGATAATAGCCCGCAAGTTAAAAACTTGCTTACATTTGTGGGCAGAAGTCAAAGACTTCAGCCAGAGAAGGGAATCAATCTCTTAACCTGACGGCTATGGTTACAAACGCGCGCAAGTTATGATTTATATAATAAAAGAGGCTGCCCTTTCGGAACAGCCTCCACATTTTATCTATTATAAATCTAAGGAATTACTTTTTAAGGAATCCTACCGCCATATTGCCGTTTTTGCCTTCCATAATCAGACGATAAATTCCGGGAGTAAAATTAGCAGACTCCATGTCATATGTGTGTTTTCCAACACTTAGTTTGCCTTTGTAAACATCCGCTACTTTTCTTCCAAGGTTGTCGATTACATAAATAACAACTTCGGTTTCTTCAGTTATATCAACAGTAACCACTGTTGACCCTTCTGCAGGGTTAGGAGAAATGTCCATTGTCTGAGCCGTTACTCTTGCATTGCAGGTTCCCAGACTTGTCCATGGTTTTCCAGAATAAGGAGTTCCATTGTTAAGGTCCGGTCTCTGGTTCTGTGTCCAGTAGTTAGCCCTGTATCTTATACCTGCATATTGTACTTCGGCAGGATTTATGTAAGCAGTAGTAGATACCCACTGTGGAGCTGTACATACAGGTACTGAATTTACGGTAATAGCAACCGGAGATGCTACACCAACTAAGCCCAGATTGTCATAAGCATTGGCATTGATAGTATGGCTTCCTGCAGGAACATTGTTCCATGTAAAGGTATACGGAGGTGTATTATCTGTTCCAAGGAAAGTAGTTCCATTATAGAAGTCTACCTGTTGTACCGATACATCATCAGTAGCAGTAGCGCTTAGTACTATATTGTCTCCTGTAGTAAAGGTTGAGTTGTTTGCAGGAGATGTGATATTAACAAAAGGAGCCTGGTTTTCTGTAAATTGGATTTTGAAATCCCAGATACCTCTTCCGAAGGTAGCAAAACGAACTGTGTTTGTAGAAGAGATAAATTCAGCATCATGATAAATCTGATCCGGTCCGTTCAAACCTTTCATTGGGTACCATGTATTGGTAGCAGTTACATATACATAAGGTCCTACTTCTGTAGCAGCAAAAATCAAAGACTCATCATCATTTGCACAAATATCGAATACAAGAGTTGGAGGAAGACCGGTCCCAAGAGGAGCAAAGCTTTGTCCGTGATTGGTTAGTTTATATACACCAGAAACAATATTTGTTCCCTGGCCGCCTATGTACACTGTACCAGATGTTGTTTTAGACGGATAAATAGCATGACCTAAAATCGCGGAACCATCGAGCTGAGGGAATGAATTGTGCTTGGTAAAGCTGCTTCCTCCATTTGATGAAGTGAACAGTTTGCCGTTGTCTGTCATTACATACCAGTAGTTATTGTCTTGTCTTGAGATACCAATTCCTGAAATGTTATGACAGCCTGACTGAGCAGCGAAGTCATAAGGAAGTTCGTTATAGGTTACTCCGTTACTTGTAAAAGAGAACTCAAGAATGTTTGCAGTAGGGTCTGTAGGACTTATTCCGCTTCCAAAGTAAAGCTTGAAAGGATTGGTAGGGTGCTCTGTAATAGAAGGAAGAAATGTTTTTGGAAGAAACTGACTCCAAAAATAGAAATATTTATTAGATTTTCCATCCGGAAAATAGCTGATGGTATAGATGCTGGCATGCCAGTAACCCGCATGATCGGTGGATACGGTTCTGCCATCATCTCCGCCCCAGATATGGGCAAAGTCAAGAACACCACCATTGTCTACAAATGTTTTTGAAAAGCCCTGATCCTGTGAGCCAGCCATAATATGGTTAGGATCTGTTCTTAAAGTATAAACTCCATAATATTGAGAGTTCTGCATTCCTATAAGTGTAATGTTGTTTACTGTGGTAAGACCATCAGTAGATTTATAAATACCACCGTCGGTGTTTACAAGGAAGTTTTCAACATTAGAAGAAGTAAATACCGGACATACACTTGGTATGTCTGCATGGAGTTTTGTGGCAGGATCGGTATCGTATTCATTCCAATTATTCACCATTGTCCATGAAATCTGTCCTGTGCTGGTGTTGTATATACCTCTGTAACAATCCAGAGAGCCCCAGAACAGGAGATTCGGATTGCTGGTACTTACACTAAAGCTATAGTCACCCCATAATCCCACGCCGGGACTATTTAAAGGCTGCCATGAAGAACCGTTATTGTCCGAACGGTAGAAGCCATTATCGCTGTTCATATAGAAAATAATATTCGAACCAGATTTGGTACCGCTAAGGCGTACGTTCTCTCCCAGGTCAAGATTGTGTTTAAACATACGTATCACTGTTCCTGAATTTGTGGAAGTAGGCATTATGAATGTAGAATCCTTATTGATCATATATGCATAAGTATTTTCTGTAAGTGGTGCCCATATACTGTACTTTCTGTCGTCAGAGTTTGAATATGCCGCTTTTCTTATTCTTGTAAAACTTGTACCCTTATTGATTGAACGGTACAAAGAGATATAAGAACCCTCGCGCGCCAGAACAAATACAGCTGTCCCGGATTGTCCCACTGTTATGGTTCTCAATATATCCCCCTGAGGTATATCGTTAAGGCCTGTAGCATATTCCCAGGTAGATCCGTCATCGTCGGAATAATATACTTTAGATATAGTGCCAACTATAATACGCTTCCCTGTTCCGTTTGGAACTACATCAAGAAATTTTGGCTCTGTCAGTTTGAAAGAATTATTTAAGCAGACCCAGCCGGTACCATCGTAATTCCCTTTCCATACATTACCTCCGTTAGATATAGCGTAAACATTATTGGTAGGAGCCCATAAGTCAGAGTACTGTATGCGGCCTGCACGGTTTTTACTGCCTTTTTCAATCCACTCGCCGTTAAGCATTCCGTCGGCAATGGTTTCTACTGTTGCAGTTCTTAAAGTACCCGATTTTAACTTTGCTTTTTTATATTTTTCATATTCAGCATGACGTATCTCTTCATTGATTTTAAAGAACTCACTTTTAACTCTTTTTTCATAGTACTCTTTCCGGATCCTGTTACTTTCCTCTTCTTTTTCTCTGAAGTTCTCCCAGGTATGTGTTTGCGCAAAAGCATGACCGGTCAATAATAACCCTAGTATGACCCATGTGAGGGATTTAGTTTTTAGGTAATTTTTAATCATAACGTGAGATTTAAATTAATATAAGTTATGCATTACCTCAAAAATCGTAAAAGTAAGATTGTGATATGTGTATCTTTTATTACATAAAGGAAAATTAAAGAGCCAGTTTTTTCCTTTTTTAATTATAGTATTATATAGTATAATTAAAAGCTATATCCCAGAATGGGCTTATAAATATATTATTTTCTGAAAATGGAATTATAGCATAACTTAGGTTCTCTTTGTTAAAATGCTATGTAATGTAGCGGAGCCCATCTCTGGATTAAGTTTATAACTTAAGCCTACAAATGAGAGCAAGTCTATTGACTTGCGGTTTGTAAAGAAAAAGAAAAAAACAAATACATATTTTGAAAAATAGCCCCGATAAAAAGCGAGGCTATTTTTATTTTGAATAGAGAATTATGAAATAAAGTTTATTGGATAATAGCCCGCAAGTTAAAAACTTACTTTCATTTGTGGGCAGAAGTTCAAAGACTTCAGCCAGAGAGGGTCTATACTTGGAAGATCCATTATCATAAGCCTCATAAAAAGCCCATTAGAAAATTTGAACTCAGGATAGAAATGGGTAAATTGGTGGATGTAAAAGATAAATTTACACACTTGGTGTATATAAACATGTGTGTGCAATTTGACAAGATTTAAAGAGTTTATTAAGTTCTGGTAATAATTAACATATATGAAAAAAGGAGTAATAGTTTTTATTTTATTTTTTGGATTTAGTTTTGTTTCAGTTGGTCAAGGTAAGAAAGCAGATTTAAAAAAGCTTTTTAATTTAATACAAACAGAAAAAATGATAGATGGAACAATGAATAACTTGGTTTCAGCAATCAAACAACAAACAAGTGGACAAATTCAAGGCGCAGATTCTAAAGAAAAATTTGATAAGTATATTGAATTCGTCATGAATGAGGCTAAAGAATTATCCAAGAAATTAGTTAATGTTGAAATGATTGAAATTTATGATAAGCATTTTACTGAAAAAGAAGTAAAAGATTTAATTGCCTTCTATGAATCCCCCACAGGACAAAAGTTTATCGAAAAAACTCCTGAGATTACGAAAGATATGATGAATGTTATGATGTCCAAGTATATGTCTGATTTCCAGGAAAGAATAAAAAAGAAATTAGAGGAATTAAAATAAAAACTGCTATGAAATTTTACCTTGCGATTTATAAAGCAGAAGAAAAAAACAAATACATATTTTGAAAAATAGCCCCGATAAAAAGCGAGGCTATTTTTATTTTGAATAGAGAATTATGAAATAGAGTTTATTGGATAATAGCCCGCAAGTTAAAAACTTGCTTACATTTGTGGATAGAAGTCAAAGACTTCAGCCAGAGACTTCAGAATAACACATCTAGCAACAAAGGGATAAAAAGAATGAAACGAATATTTACATTTTTAGGGTTAACAATTTTCACTTTTATATCATGTAGTGAAAATAATTCAGGAGCTAAAAAAACAGAAGACTTTGAGACAGATAACGAATATAAAACAGAAACAAAAAATGTGGGAATCGTAACTAATGACGAACATACTATTAGCAGCAGTTCTGATATAATCGACCCAATAACTTATACTAAGGAGTTTGACTTATATTTGATCCGAGATTTAGAAGAAAGTGCAAACAAAAAAGTTGGTTTTATTTCACTGTCTGACATCTATCCATTAGGCGAACATCCAGACTCCCTCGCTATTCCAAGTCTTGAAAATGTTGATAAGGACAGCCTTCAATATTTTAAATTAAACTTAACGTATAGAAAGAGATTTCTCTCAAAAACCAACATTTCAGAATCAGACAGTGTGTTTATCTACGATTACTCTACAGATGTACTACTTTCTTTTCCTGTTAGAAAACTGAATGTAGTTGCCTATCTAAATATCTATATGGACATAAATGATTGTCCTTGCAGTCAATACGACTTCATGATTGGATTTGAAATAGTAAGAAAATATTTAAAAGGACTTGGGGAAAATTTTAGTAAGGCTTTGGTTTTTATCGGTAAAGAAAATCCTTTTGTGACTGGGCAAATGAAAGCCATTGTTTGGCAAAAAATCAAACCTGAAAAATTTCCATTAGAAAAAAGCAATTTGACCGAAGTACAAAAACAGAATAACGATGAAAATAAACAAGCCTACTTATGCGAAACAGATAATTACCAGATTTTCATACAAGACTATATTGAGCCAGATAATCCTATTCAAGTCCAAGACCGACATTTAATTGTAATAGAAAAGCAAAGAGGTAATGTAGTTAATGAGACAATGTTCAGTAATAGTGAAGGAACAAGTGCAACGCCATTAAACTATGGAATAAACAATTCTAATTTTCATGACCTCAAAGAACAATGGACAGGAAAACTTTTCAAAGACAAACCCGAAGTGATATTTGGCTTTGAATGGGTTTCTTTTGGTTGTCCAATCATTAATTACCTGAATTCACAAGACAAATGCATTCAAATAAATTGTGACAACAGACATTGAACGTGCGTAAGCCGAAACATACTTTATTAATTAATTCGAAGCCAAATTTTTTCTGAATTTTCATTAAATGGGTATGAATCAGAACTAGCATTGTTGTACCCATATTTTTCATCATATTGATAACCAATCTTTTTTCACTAATGACAAATCACCAACAAAAAGAACCACAGTGGCAAGATCAAGTTGATCTTAAACCTGGTATTGAAAGGCACATCTGGCCATTCGGTAATGAGAAAGCTATTGTCGATAAGTCAACATCAGATAGACTCTTTGGCGAGGAGGGCCTGGGGTTCAAAAACAACATGTGGATGAAACTCTTAAGTTTTTTGGCGCGAAATGGGATCCAGGCGCAAACTGCCTCCAAAAAGAACGAGACGGATATAGCAAATTGCGTAAAGGGCTGGGGACAGGGTGCGAATTCAAGCAGAGTATTTCATGCAACAAAAGGTGTTGACCCCGTAAGAATGGAAATGCTTATCCAAAGGCTTCAGCAAATAAGTGCAGAATTTGGAATTAAAGACAATCGCTTAACGCATGATGTATTGGCGGCATTCGTTACTACACAAAAAGCGGAGCCTTATTTAACATGGAACGGCCTTCGGGAAGCTAAGGGATTCATTAAAAGAAATCAAGCTCGATTTAGAGGACATATTCAATGGCAATCTTTTGTTGCATTATGCGGGCATGTCGACAATAACGGGGTGAAGCACATCACTCCTGAATTGATTCGTACTTTTTTTAACAGCCCAAAGCCTTTCTTCAATCTCATTGTAGAACGGAGAACCCAGCTTTTGCAAGGCACTATTACACCTGGAAGCAAAACAGGATTGATGGCAGATGCCCAGGACTACATAGATATAAAAGCAACTGACCTGGAATACATGAGGAACAAGAGTGGTTTGGGTTTAGTGGTCAAAATTCTTTGGTACATGATTATGAATAAGAAATCGAAGTTTGGGCCACTGCCGAGAGAAGAAAGGGCATAAGTCAGGTACAGGGCGGGGAGTTGGGAATGTTACACATTGACACTCACCCGTCATCACAATCTAACTGTAATTAGCTTTTTATCTAGCCATTACTCAAATAGTTTCCTCTTTTCTGAATCAAACTCCTGTTGGGTAATAGCACCTGAATCTAGTAATGATTTTAATTTTGCTATGAGTTCATACTTCTCGAAAAGAGTCAATGGTTGAGACGGCTGAGGAGCAAGGTCGGGCGATGAAAGATTTATATTCTTTGTTGTTTCGCCTGCTGGAATGCCTGCAGCGCATTCCAACCTATTGTATACATCAACAGCGAGAAAATAGTCAAATGTAATTAGGTGATGCCGTTTGAGGCTGTTTTTCATCACCACAATAAGCCTGTATTTACGTCCTTTAGCAAATGATTTTCTGCCAGTTGTTACGATTACTTTTTTGATATCAGAAAATATAATTTCTTTCTTGTTGTTGTATCTCAATGAGTAATCTGTCAGCACAATATCTTCTTCTTTCGATCCTGTTTCAAGAGCAATTTTCCTAAGCGACTCATAAGATGCAGAAAGGTTTTCGCAGGGTGTTTTTCCATAACGCTGATAATTTGCAGCACAACTGCTGAGCACGATAGAAGAAAGGCAAAAAAGAGATAATAGGTAAAGTGGTTTCCAGGAACAGGGCATGATGTTTAGGTTAAGCCATTTTTTTATATGTGTACTTGTTTTGATAAAGATAAGTTGTCGGTTTATTAATATGCTGAGAATTTTTGCCAGGCATATTTGTGTTAAAAAAATATTTCAATTCTGTTCCTCCTGGCTTTGTCTTTACAGATGGAATTTATCCAGCTCTCTGGCCACTGTCTTCAATTAAGTAATTATTGAGATATTTCAGCATGAAAACTGCTGAGACCTATACATATGTATGTACCAAAAGCATCAGCCATATAATAAGCCTATTAGATAGCTTGAATATTGGTTAAAGTTCAGTAACTTGGATAGATATAAATTGAAAAATATACGCATCTGTTACGTATATAAATAAGTTGAAAGTCATTTATTGTATGACAGATTCGAGTAAAAGACCATGAGAATTTTCCCAATTCACGTTTTAATTAAAGACTTATCATTCTGGATTACATTTTTTCTAATGGTGAAGTTTATTAATCATAATGACTACTTTTTTGAAACAGACTGGTGGACAGGGAGAGAAATTATCGGGACAAGTATACATGACTATGGGATTCTCGACAGTCGGCATCTTCATTCTGGCAGTGATTTATCTAATCTTAAGATTAAAAAAAAATGAGAATAAGATCGTTTTGGTTTGGTGTTGGCCTTCATATATTAACTCTGATCCTTATCTGGACAAATGTTGAATTCGAAGGACGAATTGCTAGTTTTATGACTGCGTCTTTTATCAGCCTGACTATTTCAGGTGTTGTCTATAAGAAATTGAATTCAGAAATTGGAATTGAAAACCAAATAAGAAAGTGTGCCGGTGTACAATAAACCCGTTAGACCACATCTCTGCTAAATTTTTCAAAACTTAAGCTTATAACTGAGTGCAATTTTTAGCATGCAGAAAAAGAAAAAATCAAATACATATTTTGAAAAATAGCTAGTAAAAAATTATTGGCTATTTTTGTATTCGAATAGAAGGTGATGAAATAGAGTTTATTGAATAATAAGTCGCAAATTAAAACTTGCTTACATTTGAGGGAATATATTAAAGGCTTCGGCCAGAGAATTAATATAGTTCATTTATTTAAATTAATTTATGTCATTTACAGTCTGTTATAAAAAAAATATCCTATTGTTAGTTTTACTTTTTGGCTGGTTTATTTCTTCGGCCCAAACAGGAAAATTTAGAATTGGATTTCAATTAGGTTATGTCAGTAGAATTAATTCTATCAATCTTAATCCAAATCACTCTTTTGAGAACATTAAGAATAGCAACGGTTGGGGATTTGACCTTGGATTTAGTGGTTCGTATTTATTTAGCGAAAAATTTCAAATGAGATTTTCTCCTTCAACTGAATTTATGGAAGATAATTTTATCTTTACCAAAAACGGTATAAGCGAAGAATTTACTTTTGGATATTCATATTTAAAATTGCCTGTTCATATTATTCTCACTCCATTTAAAAATATTCCTATTGGATTGGTATGCGGGGCTTCGGGAAATTTGCAAATAGGAAAAACTAATTCAAGACCGAGTGATAAAATAAAATTCAAAAGAAATGAATCATTTATTGAATTGGGCTTAAATTATATGTTTAAAACTAAATTATGCGATTTTATTCCAGAGGTTAAATATTGCTTTGCTTTAACCAATGAAGCTGGAGACAATAGAACAGAGTATGCGAATGCCATTAAGGATATATATAAGAATAAGTGGGAAGTGACATTATATTTTAGATGAAACTCTGTTTTCCCTCTCTGGTATAAGTTTAGTTAACTTAAGCTTAAGACGTGAGCAAATATTTTACTTACAGTTTTTAATGTAGAAAAAGAAAAAATCAAATACATATTTCGAAGAATAGCCCCGATAAAATTGGGGCTATTCTTATTTTGAATAGTAAGGTATTTAATAGCGTTTATCGAATAATATCCCGTAAGTTTTTGTTCTAATAGTGAAAAACTATACTATAAAATAGCTTCTGAATTTGTCCTTTTCTGCTATTATTTTCATTAGGCCATTGATGTTATCAAGCATTGGGTTTTTACTAGTTGTTCGTTTTATTTCCCTGTCTATTTGAATTTTATCTCTCAGGAAGTCAATCGCCGAACCGCCTCCACTAAAATACACTCCATTCTTCATGACTTTCCCAATATCCTTGATATTAACACGCTCAATTGTCTCCATGAACTCATCATTTACTAATACAAATAAATTGTCTAACAAATTATGGATTTCACTGACTTTAATGGTCATGCTCTGAATTTTAATTTCACTCTGAACATTGTTTACCCCCTTTAGGATTGATTCAACTTCCTTGTCACTAATATTGAGGTTATATTTCCTTCGAAGAAAGTTCTTAAATAATCTAAAAATCTTTGAAGTTCCCATTTTAATTACTCCCACTGAAATTGGTATAGAGTCAACGAAAACAGTTATTTCAATCTTGCTAAAACTGAAGTCAATAAGTATGAAGTCCTTTTTTTCGAACAATAGATTTAAGCCAACTGCAGTACAATAACTTTGATAAATCATGTATACTTCGCTTGCTCCGGCGTGTTCTCCTGAATCTCTATAAGCTCTTTTTTCTATTTGCGTTGAATTTGTAGGTATGCAATAATACATCTTGTAAGTCTTAGGAAAAATTGATTTTGATCCTAGCCCTTTTTTTATAGCACCTCTCAAAAGCGCTTCGAAAGCGTGAAAATCAGCAATTGCATAATCCACCGGTTTTATTGTCACATCCAGTTCTGAAGAGCTGCAGGTATCTCCAAGTCCTGAAATAGAATTGTTGCTTATGTTAAATGAAATTTGCGATGATTCATTAAATACTAACTCGCCGTCTTTGATAATTCTCAAATGTTGACTCCCTGGATCAATGCCAATTGAATCTTTTAAAAAATTAAGTAATCCCATATTCTTTTTATAACTGTAGTATCTAAAAATAATTTCGTCCAATGTTGAAGCTATATAATAGGCTTTACATGCACATTACCATACTCATTGAATAAACAAGTACATCGTAATATAAAAATAGACAAAAATAGGCGGGAATTAAAAAAACAATCTGGCTTAAATTTGTCTACCTTAGCAAACCCATTGAGGACAAGTATTAGCCTGGGTTTGTAATGCAGAGAAGGAAAAAATCAAAGTACATATTTTGAAAAATAGTCCCGATAAAATCGAGGCTATTTTTATTTTGAGCAGAAGGCAGATGAAATAGAGTTTATTGGATAATACACACCAAATTAAAAACTTACTTACATTGCGGTCAGAAGTCTTAGACTTCAGCCCGAGAGTGCACCTGGTGCCTGAATAAATAAGTTATGGAACATTTTTAAAACGATAATGAGAGAATTCATTTTTATCATGATATTAGCATTGTCTGGACAAGTGAATGCCCAGACAGAATATCTTCAGCAGATTAAAATATCGAGTGGCCATTGTAAGTCAGCCTGTGGTTATGATCTCGGTTTTCACGACATATATTTTGAGGATCAACTTGAATATACCATTGCTGACAGTACATTTAAATACAGGAAAAAGCCTGATACAAAAGCCAAAGAACTGGGTATTAATCTTTCATTGATATTTGCCGACACTAAACTTCATGCTTCCTTAGACTCCTTGTTTGAAAAGTTCGAAGACTTTAAGTCAAGCCCCGGGAAGTATTTTATTTATAGATTGGAATTGGTTTATTCTAAGTCTCTAACCGGACTCCCTGCAAAAACCAAGACGATGGACTTTGGGATTTCAACTAATCCAGAGAAAGCACATCCAAAGATTATAGATGCCATCATTGATGATTATAGAAGGATTATTTATAACGCACGATGACAATGCATAAAACTCGCATCAGCAAAGGTGGATTAATTCTTGATTGGGACTGTTAAACGCCTTATATGCATAAGTTGTGCGTCATTTAAAGTAGATCATAATGGAAAAATTTCTCATAAATTCATTGATAATAATTTTAGTTATCTACATTTTGGTGTGTGGACTCTTATATATTTTTCAAGAGAAATTAATTTTCTTTCCACAGAAATTGGACAAAGGATATCTATTTCAATTTGAACAAAAATTTGAAGAAAAGAATATAAAAGCTGATGACGGAACAATTTTAAATGGACTCTTATTTCGAACTGACAGCTCAAAAGGATTAATTTTTTACTTGCATGGAAATGCAGGTTCATTAAGTTCTTGGGGATACGTTGCAAAGACATACACAGACTTAAATTATGATGTTTTTATATTAGACTATCGTGGATACGGAAAAAGTGAAGGTACAATAGATGGTCAAAATCAACTCTATGGAGATATTCAAACAGCTTATGACGAGCTGAAGAAAGAATATTCAGAAGATAAGATCATTGTGTTAGGGTATTCAATCGGTACTGGACTTGCTTCAAAAGTTGCTTCCGAAAACAAACCTAAGCTTCTTATTTTACAAGCGCCATATTATAGTTTGACAGACATGATGAGACATTCCTATTCAATTATTCCTACTGTCATTTTGAAATACAAATTTGAGACAAACAAACATCTAAAGGATTGTAAAATTCCGGTTATCATATTTCATGGAGACAGTGACGAAGTTATTTATTATGGTTCGTCATTAAAACTAAAAGACGAGTTTAAGAGTAAGGACAAGTTAATAATTCTAAGAGGACAAGGACATAATGGAATGACTGACAACGAGGATTATAGGAACAAACTAAAACAAATACTGAGAGATGAATGACCTGTTCTGTCTTTTGTTTATCGAATTAAGTCTACAAAAGAGAGCAAGTTTTTACCTTGCAGATTTAATGCAGAAAGAAAAAATAAAATACATGTTTTTAAATGTAAGTCCGATAAAATATGGGTCTATTTTTATATTTGGAGGGGATTGAATAGAGTTTATCGGATAATATCCAGGAATTTAAAAACTTGCTTGCATTTGTGTGCAGAAGTCCTTGACCTATCCACTAGGGTGAGCATTATTTTGGCTAAAGGAAGAGTATATAATAAATAAATGATGATGATCATAGCTCGGTATTTAGAGCATAAATTGTTCTTTGGGGGAATAGTAATTTTAGTTTATATCTCCTTTGAAACGATAATATATTTATTTAATACTTGTGGGGTATGCCATCCGGTTGGCCACCTCATTGCTTTCATTTATTTGATTATAAATTATTTTGTTTTTGCAAATTCATATCTGTTTAAAAGAAGGATTGAGAAAAATAAAAGTTGGCGTTGGCTAGTTTTGGGAATATCCATTATATTAATTATAATATATTTAATCGTTGATCTTCTTCTAGCCTTAGAAGGTGTAACAGTTGAAGGAGGGCTATTTTAGATTTATGTTGAACTTTTTTAAGCTTAGTCCGCAATTTAAAAGCTTGCTTAAATTTGTAGGGACAATTGAGAAAGACTTCAGCCAGAAGGTATATGTAATAGGTCTGTTATTTATTTGTTAGTAAATATTAAAAATAAAATGGGAGAAGCATTAATTACTTGGGGAATTATCATTTCAATAATAATTGGAATCAGATATTTTTTTAAAAAGAAAAAAGGATATCGAAGACAGTATTCATTAGGACTAAAAGTCGCAGAGGAAGTTCAAAGGCTAATAAAAAATAAAGATTATAGTGAAGCAGGAAAAAAAATACAAAGTCAAAATTTAAATGATATTACACAAATTATTGATCATTTGTCTCTATCCCTTAATGAAGATGAATTATTAAAATGGGATGAATCCGAAGATAGTGATATATCTAAAATCACTTTAGGTGTTTTCTATTTACATCTGGCTTGGATAACACGAAGCCACAAGCTGGCAAAAGATGTTTCGCAAAAAGATGCAGAAGGCTTTTTTGATTATCTTGATATATGTGAAAAAACTTTTGAATCAGTTTCAGCAGATTCTTTTTATAAACCTGAGTTAGACTCACGTAATATAAGGTTATATATGAGTTTAGGTGATAATTCAAAAGCCTCTGATTTTTTTAAAACTGTAACAAAAAATCATCCCGATTTTATATGGCCTTATATTCATTATTCTGAGCTAATACAGCCTAAATGGGGTGGAGCCATCGAAGACTTAGATAAATTTTATGAAAGTTTACCTGATAATTTATTAATCCATTCTATTGTAGAATTAAAGCTTATTCTTGATTCCATAATTATGAATGATAATTATTTTATAAAATATAATGATAACATCAGTGAATTTGCTCGGGAAAAAGTTATAAAAATTGATAAAGAGTTAAATTCAAATAATGTTAGTTCAATTCACAAGTATATCTTGTATAACTATATGGCAGCAATATCTGAGAATTTAAAATTAAATGATTTAAGTAAGAAATATCAAAAATTGGTGGATGGCAAATACACTATTTACCCATATGGATTATTGAATTAATAGGCTGTGATGGGTTTATAGCCGTTCTGGCTTATTTTCAAAACTTAAGTCTACAAATATGACAAGCTTTTAACTTGCGGTTTGTAATACAGAAAAAGAAAAAAATCAAACACATATTGAAAATAGCCCCGATAAAAATTGGGGCTTTTTTTTATTGGATTGAAGCTAATTAGAGTTTATTGGATATTATTCTTCAAGTTAAAAACTTACTTACATTTGTGAGCAGAAGTTAAAGACTTCAACTAAAGAGGGAACAGCCGGCAATGACTGACAACTTCAGTTGATTATTCAAAAAATGAAAACATAATAATCAAACTAACAATAGCAATGATAAGAGATTGGGATCTATTCAGCCAGTATTTCAAGCGACAGGAGGTTCCTGCAAAGACTACACTTTTGCAGGAAGGAGAGGTTTCGAAAACAATGTATTTTATAGAGAAGGGTTGTTTACGAACCTGGGTTAACAATAATGGTAAAGAAGTAACAACCCAATTTTTCTTTGAAAGAGATAGTGTTTCTTCTATTGAAAGTTTCAGAACAAATCAACCAAGTTTATATAGCATTGAAAGTTTAGAACCTTGTATTTTACAGACGATTTCACAAAATGATTTCCAGTTTATTGTGAAGAATTTACCTAAAGTGAAACAGGATATGGAAGAGCATTTATTTCGTCGACTTTTTCAAATCCAACAGCTTTTCTATTCATATCTTAAAAACAGTCCCCAAAAACGCTACGAAGAATTGATTGAACAGCACCCCGAAATTATTCAACGGGTCCCACAACATTATATCGCTTCGTATTTGGGTATTACATCTGTATCATTAAGTCGAATAAGAAACAGACGATAATTTTCATTTCTTTACAATTGTTATCGTCAGACAGCCTCTCGACTGTTCATCTTTGTTCTATACCATTTTAAATAGTACAAAAATGAGAACAGCGATAGTTTTTAATCATCCTTACGAAAAGAGTTACTGCAATGCCATTTTGGAAGCAGTAACCAATGGAATAAAAAAAGGAAAGCACGAGGTTGACCTTATACATCTTGATAATGATGGTTTTAACCCCGTAATGTCAAAGGCGGACTTAAAAGCTTTTGTCGAACACCAGCCAATTGATCCATTAGTAATAGACTATAATAAACGCCTGGAAAAAGCAGACCACCTGATTTTTATTTTCCCAATTTGGTGGGATTTAATGCCAGCAATGACCAAGGGATTTATAGATAGAGTTCTATGTCCTGGAGTTGTATATGACCACCATCCAAGAGGTTTCGGATTAGTTCCACTCTTAAAGAATTTAAAAAGCGTTACAATTATTACCACTATGAATAAACCCAAAATAATGTATTCACTCTTCATTGGAAATTTAATCAAAAAAGCAATGCTTAGGAGTGTATTTAAAACTATGGGATACAAAAACGTCAATTGGATTAGCTTTGCTTCCGTAAAATCAGTAAGTCAGGAGAAAAGGGTTAAATGGCTGGCTGACCTTGAAAGTAAATTTGCAAAGTGGACTTGATAAAAGGCCCAGCCGGCCCTGGCTTATGTTATTTACCATAAGCTCACGAATAAGAGTAAGTTTTCAACTAAGGGTTGCGGTATAGGAAATGAACTCAGTGGAAGAAGGCTTTTTAGGATTGATGCCATCGTTTTATGCGATGGCATCAATAAATGCTATTCTTTGGTTAATTCAAAACTGTTGACGAATATAAAGTCTATTAAACAATTTGAAGGTAAGATAGAAATTGGTAATTGGGATATAATAAATGAAAAATAAAAGCATCTGGTATTTATAAATTAGTTATAGGAAACTTTCGTACGATACTCATTGTTTGCAAGCCAATCGCTAAGAAAAACAAGCATCGATCCTAAATACTAATCTATCACAACACTTTCAAGACCTTTTTGTAGCGCAGTTTCCTGTAGGCCTGCAATTCTCTGTCCTTCTATACGAAATGTAGTAATATCAGTAATACCAAGAAATCCGAGTATAAATTTCAGATACGGACTTACGAAATCAAACGACTGGAAATTTCCTTCGGAATAAACACCGCTAGAAGCGATTGCGATATATGCTTTTTTGTTTTTCAAAAAACCTTCAGGCGTCCCGTCTTCTTTGTAGCGGAAAGTAATTCCAGGTCTTGCGATGTGGTCTAAATAAGCCTTCAGTGTGGACGGAATAGCGAAATTATAGAACGGTGCACCAAAGACATAAATGTCCGCTTCCTGCATTTCTTCAATCGCTTCATCTGAAATTTTTATTGCTTTTGCTTGTTCGGGCGTGCGATTTTCAGCAGAAGTAAACCATGAACCAATTTGCAATCCGTCCAAATGCGGAAAAGCTTCTTTAGCTAAATCTCTTTCTTTCACAATATTGTTAGGATATTTCGCTTGAATTTTTTCAATGATTGTATTCCCTAATTGTCTGCTGATTGAAGCCTCACCTTGTGGACTTGTAATTATGTGCAATATCTTTTTAAGCATCGTTTTTACTTTTAAATGTTTCAATGGCACAAAATTACTTACATTTGCTAACAAATAGTTAGTAGTATACTAAAGGTTAGTAGTAACATTCAGGTTACTTTTAAGAAAGATGAAGCAGAAAATAATTTATTCAGAGGTTCAATGTACTAAACACATCAGTGCAGTCGAGGACGCGTTGTATGTTTTGGGTGGCAAATGGAAATTACGAATTATAATTGCTTTGATAAGTGGACATAATCGCTTTAATGAATTGCAACGAATAATTAAAGGTATTTCAGCAAGAGTGCTTTCAAACGAATTGAAACAATTAGAATTAAACGGTTTGGTAGAAAGAGTTGTGCAAGCTGACCAGATACCTGTTGTTATAGAATATATTGCTACGGACTATGCGACAACACTCAAAGACGTGGTTGGCGCATTAGCCGATTGGGGACAAAAACACAAAAAGAAAATTACTGCGAGCTGAAAATACTCCTTATCCCGGTACTTTTCATTACTATGTCCTGGGTCCGAAGGGTATAAAATCCATAGCAATACTTTTGAAACTAGTCATGTTATTATTGTCTTTACCTTTCATTGGGTATATATTCATGCTGACTAACTATAACTTAATAAATCAGAGATAAAGTGTATGGGTAAGAGAAAATTCATTTGGTAAAAAAAGAAATTTGCTGCGGATACTGCTAAATATTTTTATTCGTCATTCCTTTTTATTTTTGAATCCAGACAATAACAATAAATATTTTTTATTATTAGAACGCATTATATTCATAAGGGATGAAAAAGATACTTAAGATATTTGTAATATTATTCATTATCACGATTCTTGGGCTAGGGGGGATTCTTATGATATATAAGAATGAAAGAGATAAAACCTTTCCTAAAAATGTTACGCATTGTATGATATACATGGATGGTAAAATTGACAGTCTTAGAAGTATTGAATTTATAATATGTGATAGTTCCTATAGCTATACAGTGAATGAATTAAAGGATACCATAAGTGATAATTTTGGGATTTCGGATGAATCATTTCCTTGTCCGGTGCATTTTAAATATTATTATCATTCAGGTACAAAAAGAATTATCAAGACAGATAGTTTTAATCTCGAAGGCTGGTCAGGAGCAAATATTTACATGCTAAAGAAGGATAGTGTTTTTTATAAATATGCTTCATGATTAGATAATAAAACTTTTGTCAACGCTGAGTTATAGTCTTGAGTCTCTTTGCCAGGCAATGACTTCCTAACTACCTCAAGTCAGATTTTAACAAAGAAAAACTTTGCCAACATTATGAATTGACAAAGTTTTTAAAAATTTAGAAAATGAAATTTTATAAGGATTCTGCAAACGAGACATATTCTTTTGCACTTTGTTCCACTTTTTTCAGTATAGCTTCATCTGTTGTGTGTGGTGCGCCAAAAAAAGCAAAATACGGTTTATAGTCTGCTTTTATCCAATCAAATGTGATTTCAAAAGGTCGGGTAAATTCTTTCAAAGTATATTTAAATGCACCTTTGTCTGAATAGGTAGCTTCATCAGCAGAAGTGGTCAATGCCAAAGCAATTTTCTTACCTTCCAACTTATAGCTACTACTTGCACCATAAGCCCAGCCGTAAGACAAAACCTCATCCATCCATTTTTTGAATAATGGCGGGCTACTTAACCAATAGATGGGAAACTGAAACACAATTTTGTTATGTGCTTCAACAAGTTTCTGTTCTTCTGTGACATTGATTTTTCCGTCAGGATAAATTTCGTACAAATTTCGAACTTCGAATTTCTCAGGGTACTTTCTTAATTCTTCTGTCCACCGTTTATTAACGATAGATGAGCCTTCCAAATTTGGATGGATAACGTTTACTAATGTTTTCATTCTAAATTTATTTTGTTTTAATAAAACTCTTATCCCAAATTTAGAAAGTAACATCTTGTTTAGTATATTGACAACCAAATGTGTGGTACTATCATAAATGTAAGTAATGACTAAAACAAAAGAAACCTCAACACACTTTGAGAACAAAATGAATCTCAATGAGTGTGACCAGATTTTTGCAGTTGGGTTAATTGCTGGTCAATGGACACTTGTAATTTGTTGCCATCTTGCTGAAAAGAAATTAAGATTTGGTGAACTTAAAAAACGCATTCCGAGCATTACAGAAAGGATGCTTACGCTTCAATTGAGAAAAATGGAAGAAGGTGGCTTGGTAAAGCGAACCGTTTATGCAGAAGTTCCACCAAGAGTTGAATATGAACTTACAAAAAGCGGGCAAGAACTTAGACCTATTCTGAAACAGCTGGAAGAATGGGGAAAGAAACATAGAAAAGTAAAAGCACAGAAATAAGAAGTATTGTTCACAACAATAGCATTCATTGTTGTCCATGGCAACCTATGAACGATCTCTTTCCTCTATATAATTTCTAAAGTTAAATAGGGAATTAAAGTTACAATCTAGATGGATATTCATAATTTTATCTCTGTTTAATAGATACTAGTATACTCTATTCTTGTAAGAATATTAGAAATGATGTTTATGGATTTTGATCTTGGTCAATGTTACAGCATAGCTTTGTCTAAAGGAGGTTATGGTGGTTTCTTTATTTCAGAGTTAAGAGAAGAATTTAATGGTCATTTAAATTTAGGTATAACTGTTCTTGATTTTAGCATACATGAAGTTCCTTCAATCATTGATTTTATGAATTCTAATTGTATAATTCTATATCATGATAATTTTGATCAAGGAGGCTTACTTACATATAATATCTGGCCTGATAACTTTCTGAAATGTGAGAATATACGATACATTGGAAATCTTAAATTAAATAGTAAAGAATTGGAAAATGTTATATGTACGCCTATAAGCTCCATTGATCCTTGTATCCATTTAGACAGAATCATGTATGAGGTTTTGAAATCTATTGAAATACTTAAATGGAATGGAGAGAAAGTGGAACTAAAGCCAATTAAGAAAATTATTAAGAATAATCATGCATTTGACTGGCCCTGATAATAGCGCCATGGATTTCAAATCCACGTCAGCTGGTAAATTAAAGCTGCATTTACTGTCTTATATTCCAACATATTAAAAATATTATCGTTTCTTTATTTAAATTTGGCTTAGTTACTTAATTCTTATATGAAATTTAATACTCAAACCATTGATAATTACTTTTTTGTGGGCATAGCCGGGACCGGTATGAGTGCCATTGCTCAATACCTTAGAGGCGTGGGGAAAAAGGTTGCTGGTTCGGACAGGTTATTTAGTAAGGATAAGAAAATGCTTATTCAGGAGCAGTTTGAGTCTATGGGCATCGAATGCTTTTATCAAGATGGCTCAGGGATAAATGAAACAACTCAAGCGGTAATTGTTTCTACAGCCATAGAAGAAACTAACGTAGAGTATCAAAAGGCAAAAGAAGCAGGTATTCCTATTATTAAACGATCCGAATTGCTCGCAGCTATTTCATCTGAAAAGAAGACAATTGCTATTGGAGGTACTTCCGGCAAGTCTACCACGACAGCAATGATCTTTCATATTCTTCAGGAAAATGGGAAATCTCCTTCTCTCATTACTGGCGCAGGTCTTACAGTTTTACAGAAAAAAAATCTTCCGGGAAATGCCTGGGTTGGGGATAGTGAGTGGTTGGTGATTGAGTCAGATGAATCTGACGGCTCTATAGTTAACTATATTCCTGAAATCGGAATTGTTTTGAATATAGACAGAGACCATAAAGAATTCGAGGAGCTGATAGAGTTGTTCAAAACTTTTAAGGGAAATACTAAGGGGAAGTTTATTGTTAATTCTGATCATGAGCTTACAAGAAATCTTTCTCAGGATACTAAAAACGATTTTAGTACTCATCCAGGTGCTGGATTTGTAGCGGAGAATTTTAAACAAACTGGTTTTGAAATACAATTTACACTGAACGGTATACCTTTTAAAATTCCTGTAATAGGAAAGCATAACATGGAAAATGCCGCCGCTGCAGTAGCTGCGTCATATGTGGCTGGAGTATCGATAGAACAGGCTGCCAAAGCTTTGGAATCGTATGTGGGTATATTCCGGAGAACACAATTGGTTGGAGAGAAAAAGGGTGTTTTTCTCATAGATGATTTTGCTCATAATCCTGCCGAAGTACAGGCTGCAATCCGTAGTTGTCAGCAGATAGGCAAAAGGGTATTTGCATGGTTTCAACCTCATGGATATGGACCATTGAGATTCATGCACAAAGAGCTGGCAGAAAGAGTCATTGAAACTTTAAGGCCGGAAGATTACTATCTGATGTCAGATGTGTATTATGCTGGAGGAACGGTTACTAAGGATATATCGTCAGATGTAGTTATTAATGAGGTTGTTAAAGCCGGTAAAAATGCTCTTTTGTTTGAGGATCGCAATAAGATGTCAGACTACTTTTCTAAAGAAACAAGACAAGGAGATGTCATTTTAATGATGGGAGCAAGAGATCCTTCACTTGCTGAATTTGCAGAATCTACATTCAATCAACTTTAATTGGATAGAGTTGTGATTGAAGATAAAACTATATAAATGATTTTATACATTGAAAAGCCTTCGTTTTGACGAGGGCTTTTTTTATAGCGGCTATTTTTTCAATTCATGTCAGAGATGTAGTCTAGGTTTGGGAGCATGACTTTTACAAATTAGTCTATTCAAATGTTAATTTTGTTTTTGGATGACTTTAGCCATAAAGAAGAATAATTGAAATGAGGTTAGAGCAAATTAAATGGATTGATTTTAAAAACCACAGAGATTCACGAGTTAAAAGTACTTTTAAAAAAGTTATTCAAATATGACTAGAATTGGACTCCAGCAATGTTTTTTAGGAAACCTATTAGAGGTCAATACGCAATATCTTTATTTTTGTAGGAGGACTTAATTGGGTACTCACAGTCTTATAGTTATCTTTACTTAATCAATCTATTTAACTACCTATCTCATTATAATGAGAAAATTCAAAAACGGTTCAGCAAATTTTTACACTATTTTTCTTGATTCTGTAGAGAAAATTATTCCTGAATACTGTCATAAAGATTCATCCAATGATAAAAAGTTTGCACTTTTGGAAAATGAACAATTTCAGGGATTATTGCGTCACTCTCCTGCTATTATTGGCATTTATAATAATGTCCAAAATAATTACATTTTCATGAGCGATAATATTGAGACTATCACAGGCCATTCTCCTGAACATTATATGGGGCCTAAAGGAATGGAATATGCAATTTCCACTTTACCCTCTGAACATGCAGCAATCTATACTCAACAAATCTTTCCTACGATCTTCCAATATTTTCAATCACAGGTTGCGTGCAAGGATATTAAACGTTTTCGTTTCACTGGTACATTCCAACTTATCAGGAAAGATGGCTCTGTTATTTGGTGTATGCAGCAGTTGAATGTAATTGAAACAGACGATCAGGAATTACCATTACTTACAATGCTTATCATGTCCGATATTACGTGTGTGAAAAAAGATAATGCAGTGGATTTTGTGGTTGCCCGGCGGAATGATCAGGATTTATTTCAGAATGTTTATGCCGCTACCTTTCCTTCTCCAAACAAAACTATTTCTTTTACAAAACGTGAACTTGAAATATTACAGTTGTTAAGCAAGGGAAAATCAAGCTATGATGTTGCAGCTCTTTTGTCAATAAGTGAACATACCGTTTTCAACCACAGAAAAAACATGCTGGAAAAATCTGAGAAAAAAAACACAGCTGAACTTATATCCTTTGCTATTAACAGAGGTTTTATCCAATAATCAAATTGTCCTGCACCGGTGATTCTCTCTCAGCAATACAAGAGACTATTTATAAAATTGTGATTTTAAGTAAAAGTAAATGAACGCACTTGATGTATATTACTAAATATTTAAAATTATAGGAATTAGGTTCTATAACAAAGAATGAATGAAAATTATGAAAGATGATTTAGTAGACATAGGACAGAGTATTGATATAGATAATTATGGAGATAAACCGTTTACTATATTTATTGAACCCTGGTGTCTGGAGTTTACGGTTTCTCCAAGAGATAAATACAGTATTATGGGCATAGGTCCGAAGAGGGGAAGGTTTTCAATTGATCATACAGATACAGATTTAATAATATGTGCATGGCCAGGCTCTACAATAAAAATTAATAAAAATGGAGTAGAAATAGAAAACGATTTACCTAGAGTTCCACCTATTCCTGGGTGGGAAGACCTTTTAGATCTTGACCGTTTTAAAAAATAACTTTACATACTATTAATGCTGATGGTAATGTCTTGCTATAAGACCTTTTTGGATTGATACCGTAACTATTAAGAAATAGCATCATTAATAATTTTATTTCATCGCCATGCTCAACTGGGCTGCGTTGTATTCAAACTATTGAAAAAATAATATGTGGAAATATACAGAACAAAAAGTAGGAAGTGAAGTAACTAAATATATAGTCACCCAAAATGAAAAGATAATAACTTATGCTGAAACAATAAATTTACTTTGCAATTCTAAAGAATTCAGAGCCTTTTTTATTGAGTTACTAAGATCTAGTTCATATGATGCATACTTTTGGGAAGTCAGGCCAGTTACGATTGATACCTATCATGAAAAATTTGAATTTGTTCTTGTAAACTCACCTTTACTTTCAAAAATTACAGCTGATAATTCTTCATTCATTCAGTATTTTTATCAAGGTAAATATGTTACATCGTTTTTCAACTTAAATAGAGACGCTAAGTTGATTGTTCCAATTGAGATAGATAATTCAAATAATTATAGTCACATAGCTAATTTTGTGAGATATGCACCTTGTGACCAAGTTGAAATCTTTTGGAAGAAGGTTGGAGAAGATATCCTCAATTCAATAGAAAGAAAAATAAAGTGGGTTAGCACTTCTGGATTAGGAGTCCATTGGTTACATGTAAGAATTGATACTAAGCCTAAATATTACAGCTATCTGCCTTATAAGAATTTAGAGTAATATTAAAATGACTGACATGAAACTAAAAATTTATCTAACAATATTATTCCTGGCAAATATTGTAATTTCAAACGCCCAAATTGAAAATAGATTTAAGGAGGTAGACGATTTAATAAGTACAAATTCTATGATTGATGCTATGATTGCATTAGATAAACTAAATAGCAATCACCAAAAGGATACTTCGGATGCTGAATACTGGCTACGCTTTTCTAAAGCGAATTACATTTTTTTTAAATATGAAGAAGCTAAGTTTGGAATAAACAAAGCTATTATGATTAATCCTAAAAAGTCTGATTACTATTTTGAAAAAGGATTATTGCTAAATAAAGCCAAAGATCTGGATAGTGCCTTAGCAGCATTAGTGAAAGCCACTCAGTTGCAGCCAAAGGGAGAATATTATTATTGGAGAGGAATTGTAAATCAGCAATTGGCCAATAATGGAGAAGCGGAAAAAGATTATAGGTATGCTCTCAAAAAGGGGCATGAAACTCCTGAGCTGCATAATAATTTTGCAATTATTTTACTTGGCAATGAAAAAATCATTGAAAGTTTGGAGCATATAGATAAAGCAATTCTTTTAGATAATAAATATGCGCAAGCATATTCTGCTCGTTCCAAAATTAACTTATATCTTTTTGATGTCAATTCCGCATGTAAAGATAGATCAACAGCCTATAATCTGGGGTACAAAAACGTTTTTGACATTCCTGACTCAGTTTGCAATGGCTCATTCACTCAACAATTAAAATTCGTAGCTGAATTATGTGCTGTCAGCAAACTTTATAAACAAGGCATCAAAGCATATTCAAAATTAATCGAAAAGAGTATCTCTACGTCCGAATATTATCTAAATCGGGGTTATTGCTATTATAAATTAAAGGATTACCCTAATGCTGAGAAAGACTATTTAAAAGCATTGGAATTGTCTAATCCTATAAAAGATCTTCTTTATGATAATCTAAGTCTATTGTATTTTGATCAAAAGGAATTTGTTAAATCGATTGAGTATTCTACTAAATTAATTGAACTAAATCCTCAAAATCATATACCTTATATCGATAGAGGTCTTTGCTATAGAAAATTAAAGAAATATAAAGAGGCAGAAGCAGATTTCAACCGATCGCTTTCAATTAAGCCGGATTTTTTCAGAGCATTTGGATACCGCTCATTTTTATATTTAGAACTTGGTCAGTATAATAAATCTTATGAAGATGCTTCTAAAGCTATTGAATTAAATCCCAAATACGGATATGGTTATATTGTTCTGGCTCAAGTAAAGCAAAAACTTGGTATGCGGGACTTCTGTATAGACTTTTATAATGCTAAAAAATATGGAGAACCTGACGCTGATTTGGGAATTAAGGAATATTGTAAATAAAAATCAATGCTCCGCTGGCTTTGTCTTGTTTAACCTCAAAAATGTGCAAAAACTGCAATTCAAATAAACAAGATTTGAAAAAAATGTAGGAGATATATACAAGGAAAAAAAATCCCCATCCTGTAGGCTCCCTATAAACAATGTTATTGCAATCGTGTTGCAATAAAATGTTTTATAGATAAGCCTCAATGAAAGCCAAATTTGTATTCTTAATATTAAGTTTCTGCTTGTTCAAAGCAAAGGCACAGGAGAGAATTAAAGACTATAATAATGTAGGGTGGTATTCTTACTTCGGTGACCACAAATTGAGCAAGAAGTTTGGATTGCATACAGAATATCAATGGAGAAGAACGCATTTTATCTCTACATGGCAACAATCCCTGGCCAGGGTAGGTGTTAATTATAATATAACAGAATGCCTCTCTGTCTTGCTAGGATATGTTTTTGTAGAGACGTATCCATATGGTGATTACCCAACCTCTAAAGAGCCCTATCCTGAAAACAGAATTTTTGAAGATCTCAAATTAAAAATTCCATATTGGAAATTTGAATTTGACAATCGATTAAGATTAGAACAGCGATTTGTTGCAAAACTTACCGATAGTACTGGCCATAAAATTGCGGGATGGGATTATAAGAACAGAATCAGATATCAATTAAAAGTTAACTTTGCCCTAATGGGAAATACAGTAGATGCAAAGGAACCATATCTGACAGCTTATGATGAAATCTTTATCAGATTTGGAGGTAACACAGGAAAAAACTGTTTTGATCAAAATAGATTATTTATTGGTTTGGGCTATAAAGTTGTCAAAAATCTCAAATTTGAAGGAGGTTATTTTTTTCAGCTATCTAAGCATGAGCATAAAGAAAAGGAGACGGGAAAGTATGTTTATGAATACAATAAAGGGTTTATTATTTCTATGTATTATGATATAAATTTCAAGAAGCTTGAGTGAATGTTTATTTGATCTCTCTTTTAACAAAAGACTAGCCCTGGCATTTAATGAAGCTCCTAAAAATGCTTGGTTATGCAAGTTTGAAAGATGATTGGAAGAAAAATACATTCTTGAGATAATTAAAACTGTTCCTCAGCCTTTCTTGCATATAGCCGTTAACTTATTGTTGTTCTGGTAAACCATATAATTGGACATGTTGGCATGCTTTATTGTTCTTAAAAACATAAATCCAGCCTCCTTTATCTAACTTTAGTAAGCGTATGGGAGAATATGTTAATGCAGGCTAGGAAAAGGAGAATACCTTTTTGAAAAACTGATTATTTAAAAAATGTCAGTTATATTTATATTTGGATTGGGGATGTCAGAGATTAATTTACATTTAATAAATGTCTAAAGATAGATATTCGGAATAAGCTCAAAACCTTGTTAAGACAATTGATCTCGCCGTTATAGCTTTCCAGGAATACCCTCCTAAAGGGATTACACAAGCACACTTAGATCATATAATAATGTCTTATATGGAATTCAATAGGATACCTTTAAATCCTCACCTCAATTTAAAAACTCCGTTGGTTTAGAATTTAGCATCAAGATACTTTCACCTGCTTTCACGAATCAGGAGGTAAAACGGTGGATTTTTTTGGGAAGAGATAAAAAGAAAAATCTTCCTTATGGACGAGAGAATATATTATCTAAATTATTAAAGTCCGGCAAAATTAAAAATGGAATTGAAGATGACAGTAAGATTCTAAGTTTGATGATTACTGCGTTTGAAAAAAATAAAGAGAGGTAAAATTATTATGGCATTTGAATTAAAAAACGTTGTTCCTTGGGGACGAAATTTAAGCGAATATATCAGCATGTTCAGCTTGACTGATTCGGATTTGAGTAAAAGGATCATAAGCTTTGGAGATGGACCTGCAAGTTTTAACAGAGAGATGACAAAACTGAATCACAAAGTTATTTCTTTAGATCCAATTTATCAGTTTACTAAAGATGAGTTGCTGCAAAGAATAGCAGAGACCAAAGAGACTGTACTTGGGCAAACTCGATCAAATCAGGATAAATTTGTGTGGAACCATATAAAAAACATTCAGAATTTAGAACAGATTCGTATGGATGCGATGAATGATTTCATTAAAGATTTTGACTTAGGTAAAGCTCAGGAGCGATATATATATCATGAGCTGCCAAACTCAACCAGATTTGCAGACATTTCATTTGATTTAGGGTTAAGTTCTCACTTTTTGATTTTGTATTCTCAACTAGGATTGGATTTTCATATTGAATCTATCTCTGAGATGTTGCGTATTTGTAAAGAGGTACGAATATTTCCAATACTTAACTTAAATGCTGTAAAGTCAGAAGTACTAGATGGTATAGTGGACTATTTTAAAACAAATTTTATAGTTGATATTGAATCTGTAGATTATGAATTTCAAAAAGGTGGAAACCAGATGTTGAAAATTAAAAGGAAATAAAACATGTCGTTGTATGTTCTCTATTTAATTTGAGGGAATGCTTAAAGTGTTGTAAGGTTTATTAAGAAATAAAAAGATGTTTGTACTTCTGTTTCAAAGAGACCGAAATTTGAAAAACAAAGCTAATAGTAGAGTAGGAGGCTAAGTAAATTAAATAAAAGAGGTTGAGGAATCAAACTCTTTTATTTATAATTCTATTTTTTTATAAACTGTTTTGATGAAACTATTTCGTTCTTTTCATTTATTACAGAAATAATATATGTTCCAGGGGATTAATGAAGATATATTTATTGCCTCTTGATTTTTACCTTTTAATTTTAGCTTTCCATCAATTGAGGTGATTTCAAAATTAAAATTTTTCAGGCTATTATTCTTTAAATAAAGCGTAACCGGATTAGGGTAAATAATTAAATTCTCCTGCTTGTCTTCAACATGAGATACTGTTATAAATTTTTACGTCATCTATTATACCTTTAAAACGATTAGGATAATCGTTTCAGGCTGTCCCAATCCTTATATTACTCCCACACTTTACAATCGGAGCAGGTGAAGATAACTTTCTTTCATTAAGTAATTTTCCGTCTGCAAAGACCTTTAATGTATGGCTATCGAAAGTAGCAACTATAAAATTCCACCGTATACATGTCCATGGTTCTTATAAGAACTTATGTCGTTTGCATTACCTGAAAATGGCAAGTTGAGTACAAGAGAATCCTGTGCTGTAAAAAATAAACTGACGAAAACTAAAGTGAAAGATAAATATATTTAATCATGATTATTTAACTAGGTTTATATATGGTTTTACAATATAGCAAAGAATAAGAGTTACATTCAATTTACATAAACTTGCTTAAGTAGATCATTAATTTAAAAAGAATATGCATCCCTGCCTTATAAGGTATTTGCCGGGAAGAAGAAATACTACTATTATTTATGATCTGTGGGGTTACATTATCACCATATTTTTGTATAAAACATAAATGAAGATACTATTTGCTCATTTTCAGAAGATAAATAGGAGTCAACTCACCTAAACCGAAACGCTTATTTTTTATTTTAAATGATGGAAAGAATGGTAATCAGATTTTTAGAAGGAATATTTTCAAAAATATATAGATCAATCTATGTATGTTTTGTCATAAGTTTATTCTTTTTTTCTTCTCAATGTTTTTCACAGAAATTTTATTGGGAAAAATCCAACCTTTTTCCAGAGCTGTCAGACTCTGGGTTCGCGACTAGTTCACTGAATGTGTATGCCCGGGATGGCATATTAGTTTATACCGCTATAGATGGATATCGGAGATATCAGTGGTATGCGAGCTCAGATACTCTTTTTAATTTTAAAAAAATAACAAGTAAAGGTCAGGATGTAAGCCTCAACTGGACGGGGAGTGATGGCGGCTGGATTACATTCTTAGAAGGTAAAATTCTTAAGTATAATAAAGCATTGGATAGTTTAGTGGCTATGTGTGGAAACGGTAATTTTTATAATTTACGTGCTTATGTAACTGGCAATATTACTTTTCATAAAGGCAGGTATTATATGACTGGAGCTGAACCTAACTCTGATCCATCTCAACCTGACACTACGGTGTTATTAATATTTGATCCTGCTACATGCCGGTGGACAAAATTGGCTGCTGTAACTCCATTATATAGACTTTTTCAGCAAGGAAATACATTATATATAACAACTAATGGCTTAAATAATGAGGATGTTGTCTATAAATCAGACGATGAAGCAGCCACCTGGCAGAATGTAATCTTACCTGAGTATTATTTTGGAGATAGTACCTATTATCCCAAAAGTAGATTCAACATAGATCGGGACGGAAATGTAATTCTTAGAATAGCTGAGCTGACTCGAAATGCTATTGATTCGAGCGGTCTTAAAACTCGTTTTTATCTACTCCAAAATGGAATGTTTAATCTGTTGCAGATGACTAACGCATATCCCGACAATAGAAGAGCACTTGAGGGAGGATTTAGAAGTTCGGGGTCAGGTAATTTATATTATATCGCACCACTAGCGCCAGCTCCTCAATATGAAGCTATAGGTGATATACTGTTAAAGTCTTCGGATAAAGGTAATAGCTGGGAAAAGATTGACGCGCTGGCGCCTGAATATCTTACGGATGTAGTAGAAACCAGTAATGGTCGTGTCTTTGGAACAACAACCACAGGTATTTACGAATTAAAAATAGCAAAGTCGAGTGATTGCCCGAATCTTATTCATAGAACTAAGGTATACCCCAATGGAAAATCCTGTAATATCTTCGATATAGAAGTGCATGTAAGTGGAGGATATGCACCATACCAGATTACAATTAATAATAAAACTTATCAGACAAATGATAGCATTGTAATAAGCGATACGCTTGGCTTATACCCTGTTAAAATCAGGGATAGTAAGAACTGTACACTAAATACATCCGTATTGGCAAGCAGACAGCATCTTGATTCGTTACATGTTTTGTTCAGTTATCCGTCTGCAGGTCAATGCAACTCTGCCGGATTTGGAGCTATGATATGGAAAGGTCTGCCGCCTTATACTGTGACGTGGACAGATGGTGATAGCATATACAAAAGGATCATACCGAAAGAAATGGATTATATATGGGGAGGATATGAAAACTTTCCTTTAAATAAAGTGGCAGATTACAACTTTACTGTTAAAGATAGTTTAGGCTGTAAAGTTTATTCCGATACGATTCATAAAAAAATACTGCAGACAAATGTAACATATACTCCAACGCTTTTGTGTGATAGCGTAGTTGCTGAAATTAATATTCTGACAACAATTACTCCAACTAATTATGTTACAGTTTTTATTGATAATGATACATTATTAAATACTGAATGGCCAGGGGAGGCAATACGTGTTAAGCTACCATATAATGAATATAATACAATCTTTATCAGGGATACAAACAATTGTAATCAAAGCTATAATGAATATTGGTCCAGATCTTCTGCAACGCTAGGTTATATTTCTAATCTTGGGTGTGATAGTATAGGTGCATTAGGGCGAATGAATATTAATGTCCAAAATACAAATTCATTTACCACTATGCGTTGGAACGATATTGATCAGGATACATTTCTGGTTTATAGAGACAAACTAAAAGCCGGACATTACTCGGTTACAGTAAAAGATAAACTGAAGTGTGCTAATTCAACACTGGAATTTGACATAAAAGCACAGCCATTGCCAAAGGCTGATATCCCACCTTTTTTATGTGTTGGAGATACATTTGTAATTAAACCTTACTTGGAAGATCCAAATATTAAAGGATACTTTTATTATGGAACCAACCGCCAATCAATATTAGCCGACTCTTTGGTCGTTAAAATGCCAGATGTGGCTGATACAATAGTTAATGTTTTTTTCGTTAATCAAAATCCTCAATGTGCAAGCGATATCACAGAACTTATTTTTAAAAGAAATTCTTCGGTAAAACCTTTAGCAGATAGTATCATAAATTATTGTTCTGCAGATCAGGATATTGATCTCGTTTCTGATTATGCAAATACAATTTGGTACTCTGTGAATCAGAAAAAAATCCTCGATACGAGTTTTTCTATTCACTTTAATCCGGTTGCATCTGCAGATTCCTTATTGGCCTACACGCAATCTTCTTCGGGTACATGTCATTCAGATACTTCACAAATTAGTATTCGGTCATCAGATTTTAAATATCATATAGATACAAGTAAAGTAAACCAAGCATGGCTATTGTGTAGCGGTGGTTCTAAGCCTTACCATGCGGAGATCACAGGAGATAGAACGGAAATACGGTATGCTGTAAATGATACCATTTTTTTGACCGATCTACCTGCAGGAAACTATCATATAAAAGCAATTGATGGCAATGGATGTGAGGGACAAGAATATTCATTCACACAAACAGTATTAAGTATCTTAGATGATAAAGCAACAGAAACTCCAATTATAATTTATCCGAATCCTGCAACAAATCATATTCAGGTTTCTGGTATACATAGCATTGCTGCAATTACTATATATACCATCGAAGGTCAAAAGATATACGAAGGACCTTGCTCGAATCAACAATTTATAAACTTACCTGATTTAATGCCTGCATTGTATTTTATAAAAGTAGAAGAGGAGAGTAGGAGAAATATATTCAAACTGATGATAAAATAGTTTATAAAGCTTTTTATAATTATTTGACGCCTAAGTATGATTCAATTTAGATGATCGTAGTTGTTATAAATCTGGAGCAGAAGCTCAGTCTAGTCAAACTGTTAGCAAGAAGTTAATTATATATTCAATAATAAAAAGATCTGAATACTCATATTCAGATCTTTTTTTGGTAGATCAATTGTAAAAGTTGATCAGGTTATGATTTATCCGTTATTCAACAATAACTTTCACTTTCTGAGATATACCATTTTGTGTTGCGTGGACAACATGCAATCCTTTATTTAAAACGGTAATAGGAGTGTCAGCTTTATAAGAAGCATTAGTGAATACTAATTGACCAACTGAATTGTAGATTTTTACATCATAAGAGCCAGAACCAGATAATGCGAATGTTTCTGACGAAGGATTCGGATAAGCCTTTAGTGAACTTCCTGAAACACTCGAAACCACCGGGGTTGTAATATCTGATTTTATCTCTTCTTTATTACCGTTTTCGTCAGAAGTAATATACACTGCAGAGCTTAATGCATTACCATTTATAGTTGTACGGACTGCAGGAAGCGTGATAGTACAGCTTACTGTGACAGACGGTGCAGCAGTTTCAGAAAAATATACAGTTAACTGATTGGTGTTATTTCCTGAAATCATAGAACCTCCCCATGCAAACCATGCATACGTTGCTCCACTATACACAGGTGCATTAAACGTATAATAGCCCTTACCGATGGCAGGAGCCGATTGCCAGATGAGATCGAAATCTTTATTTTTTACATTTATCTTAAATAATGTACTGTCCTCTGAGCAATCTGGATTTGTAGCGGCAATGTAGTAAGTGCCAGGAGCTAAGTTGTTTCCAGGAGCAAGGACAGTTAATGCTGCATCTGAAAAGTAGTCAAAGGTCGTGCCATCATGAACAGAAGTAAAATTGTCAATGTATAATTTTTTTAATACATCTTTACTGAACATATCATTGAATGCATAATAATCACCGTCGAGGGTATAGTTTACAGTTGCACCATAATTGTTTTTGGTAAGGATAAGATCTGTAGTAATTAATTTAGTGGGAACTTTTAAGGTCGGCATGTAGCTATAGTTTGTACACATGCCTAATGCAACATTCGGCTGATAAGCAATATGAAACATTGGAAAACGACTTACTTTATCTACCATTTGGGTCACATCCATAGCAGTAGGATCAAAGGATTCACCTGTTCCTCCTAATAAACTTTTATTGAGAAAAGTCATTTGTGAAAGATCTGCAGATGTAGCTAAATGACCATCCAGATAAACATACGGTGTAATGTCTATTATTTCGTCCCTGCATAGAGAAGGCATATTTTTAATTTCCAGTTTAAGGCATGGTGATTCATTTACTACTACATAAATGCTATCATAATAAAGATCTGTAGGATCACAGACTGCAACCTGCACTCTGATTTTATATTTTCCTTTACCCACAATTGACCACGTGTAATTAGTATCAATTGGAGCTTCTGTTCCTATAGATTGGTCCGTGAACAGAATGCGTTTATTAAGACTTGTCAAATCCTTACCGCTGCTGAAGAAAGTGAATTTTTCAAAGAAATCGGGAGTGAAATTTACTGTAGCTCCTTTTTCAACTGTATATTTAAGAGTATCCACACTGAACATAGAAGTTGGTGGAGTGATCAAATAAAGAAAAACTTGAACACCGCCGTGATGCGAATTTGTTGCGTTCATTTTTTTAACAAATACACTTGGATAGTCACTATAATGAATACTTGTCAATTCATCAGTAGTAATTACAGATCCATGCAGACGGAACATTTTATACATGCTGACATTGTCATTCGGATCATTGAGATCGCGAATACCGGCCATTTCAAAAATGTCTGCTAATGTAATAACAGAGTCAACACAGGAAGATAATCCTACTGGTTTATCTGCCACAACATAGGTATCAGTTGTCTGGGCTCTAAGGCTGGCAGAAAGGAGTATAACTGAAATAAAAGTTAGTAAATATTTTTTCATACTGAAAAGATAAATGTGAAAGAAACAATTTAAGGCGGATCCGAATATACGCGTTTTAAAAATGAAAAGTTTACTGTCAGACTATATTGAGAGCATGCAAGTTCTCAATCCTGTGAATCATAGTTTATTATGACTTGAAGAATTATTTAATATATTGGGTAAGAGGATGAAGAAAATAAACAGTAATCAACAGTAATCAACAGACCTTTTATAAGTATTAGAGGTCTGTTGATCTTTTTATAGTTTACCCAGTATATTGACTAATTGACTTGTCTGAGTAATAAATGGTGAATGATCTGCCTTCAAGGTAAATACCTTCACTCCATTAAATCTTGAATACATGAATTGCTGAGCTGAAGGTGTAATGGCATGGTCTTTTAAACATGAAATGTAAACTTTATCAAGACTGTTGTAATTTGCTCCTATTGAAATAGGTGTTCCCAAAGCAGCAATTGGATGCGGTCTTAATAATGCCATTAGTTCGTTTACTTCTTGCTCTACTACCTGATTATTATTTTCCTCTACTTCATTATAAAAAGCACTTATATATTTCTCCTTAGGAATAAATGCTGCAGGAGGAGCAAATACAAGATTTTGAGTAACTACAGATAAAGTATCCTTTAACGCTATATCTGCAAGACTTTCACCATTCTGAAGCATGAACGCAGAAAGGTAAACAAGCTTCTCAATTTTTTGAGGCAATTGTTCTCCAACCTGAGAAATAACAACTCCTCCATACGAATGCCCCACCAGTACTACTTTCCCCTCTATTTGATTTAGAGCAAGTTTTACTGCATCAACATGGGATTGTAATGTAATTTGCTCTAAAGGTGTCTGGTCTTTTCCAAGACCTTGTAATTGCACTGTGAACACATTGTGGCCTTGCTGTTCTAATTTTTCCTTCACAAGATGCCAGCATTCTTGCGGATGCCAGGCTCCATGGACCAAAAGATAAGTTTGAGATTTGGAATTCGCTTCCCTGTTTGTATTATGGGAAGTATTGACTTCTTCTTGTGGAGTAACCAAATGGCACGAAAAAAGCGACAATGTCATTAATACAAAAAGTACCTGCCTTAATAGACTGAAACGTGTTTTAATTGTTAACATAGTGTTGGTTTTTAAATAATATAATTTAAAGGAAAGGTATAAAAAAATGATATTTCAACAAAAGAAAAAGTTTGTGTATGTGTCTGTTTTTCAGTGGGAATGTTACTGATGATTCATACGAGAAGAAGAAGTTTTTTTTAAGTTACAGTAGATTCCATTGTCAAGAGAGGCCTTAAGAACATTCTTACGAGATCCGCGTAAACTCTCAAATAGTTTTATAATCATTTTTGATTTATCTAGAAACCAGTTTGTTATGAGATGTCTACTACATTATGCATGTCACCTATTTTTGGCAATGCTATTATTAATTTCTGCGGTAAGTAACACATATGCCTGTACTGGAAAAGATATTGTTTTTACCAATATCACGATTACTTCAATCATTGATGACACTTATTATTATTCTTATGAGATCAAAAATATAGGTACAACAGGCATTGTTCTTGGACAGGTTGTGATTCAAAATTATGTATCCACCGATGATCAGGTAGGTGGCGATGCTGCTGCCGGCGGAGCATTCATAAGTTATCAAAGTACAGAAATTCTCTCACCGGGAGAAACATATAGTGGAACGTATGAAGCCAATCCGTTTCCGCAAAATCCGCAAAATACTTACCCTTATCTTATTGCTCATTTAAGCCTCAGTTCGAATGATGAATGTGATGCAATAATGACTTTATAAAATTTATTCAAATATCAACAGCGATTACAAAACCATCTCTTCTTGCTAAAGCAACATTGAACTGGGATGTAGAAAATCGAAATTTTACAGTTAGGGAATGGTCAGGAAATAATTCAAAACTTAATTATTCTCTTTATTCTGCATCGGGAGTGTTAATACTTAACGGTTGTACCCAAATGAATGAATCTACTCCTATTAAAAGTCTGAACAATGGTGTATACATACTACATCTTTCAGACGGTGAGAATGTGTATTCTAAGCAGATAACATACTATTAACTAAATCAACGACGGAAAAATTTAATTAATCAGCCAGCAAATAGCTGGCTTTTTTTATATTAATTAGATACAGCCAAATGAAAAGTATTTTAGGTAATTTGAACATAAGTTATAAATGGATAAATTGGATGTAGATATAAAGAAACGGTTATACAAGTCAAATGCAAAGTAAATTATCGAAACGACTTTTTGATATTGTAAATGCTCTTCCATTAAAGAAAGGCATACGAGTACTGGAAATTGGTTGTGGTCCTGGAGCAATGGCAAGAGAAATATCGGGATTAATCGGAGAAGGGCACATTCTGGCTATTGACCGTTCTGCCAAAGCCATTCAGCAAGCTATTGTTGGTTCTGATACTGAAATTAAAACAGGCAGACTTTCATTCAGACATGTTGCTATAGAAAATTTTGAATTGGAACCCGAAGAAAAACTGTACGATATTGCTATTGCTGTCAGAGTTGGAGCTTTGGATGGAAGACATCCCGAAATTGAAAAACAGTCATTGCTCAGGATTGCAAAGGCATTGACCGGGGAAGGAAAACTATTTATTGACGGTGGAAATCCGCTAAAGGAAATTTCTCTTAATGAATATAGATAGAAAGTATACTTCTGATCAAGCTTAGATAAATCACATTAAAATAATTTAATTTTTGAGGTAAACCTTACTTTTTAAGTATGTTTTTTAAAAGGAAGAAGAAATTAGTTAAACGTATTTCAGTTTATATATCGGATAAATATCAGCAAATAATTATTGCGCCTCGACATATTAATAAGGCAGGCATTATCTATGAACAAGAAAGCTGTGAAGTGATAGATAAAGGAATTAGTGATAGCGCATTAGGGGAAGCAGTAATTAATAGTTTGAATAAATTTTCATTTAAAGAGCAAAATCTGCGGGAATCAAAATTGACCGATTGGCCAGCATTTAAACACAGTAAATCAAAATCAGTGAGAGCATTTGATCAGGAATATATTAACATCTCAATAAATGGTTGTAATGAGTATAATATGATAATTGACATTGAAGGTATTCCTCATAAAGACAGTGAACTGACTATCAAATCATCCATTTCCTTTTATGCTGACAAAGATGAAATTGGTAAAAGGATAATGAAAGTTTATGAAGCTTGTTTAACGGGGAAGATATAAAATTTCATAATCAATGCGGGGAGGCCTTAAAGTCATATTTCATTTGATCATATTAATTACTAGTTAAACTTCAAATCTAAATAACTGTGCATACAACTATAAATATCCTTATTACTATCATTTTGATTCCGTGGCCGGTCATTCTTATGATGTCTCCCATGATGATTGCGGCTACTGGTTTTAGAGATAGCAGATCATCCTTGTTATTTGCAACTGCCATAATGAGTTATCCCGTTATAATTTTTGCAATTCTTAAGCTAATGGATCTTAGCTTTTGGGGAATGAATGTAAGTGCCTGGCTTATCACTTTCTTTATCATTTCCGGAGGAATTATTTTATTATACGGTATTCCAAGAATGCTCATTAATCTGGGAAAGGGGATAAAGAATAACGGTTATTTCAAGAATGATTCTGTTGTATTTTTTGATGGACATAAAATTTCCAAAGCTGATCCGAGATCATTTACAATTATAGCAGGCGGTTCACATTATGCAAAAGATTATAATCATGTTTTTTACATGGGTAATATAGTGAAGGACGCAGATCCATTGACTTTTGCACCAATGATAGACACGAATGCGGAACAGTCAGGGAACTTGACAGCTGTATTCTGGAAGGATAAAGCTAATGTTTATTACAATGCAAAAAAGATGGAGGGATGTGATGCTGAAACTTTTCAATATCTGCATGGAATCTATGGAAAGGACATAAATCACGTTTACTTTGGAAATAATATATTGTCAGGGGCGAAGCCTGATAAATTCAGGTTGCTTAATGATATAATAACAACGGATGAGACAAGTTTATTCATCTTTAATAAGGCTGTTAACATTCCTCTAGATTTATCGAGTTTTAGTGTTGTTCAGGATGGAGACCATGTATTTTGCAAAGATATAAATCATGTATATCTTCCTTTCTATGGTCATCAGGAGCCTCTTGTAAAGGTTGAAGAAGCAGATGTAGAAACATTCCATCTTCTTGATAGATATTATGCCAAGGATAAGCATAACGTCTATTACTACGGCTATAACAAAAACAATAAGAGAACTCTGATTTATCTGGCCGGGGCCAATCCGGACAATTTCTCAGTAGGATATGATGCTTCAACAAAATCTGATGCAACAGATGGTTTGAATTTTTATTTGGCTGGCAAAATTGTAAGATGATAAAACGAATTTCCGAATCATTAATAGATATTTTCCAAGCCATTCATCATTCTTTTTTGCTGGATTTAAGGATAGTAAGTATATTTACTATAAACTACTTTTGAGATGAAAAAAAATATATTAATCTTTTCTTTAATTTTTTTAATAACAGCATGCAACTTAAAAGAACAATCAGAAATACAGAAAGAAGTAATAGCTTCTGAAGAAGTAATTTCAATAAGTGCAGATTCCCTTCTTAATAACTTTTCCAAAGATAGTGCCGCTGCATCTGAAACGTATATTGGGAAGGTTCTTTCTATTAATGGGACAGTGGGCCTATTTGAACAATTAGATACTATTAAATTTAATAGAAAAGATTCACTTCCATACATAGTAAATTGGCTGGTCAATCGGATTGAAAGTGATATTAATACAAGTAATATCTTTTTTAAAGTAGGAAATAAAATCAAAAATAAAAAGCCCGGTTATTCCTTAAGTGCTACATTTCCAAAAGAGTATAGGAGAGAACTAGCAGGGGTTAAGGAAGAAGCAAAAATAACTGTTAAGGGAAAACTGGAACATATAAGTGTAATTTCTTCCACTCAGGCAGATAGCACCAAAAAAGCAATAGGTTATATTCTGTCCTTGCAAGGTTGTGTTCTTGATACATTAAAATAAATCTGGTTTCCGAATTGTTTCTTTTGGTCGGAAAATTTTTAAACATATGAAGGTTGTCATTTTGAAATTCCCGGATATTCATCAAGTTAATTAATGTTATCAGATTAGATATTTCAGAAGCACAGATTGTCAAATTTTGAAATTGATTAAGATGAAGAGCCCACCGCAATGTTCTGCTGTGGGCTCTTTTATGCTTTTATATGATATATCTGAATATTTATTCCTCTACATATATCTTTTTAATAATCCGATGATCGTTTTGAGAAATAGAAACGAGATAAAAGCCAGTTTTTATATCTTTAACGCTCATAACATAATTGTTTAATCCTGAAATGACAGCTTTCTCATCTTTCATAACCATTCTCCCAAAAATATCGAGAAGCTCAATGGTAGCAATACTTTCATAAGATGAATTGAAATCTATCATAAATTCATTTTTAACAGGATTTGGGTAGATATTCAGGATTGGACTGGAGGTTAACCCAGTAGCATCACTCACTTCAATATCAGCTCTGGTGCTTCCTGCGTTTGTTTTTACAATTTCAATATAATCTCCGCTTCCCCAGGTTTTGATTGCATCAAGAGATAAGTAATGATTTCCTGATGTTAAAGATAGGTCACCTGACTGGAAATTTCCCCAGTAAGATTGCCCCAGACATGTTGTTGATAGAGCTGAAATACTGGCGAAATTAAGAGTGAACGTTTGAGCGGCATTATCAAGTGTAAATGCATATCCGTTGCCGAATGTAGACGGGCCTGTTGCATCTCCGGATCTTAATCTGGCAATTATTTTATAAGTTGCATTTTCTGATACATAAAAGTTGATACCGAATTTATCATTCAAATCAAAAGTTCTTATTGCAGCAAGGTTACTAAGAGTTGTGCCAGGACAAGTATATGATAAAATTGAATTGGTGCCTAGATCGGAAATAATCTGAAAATGGCTTTCGGCCTCATATTTATGAGGAGTAAACACGACTTCGAAATTATCAACTCCAGTCCAGGAGGTAAGCGATTCAACAGTAAAATAATTTACTCCCTGTTGAAGGTACATAACCGGTGATATTACTTTCCCCCAATAGGATGTTCCCAAGCAGGTCGATGAAGCAGATACTGAAATCGCGTCAAGTGTAAATGTCTTCGAGATTCCGTTAATTGTATAAGCATAAGAGTTTGCAAGAACTGTACTTCCTCTTGAATCACCAGTTCTTAAACGCACGGATATTTTATACATTCCAGCTTCACTTGTCGTGAAATTGAATTGTATTTTATCATTTTTATCGTAAAGCTTAACAGCCGCGTTATTACTTAATCCGGTAGGGCAGGATGTAATTCCGATTGCAGAGTTTGTTCCTGCGTCGGTTACTATGGCATAATTGTTTTCTGCTTCAGTGAAAGAAGGAGCGCTGTTAACTCTGATCAACACAGGAGCTGATACAGACATCATCCCTCTTGAATCAGTAGCCTTTGCGGTTATTGAATAATTGCCTAAAACGACATTTGACCATGTTACCCTGTAAGGAGGTGTTGTGAAATCTCCGATCTTGACAGCTCCCAGGAAAATCTCCACCCTTGAAATGCTGGCATCCACCACTGATGCATTCGCTTCAATTGTAATGGATGCTGGAGCAGAGTATTCAGCGTTCAAAATCGGAGTTACAATAGATACTGAGGGTATTCTTTCTAATACAAGCACCTTAGAATACCATGGCTCCAGTGCAACAGTTCCTTTAACAATGTTTCCGTTCAGGTCTCTGTATGTATTTCCGCCAAGACTGACATTAACAGTATTGTCTGTTGTATTGGTAAACAGTTTGGATTGATCCTTTGGATCCATGCAAGAGGCATTTATAGGTACAAGTTGAACGTTGTCAATCCAGAATTCATGATCTGGTGCATATATCTGGAAATCCAGTCGTACTTTTGAATCTGAGCTAGAGATTTTTACAATTTGTCTTATGTCTTTTCTGTTATTGTCAATGTAAAATTTCTTTGCAAAATATTCATCGTATGTAACTCCATTATCTTGTCTTATGATTGCCTCTATATTGCATGGTCCTGATGATTTGACAGAAAAGGTTAGTAAGTAATACTGATCTTTTGTTATTGCAAACTGAGGGCTTATAGCCATAACATTATTTTGAGGATTTACATCTGTTGAAGTGAATTTTAATGATCCTCCATCCAATTGGCCTGTTGTATATTGAATAGTAGTTGCAGAATTATGTTTTCGCCACCCCAGAATATTGGAGTTAAAATTTCCATTGGTAATTAAATTAGATTCTGTAATAGAAACTACCCCACAATTATCAAGTTGTGCAAAACTTGTCTTGCTGGTCACATCTTCTGAAGTGAGCGTTTTCCATTGGTTTATTGAGTAGTTGGAAGTGGATGAAGTCGCTTCTTTAAAAATGCTTAAAACATAATCAGAATAAGGATTGCAATAGAAATTGGAATCTGTCACGGCTAAATCTCTCCCTTCAAAATAGTGGTTTTCCAAAAGTCCTGTCGCATTTTGATCAATGGAATAAAAAGTATTTTTATAGACTTTGTTTCCATAGGTTGCTAAAGTATCTATATAATCTGATATTCGAAACTGGTTCAGCTTATTGCCATATGATATGTTGCCTTTAACATTACAGTTGTATACTCCGGCATTAAGGAATATTCCGGATTTGTTTGATTCGATAATGGTGTTATTAAGTACATCTACATAACTCGCATAGTTGTCTACATAAATTCCTACTGCAAGCCCTCCGGGGGCGCCATTGTCAAACCCTTGTGGATAACTGATAAAGTTGTTTTTGATAATTATCTGATGAGAATAAGTACCCCAAGTGTAAATCCCTCCGCCATCAGTACAAGTGATCAGTGGATAAGATATATTGTTTTTTTCAACTGTAATATTGGTGCCATCGCAACGTATCCCATTGTAGCCAGTATAACTGATGTTGTTTTTGCTGATGGTAATTAAGTTTACGTCCTGGGTCGCAATTCCTGTTGCCCCATTATATCCGCTGGTGCCATATCCTGGAATCAATCCTATATTCTTAAGAGCATTTGATGTAATAGAAGATGAAGTACAATTTGTAATCTCTATTCCTTTGCCATTAATGTTCTCCAGAGTATCTTTGGTTATATTCATATTGGTTCCCTGAATGGAAATCCCATTTCTTAACTGATTAGCAAAAAAGGTATTCTCAATTTTGATATTGTTCGAAACTGTGCTTGATGAATTTCTAATTGAAATACCATCCAGTCTTTGCTTTACTATTTTTAAATTTTTAATAGTAGCATTCGCACATGCTTCACATGAAAAACCATAGTCATATACAGCACCTTCAATAATGCAGTTATTAATATCTATGCCAACAGGAGGATATAAATATACTGTGGAGTCTAGCGGGTTATAAAACCATTCTCCTGCTTTATCCAGTAGGCTTAGTTTGTTATCAACAAAGTAAGCGGTAGAATCTGCAATGTTCTCTATAGAGATTGTGTTGAAAACAATATTGCCAGAATTGTAACTGGTAACTTTTTTTGTTTCATATAAATAATTAAGTGTTGCAATTCTAATATTAGCCCCAACCCAGTTAGTTCCTGAAGGTAGTTCTGGATCTGAAAATCCGATCTTGCCATTCCCATGATTTGCATAAAGAAAACCTGAATCTGGATACCGAGCTATGGTCATTTGCTGAGAGTTTACAAAAAGATTTCTTACAGCTAAAGAGTCGGTTAATTTTACTTTGTAAACACCTTGCGATCCATAAGGTGTCCAGCCTGTAATTGGGACTGCACCTGAAATTATGGGAACGGGTCCGCTTCCGTAGGACGAGTATGTAACTCCTGATTTTAAATTTATTTTTCCATAGAATGTGTCACCTGTCCTGAACAAGACGACATCATTTGGAGAAAATGTTTTTTGGTTTAATCCTGCAATTGTTTTCCATGGAGTAGAAGTGGACTGCCCATCGTTCGAATCATTTCCGTTGCTTGCTACATAATAAGTAGCGGCAGACAATTGTGAAGAAAGGATTAAAGCAAGTGTATTTAGTAAAAAGTATTTAAAGTTTTTGACTAAATAAAAATAGAGCTTGTTGGTTGTGTAAAAGTTTTTCGTTTGCATGTACTGTGATTTAGCGGTTTAAAAATTAAAAATAAATTAAAGTATTAAGTACGAGATATTTAATTAGTAAAAAAAGAAGAGTCGTGATTTTTTTATTGTGTTTCGATTTGTTTTTAAGTGAGGGCTTATCTACGATAAACTTTGAAAGATCAGTTAGAAATTAAAAAATATAAAATTGGATATGTTTATTTGATTTGTGTAATGCCTTATAGATTATTGATGACTACTTAGAGCTTAGCAAAAAGAAGAGAACTGACTTGCATATCAGTTATTCTGGATGCTACAACATTCATCTAAATCAAAATAGAAGGTCTCGGTGTATCGAGACCTTCTTTAACCTTTGTAAAAAATTGCTATACAGTCATTTTATTTTACAATTATTAAACTTAGGCCTTTACTTTCTGTACAGAAGGTATTATATTTTGATTTACCCTGAATAAATTTTCAGGATCATACTTATTTTTTACTTCCACAAGTTTTTTATAATTATCGCCATAGGTAGCTTTAACACGGTCATCTCCTTCATCCATCATAAAATTAACATAAGCGGCACCTGCAGAATATGGATGCAATGCATCCCAATATTCTTTGGTCCACTTGGTGATTTTTTCCTTATTGGAAGGATCAGGGTCCACGCCAACAATTACCATAGACCAGTTTGCATCTCTGAACGTCCAAGCGGTATCTTTTTTACTTACACGTGATGCTGCACCATTTATCGGGTATAAATGCATTGTGGAATGCAAAGTTGGAAGCTTTGCCGCAAATTTTTTATGAATTTCAACAGCTTCATCAGGTATCTCTTTTATGAAATCTGCCCTCCAGTACCATTGATAACCCGTTGGATATAGATCATCAAACATGGTTTGTAAAGCTGCATAAGGCATAGGACCGGTTAGGTCAAGAGCTGGTTTTCTGAAATTCCTTATAGGCTTGAATATTTCTTCTGCTTTCGCCAATGGACCCGTATAATTCCAGACTATCCCACACATTTTTTTCATATGAAGGCTTTCTGGAAAGGGTGCTACAGGAGGAACAGTAATGAAATTAAAAAATCCATTTAATTCATCAGGCGCCTGCAAAATAAATTTTCGGTACCATTTCAATACTTCATCTGCATCACTCAGGTCCCACAATACTGGCCCTCCGAAAACAACATTGACAGGATTTAATTTAAATTTGAATGCTGTAACTACTCCAAAATTGCCACCACCACCTCTTATTGCCCAGAACAAATCCTGGTTTTGCTTTTCATCAGCAGTTATAAAAGTTCCATCTGCCTTTACAAGATCTATTGATAATAAATTATCAATAGTAAGTCCATAGTGACGGGTTAGATGTCCGATGCCACCTCCAAGTGTGAGTCCTCCTACACCTGTTGTAGAAATAATCCCTGAAGGGCAGGCAAGTCCGAAAATTTGAGTAGCATGGTCGACATCTCCCCATGTGCAGCCTGCTCCGACAATTACCGTTTTAGCTGCAGGATCAATCTTAGTATATTTTAGAAGAGACAGATCAATCACTAACCCATTATCGCATATCCCTAATCCTCCCGCATTATGTCCACCACTTCTGACTGCTAGAAGTATATTGTTTTCCCTTGCAAAATTTACACAGTGAATAACGTCAGCTACGTCTGCACACATTACAATCATTGCAGGTTTTTTGCTGATCATTCCGTTATAAACTTTACGAGCATTCTCATAATCAACATCACCTGGTAAAATTAGTTTACCTCTTAATCCAGACTGAAAATCTAATATCAAAGATTTATCTATATTCATGTTTTAGATAGTTAAATTTAATAGAGAAGAATAATAAAGGCTGAATTATTACATTAATGGCTTTATTATCATTGGTTTACTTTCTCTAATTTAAGAACATTGCTAATAGTAATTTGTTCTCACTTTAAATTGTGTTTTGCAACTACAGCTAGTTATCGGTAAGTTTAGTATAATCGGAAGTTGTTTATAACAAATTGAAGAGAAGAGAATACTAATATCATAAAATCCTTTATCATGTTTTTGCATGTGTAATCCGGTTATTTTTAAGCTTTTTTAAAATATAAATTCAAATTTTTTTATTTTTTTTAAATAATAATTGCTAGAAAGCTTCATCAAGAGTAATAATATATGTGAATAATATTTTATAATTAAACTACTAAAAAGAGAGGGAGTTAAGGGTGACAAATATTTTTTTATCTTTGTATAAAACACCGCACTCGGTAAATTTTATAATATCAATATTCTTAAAGCTTAATAACTTTTGGAGAATGATTTTTTATAGTTAGTCCCGATGAAGATGGGTAATTGCATAGAAGATTTAATTATATGAAAAAAAATAAGTGGTTAGGTTTGGTATTGAATATTCTAGTACCCGGGTTAGGAAATTGTTATGGCAGAAAGTTAAGGAAGGGATTATTGCTTTATATTTTAGGCCTTATTGTAGCTATCACTGGACGCTCAATAGCTTATAATTTTTTTCTATTTCTTTTTTCAATGACTTTAGTAGTTTGCTACTATTTTTATCTAATTCTATCGGGCTACACTGATGTTAGAAAGGACAGAGTGTATGAGAAGACAAAATATGATAAATGGTATGTCTATGTTATTATATTTATTTTACATATAGTCTTTATTGATTCCATTATAATAGGGAAAAGGGATATGTTGCCTATAAATCTAATGGTTATACCGACTCCTCAGATGGAACCAGCATTACAGGTTGGTGATAGAGTTGCTGTCAGGAATACAAAATCAATCAACCGGAAAGATGTGGCAGTGTTTTTATTTCCGGATGATTTAAAAACTTATTATATTCAGAGATGTATAGGTTTGCCTGGTGAAAATCTGCAAATAAAAAACAGTAATGTTTTTATTAATGGAGGCAGATTGGAAGATGTTTCAATTAAGTTGAGGTACTATATTGTCACCGATGGCTCAGAAATCAATGCAGCCCTTCTGGACAAATACGATATTGATAAAGACGATTATTACCATGTATCTCAGAATAAGTATATCTTTCTTTTGGATGATAAGCAGGCTGATGGTTTTAAACAATCTACATTTATCAAGGAATTTTCTCTAGCACTCACTCCGCAAGGAGAAGCCGAGAATAGAATATATCCACAATCCGAAAACTTTAATTGGAATGTGGATTTTTTTGGTCCAATATATATACCGAAAAGAGGTGATAAGATTTGGATAACAAAGGAAACTATTGATCTATACTTAAAATGTATTGAGTATGAAAATGGAACTGTAGAAAGGTTAGATGATGGACTTATAGTAAATGGAGCCCTGATAAATTCATATGAATTTAAAGAAAATTACTTTTTCATGATGGGGGATAACAGGCATAACTCCCTTGACTCAAGATATTGGGGGCTACTTCCAGAAGAACTATTGAAAGGAAAAGCTATGTATCTATACTGGGGAAAGACCTTTAATCGGATAGGCAAAGAGGTAAATTAAGATTGGAGATTAACAAACTGACAGTTTTCGAAGCATAGCGAGGTCTTCTGATATTGAATATAATAAAAAAAACTGAAGATAACTCTTCAGGTTTTTTTATTTAGAAAAGAAATATCTATTTGGTGAATACTTTCTTCAGAATGTCTGTCACTCGTGCTACAGGATCTGTTCTTATAGCTTTTTCTTCATCTGCAACCTTAATAAATAAGCCTGATAGGGCCTTGCCTGTAACATAGTCACCTAAAGATGGATTAACAATATTGTACTTAGTTCCAAACGGAATTTGATTATATAAATTAGCAGCTTCATTGTATTTGTCTACAATTTGCTTGTAAGTAGAAGCCGCCGAAACATTCCCTACAAGAGGTTTATTTAAAGAGTTATCAATTTTTGGAGCAAAGAGACCTTTTAAATCGGAATAAGTATTTGTTCTCAAATATGATGTGGCAGAAGAATCACTTCCATTCAATATGCTTAAACCATCCGTAATTGTCATGTTGGTGATTGCATTGACAAAAATAGGTTTTGCTTCTGAAGCTGCATCTTCAGCTGATCTGTTAATCTTTAAAACTAATTGGTCGATTAGAGGCTGAGTGACTGCAGATATACCCAGTGCATTAAGATTGTTCTGTATCATTAGAATTTCAGGAGGAAGTAATATTTTAACTGCCTGATCTTTGAAGTATCCATCTGTTTTGTTTAGCATGGTCACAGAGGTATCTGTTCCTACTCTCAAGGCCTCTTTTAAGCCTTCAACGACCTCGTCCTGAGATAGAGAAGGATCTATGCCAAGGTCTTCACAAGAAGTCATGAAGATGCTTCCAGCGATTAAGAAAAGTAGACTTAATTTTTTTATCATATGTATTAGGGATTGGTGTTAATTCAGATCAAAAAACTCTTTTAATCTAAGTAGTGAAACGTTATACGTAATTTCGCCAATTAGGTGAGTGCAAATATAACTTATTTTATAAAATGAATTGAATTTTAAGACTAAGAGTGTTTCGAGCGAGTGGGTTGGTAATTAGCGGTTAAGAGAGGGAGGGCGGTTACAATATAATTTGTTCTTACAGTTCTTAACATTGACATTCTGTAAAGAAATGAGGTGTATGCATTAAAAGTAATAATTCGTCATCAAAACAATAGTAGTACTTTGATGACGAATAAAGATAGAAATATCACCACTTCTTGAAGATGTCAAAGAAGTTTACCATGGTTTCTATGTAAAAGAAATTTGATCCCAATGTTGAATTATTGTAGGCAACCACTTGCCGGTTTTTAACGAAGGTTCCGTTATAATAATGAGAGTATCCTATTGCAGTTTTGATAAATTTTAGAACCTCAAACCTTACACGCCCATCCGGACCGTGCCCCAGGTATACTCCGCTCTGCCCTGTTTTATCACGGTTAGGAGCATCTGGGTTAGTTGGAACGTTGAATAAGTTATTGAATCTGTCTGTCCTGCTGGCAAGCCAATAGAAGCTGTAAGAAAAATCAAACTTTAATTTTTTTCCCGGTTCAAACTCAACTCTTGCCTTTGGCGCGATTATATTTTCCATAACAACATAGTCATCGGCAGACCAAGGTCTTGCAAATCCATAGAAGCGTTCAAACCTGTTATTTACATCGTCATTCGGATATCTGTCCCCGCTTGCATAGCCATAAAATAAACTGAATCGGGGTTTCCATCCATATTGAAATTTATATCCGATTTCAGCAGTAATTGCGTATGCTCTTTGCTTTTTATGGTTATCTGTACCTAATTGTTGGTTGTAAGATACATCGTAATTTATTTCCTTTGTCACCCATCCATAAACCCTTGTTCCAATGTTATAAATGCGGCGATCGCGAATCGTATCCTGAGAGTTAGGTTTTTGTCTTAAATACAGTAAATATGGTTCGATTGTGATAATTTTCGACCATTTTCTCCAGTGAAATATTGCAGCTCCAAATTGAGTTTGATGATCCGCAGTATCTAGTTCGGTCATAAGCCTTACTAATGGCTTTAATGCAAGCAAATCTATCTGCCAGTCGTTTTTATCTTGTCCTAATGCAGCTCTAAAACCAGTAAATGTATTGGTGGTATTGCGCCATTGGTTTGAGCCAATCAATCTCCTATCCAAAAATTCAAAATTCTGTCTTCCGAATCGTATAAATGCGGGTCTGTTGTTTCCGTATGGATCTTTTCCTAAGGCTTTTTTAAAATGTAATTCAGCATATATTGAAATAGGCTCAACTCTGTTAAAATCCCTGTTATCCCGGGGGAATTTACTGTGCACTCTGAATGCATCGCTCATCTCAAAAGCAAACCTGAATGGATCCAATACATCCTTTATGCCAACATATGCGCGAGTCCTGAAAAGAATAGGATAATCGGTTGCAAGAAATGGTCTTCTTATATCATCTTGTCTATATTCAAAACGAGTTCTGTTATCCAGACCTACATCAAGCCAACTTATTTTTTCAACTCCTTTGATTCCTGTTTTATTAAACTGCCGGGTATATTCCGGAGGAGTTGGGTCCCTTTTAGTTCCGTATGAACCCGCTTCTACATAGTAAGATTTCTTAGCTGTAGTATCCTTTTGTACTTGAGTTGAGTCTTGAGCCTCTGAAATGAAAGCAGATAGCAATAACAATAAAAAAATAATTCCTTGGCATGCAAATACATTCAGCCTTAAAGCAGTCTTAAAAGTTGACATAATTTATTTAATCTCTAATCGTCCCTTCATTGTTAGTTTTCAAAAATATATAAATTCTATTAAATCAGAAGTTAAGTTTGGTCAATTTTTTACTGATTCTCAAGAAACATGGTTCTCAGGACTTAACTAGTCTCGTTTTGTTATGTTTGATAATTTGAAAGAATGACTTTAAGAACAAGAACATTGACAAACTAAGTATATGTAATCAGAAGTTTGATCAGTATCTAACGATTCTGGGTAGTAGCTTTAAATTATAAGTAAAATTAAGTTTGGTAAAGTATCAGATATTGAGAATGGGCCATGAAATGGACATAGAGGTTAGTATATTTAATTTAATTTATCTTCCTTAATAAACACCTGCCAATTAGGTAATTAAGAGGAAATTTTCCTAAGGATTTTTACGGAGTAAGAATGATAAAAATATAACAATATTAGGGAGATTATATTTGTTCGTTTGTATGATTTATTGTTCTGTCGATGTTTTTTGGGTGTTGGCCTTTTGATTTATTCGTAATTTTTGTTTTCTTCAGATAATGATTTTGGTTTTTTTTCTAAAATGATTGGTAAAATGACTGGGGAACAATTACAATTATTGGTAGATACAGTACAACAATTATCATTAGCACGAGATCTTAATTCAATCATGTCTGTTGTGCGAAAAACAGCAAGACAGCTAACAGGAGCAGACGGAGCTACTTTCATTTTAAGAGAGCATGACTTATGCTATTATGCAGATGAAGATGCTATAAGTCCATTGTGGAAAGGCCAGCGATTTCCTATGTCATCCTGTATAAGTGGAATGGTAATGATGCATCGTAGACCAATAGTGATTGAAGATATTTATTCGGACAATCGCATTCCCCTTGAACTTTATAAACCAACTTTTGTCCGGAGTCTTGTAATGGTTCCCATCAGAACGGTTAATCCAATAGGAGCCATAGGTAATTATTGGGCCAATCAATGTTCACCTTCTTCGGAACAGGTTCGTCTGTTACAAGCTCTTGCCGATATTACTTCAGTATCAATTGAAAATTTTTATGCATTTAATGAGCTCGAGACATTTATCTATAAGTTGTCTCATGATATTAGAGGGCCAATAGCAAGGATTCTTGGATTGATGAACATTACGAATATAGAAGATCCTGCTTCAGTTAAAGAATTTTATGACCGTATAGGTCTTCAGGCTGAAAGCCTGGATGACATATTAAAGGCACTGGTAGACACAATAAGCATCCGCAAAGAAGAAAAGATCAATACACCTGTAGCATTTGAAAAGTTAGTTAGCGAGGCAATTAAATCACTTGAAAATATTAATGGATATGAGCATATAACATTTGAAAAAGATATTTCTGTTAAAAGTAAATTTGTAAGCAATAAACCTTTACTGACCACTCTCTTTCATAATCTTTTAGATAATGCTATCAAATATAGGAGTGAAGGTGTTAAGAAGCCATTTATTAAAATATTGATTTCAGAGGTTCAAGATAAGGTTAAGATTGTGATTTCGGATAACGGTATCGGTATCCCAGAGGAAGTTCAGCTAAATGTATTCAAGATGTTTTTCAGGGGAACTGAAAAATCTAATGGAAGCGGACTTGGGTTATATCTAGTGAGTCATATCATCAAGCACCTTAATGGTGAGATATTACTTGATAGTAAAGAATATATAGGAACAACTATTACCATTTACCTTCGAAATGAATTGTATGTAAATCAGGAAGATTTATCCAGGTCTGTTTCACAAGCAGGAAGCTAGTGTGGTAATCTCTTCTCAATATTCCGGTATATGTTTTTTCTCATTTTTATATATTTATTTTTTTACAAAACAAATATTTGTTTGTACCCCAAATGATTCTCCCTTAAGGAAGTATTGATGATTCCTTAAGATCTTGAGGTATTCCAAATCATCAACAATTCATATTTCTAAGTCGTTTTTTTTAAAAAAACATCCATAATATGGAAAAGATAGAAATTGTGAAAAATTTATTTACAACGATTGAGAAAGGTGATTATACAAAAGCCAAAAGCTTTTTGGCACCTGATTTTAAAATAGTAGGTGCTCCTCCGCAGCCTATGGGAAGTGATGATTGGTTGGCTTTTCATAAACAACTTTCAACCGGACTTCCTGATTTTAAATTTAACCTTTCTGATATAATCGAAAGCGGAAATGTGGTGAATTGTACAGCTAAGGTTGGAGGTACTTTTACAAAAGAAATGCCTAGCTTTATAAAAGGGCAACCTGCTATTCAACCTACAAACAAAGTGTTATTTAACCCTAAAGAGAATTTGACACTCACTTTCAAGGGAGATAAGATTCTTACCGTAACTGTTGAAAAAGTTCCAGGAGGTGGAATACCAGGTTTTCTTAAGCAAATAGGAGTTGAAGTGCCTTCCAAAGTCTGATGGTTGAATATCCTGCAATATTAATATCCTGCAGGATATTTTTAAATCAAAATTTAAAAAATAAGCAAGGACACTATTCATAGTAGTCTTTCGATGGCTGTTATATACATTGATAATGGAGCTGAGTTTTTTTAACTTATATCCAAATCCATTTAACGATGAATTAAAAATTCAGGTATCTCCCGGACGTTTGACGCAAGTTGTAATTTATGATGTCAATGGTACTGCTGTATACTCAACTACAAGCAATGGTGATGATATTACTGTTAAAGACCTGGATAAACCAGGATTATATATGGTTAAGATTGTTGATGGATCTGAAGTTGCGGGATTGAAAGTTGTTAAGAGGTAAAATCAGTTTCTGTTGAATAATCAATTATATATATATATATATATATATATATATATATATATATAAGACTTGTTGAAAGACAAGTCTTTTTTATTTTTGCTTAAAATATTAAGACCTTTAACATGAACAGGTCAAATTAATATCAATGAATTTAAATTACCAGTCATGAAATTTAGAATATTTATCCTATCTGCAATAATTTGTATCGTAGGAACTTCATTTCACAAAGTCAACATCGAATGGAAGCAACTGGAACATGGTCTTTATTATGCTTCAGTTATTTTGACCGATAAATCGATAGCCGGAGATTCAAAAGTTGATATCTTAAAGATCGATCCTGATTATTTTCAGTTTAAATTAATTTGCGCGGGAGAGAAAAAAAATGAAAGCAAAAAGATAAGTGATTTGGCAAAAGATAATGATCTTATAGCAGCTGTTAACGCAGGTATGTTTAAGCTGGAAGATGATTTTAAAACCTGTACCGGTTATATGAAAAACTTTCAGTATGTGAATAACCCCTTGCTAAATAAAGCCTACAAAAATATTGTAGCTTTTAATGCTAAAGATACATCAGTTCCTGAGGCACAAATTATAGACATGACCTGTCAGGACTGGAATAAGCTTAAGACAAAATATAATAGCTTTTCTCAAGGCATTCGTATGGTTAATTGTGAAACAAAAAATACATGGCAATTGCAAGAAAAAAGATGGAGCATGGTATTGATTGGTGAGGATAGATCAGGAAATATGCTTTTTATTTTTGTAAGATCACCATATCGGGTACATGATTTTATTGACCATCTTCTTGCAATGCCAATTCAATTGAAAAGGCTAATGTATCTTGAAGGTGGGCCAGAAGCATCATTTTATTTGAATCATCCATTATCAAGTATAGAGAAATGCGGAAGCTATGAATCTGGATTTAATGAAAATGATAATAATAAGGAGTATTGGAATATCCCTAATATTATAGGAATACAAAGAAAGAAGTAAGGAAATTATGCTATTGTGATTAACCTAAATTATAATAGAAAGAATTTGTCAATACAAAAAGCCTCGAATATCGAGGCCCTTTTGTATTGACAAAATTTTATTAATGTAAAATTACCTTTCCAGACCATTCTTCATTTGGCCCATATTTAACAATAACAAACTTGCTGTTTCTGAACGAATGGATCGGCGTATAGAAAGAGCCATTATTGCTAATCAGATTTTTGTTCAATAGCAATTTACCATCCAGATCATATACAGATACTGACATTTGCTGCAGATACTCGGGTAAATTTCTGAAATATAAGTTTTCTTTATCTGAGCTGATAGTAGGGGATTGAGGCTGATTGTTTTCTTTGACACCAAGAGTTATAGTATTATAATATCTGTTCAATTCATCAAATAAAGATTGATTACCCACAATGGATACCTGTTTGAACTTTTCGTTTTCAATAAAATATTGATTGAGTGTAGGATCTATAAGTGAGTTGATCGCAGCTTGTTGCGCTTGCATATCTGAGTATTCCACCTTGTTATTCGTGATTTTTTTAATTGTACTCATGTCATAATAATGTTGCCATATGCCGAAGGTTTCATCCATCTTTACCCATGGAGTAATGAGATCCTTATACTGCCATATTGTTGCAGATATATGATCTTTATCAAAGCTGTCATGTATGGTTTTGAGATATTCAATTCTTTTATCATCAGAGCCACCTATAGTATGGAAATAATTTACACCATATTCAGAAACATAAAGAGGCTTGTCTTTATTGTATGCCCATTTTGCGGATGCGTCAATAATCGTTTGCAGTTCTGAAATATTGAAAGTATTGAATGTTTTTCCTGTCGTAAATTCGTATGGGGAATATATATGTGCAACATAGGCTAGGTTTGTTATATTATCTGGCAATGCAAGCCAGTTCCTTCCCCAAATTGTGCCTTGTTCTCCCTGATCCTCTACATAACTTCTCAAAACTTCATTCCAGTATTGTTCTCCGGGGGTAGCCTCCCTGCTGTTAAATTCTGGTACCATCACAATGTGTCGGGGATCTTTAGCTCTAATGCTGTCAATGACTTCAACATAAGATTGGACAAGTTTTTGTTCACTGGCATCTGACAAAGCCGGTCTTTTGGGTTCGCTGATGAGTTCATATGCTGCAACAGCATCAAGATCTCTAAGTTCGTTCGCCACATATTGCCAGATATCTCTCCAAAGTCTGAAAACAGAATCACTTTCAAAAACAGATTGAATACGCGCTCTCGGAGGTTTATTTCTTTCGTATGTTTCTATATGGACATCAATCCCTGGACAAAATTGCATGCAAACAATGGTATACTTACCTTTTTGTGCCAATTGAGAAATATGACTTCTCATAAGTGCCATATTAGATGAACGTTTTAAGTTGCTCGGGTGAAAAAGATCGTGATTAAAACAATAGCGTATCACATTTGCATCTAATTGGCTAATGCGATCAATGTCTTCTGAAGAAAATACAAATGGCTTCATTTCTTTTGGCCGGATTAATGGGCTTACTCCGGCTTTTTCCAGAGAATCGGAGACCGGCCATTCATAAAAGCCCCAGGAGTTGTTGGATACGCCGATTCCTTTCAGGATAATCTTTTCTCTGTTAGAGGATTTTAAAAAATAGGTATTTTCAGTTGTTAACAATGGAAGTTGAGCATTGCAAAGATGCACAAACAGAAAAAAGGTAATGAATAATAAATGATTTTTCATAAATGTTGTTTTTGATTTCTTGCAGGCAATGTCTTAGTTTTTAGAGGTATGCATTTTGCAAAAAGCAAAAACTAGTTTACAAAAAGACATTAAGAGGAAATCCAAAAGGATTTTTAGTGATTTCAGGAGAATAGAAATGATTATTTTTGTCAACTCAGTTCTTTACTATCAAATTTTGTATTTGTGAATGATTTTTTGGTGAATTTCATCTGATCATAGTTGATATACTATTTATAAAGGATGCTTTATCTGTCCGGTTTTCAGTGGATTGTTTATTTATTTTGTTTTAAGTCTTAATTTATTCGTTGATTAGTCATAAATTGAAACTCCAATACCAATATTATTCAATCTATCTGCATATGATTAAAAGTTATAATAAATTACTTGAAGGAAACAGAAAATGGGCAGCTGAACAATTAGAAAAGGATGCAAACTATTTTGAAAAGTTAAGCAAAGTTCAGAAACCTGAATACCTATGGATAGGATGTTCTGATAGCAGGGTTCCATGTGAGGTGATTACCGGAGCTATTCCAGGTGAAATATTTGTGCACAGGAACATTGCCAATATGGTTATTCACACGGATCTTAACCTACTTAGTGTTCTTGAATATGCAGTTAAATTTCTGAAAGTAAAACATATTATTTTATGCGGGCATTATGGCTGTGGAGGTATACAATCATCTATGGATAATATTGCTTACGGATATGTCGACAACTGGCTCCGGAATATCAAGGAAATTTATGTTAACAATATAGACGAGCTTGAAGCATTACCTACTAAAGAAGAAAGGGTTAATCGTTTGGTTGAAATCAATGTTGTGGAGCAGGTAAAGAACTTGTGCAAAACTAAAGTTGTGCAAATTGCATTGGAGCAAAAGACGCTTAAAGTCCACGGTTGGGTTTATGGTATGAAAGAAGGATTGATTCATGAGATGATTCATGCAGAAAGTACAATTGATGCAGTTCATCCGATCTTTAAATATGAAATTGAATAAAAGTTAACTGCATTTATGCGGTTAACTTTTATTAGATTAAAAGTCATTTGAAAAGGTCTACACAGCCTCCGGCTCTGGCTTTCCTTCACCCGTTTCAATTAGCTCTTTCAGGCTATTATGTATATATCCGCTCCATGCACCTGTGCAGGCTTCATGGCATTCATATTCCGGAACCAAACCAAGATGAGTGAATCGAACAAGTGTCTGTCCGTTCAATTCAGAGAGTTCAAAAATAATCCTTGTATTAGTCCATTCCTGCTGGTCCTGCACAAAACTCAGCTTACTATCTGTGACAAGCCAGACTACTTTAGTATCAGGAATAAACTCTGTTAATTTCTGTTTTGAGTAATGTACCTCTCCAAATCTAACTACAAACTCATCATTTAATTTTTGTGTATTGCCTTCGATGTTTTCGGTCCACCATCCACGTACATTGTTGACCGCTTCAAATGCTTTCTTTAATGATTTATTTACTAGGATGGCAGTTGTGTAACTTTGATTTTCCATGATAATCTTATTGGCAGTTATATAAAACTCAATTAGATTGTAGTTTCCACTTTTTTACTATTTCACCATTGAAGCCTCCTTCTTTAGGATTGGGTTCGCCTTTGCCTGTTTCTATAAGTTTCCGAAGGCTATTCTGAATATAATTGCCCCAGGCTTCCTGACATATTTCGTAGCATTCATAGTGAGAGGTTAAGCCAATATGAGTAAATTTGAGTTCAGTCTGATTACCTTTTTTGGTGATCTCAAAACTGATATTAGTATCCTTCCATTCGCTGTTATCTTTGGTAAAATTGAAATGGTTTTCTAATACAAGCCATACGATTTTCTGGTTTGGAATAACCTCAATTAATTTCATTTTGCTAATGTGTACATCCTTGTAATGATACATAAATACATCATTGAGCTTGTTCGTACTTCCTTCAATTTCTTCTGACCACCAACCGCGGACATTATTAACGGCATTATATACCTCAGACGGAGATTGATTTACCAGTATACTTGTTGTAAAATCGGGAGTATCCATATTTTTATGTTTTGGAATTGAATGACATTTAAGACAAATCTAATACAGGACGATTTGTTTTGGTAAGGTCAAAATGGACTTCATACATGGTTAATTTGGACTATTTTACTTATATTGGATATAAGAAATATGAAAAACATAACGATAGTTGTTCCGGATTGCGGAGTAAATCTGAACAGTATAGGAGGAGCTTTCGAGATCCTTCGAAGAGCGAATGACTACTGGCAAAAGGCCGGCAACGAATCAAGACTTGATATTCATATTGCAGGGTTCATGACAGAACTGAAAGCTCATGGAAATTATTTAGCTATTCATCCCATTGATATCAGGAATGTTAAAAGTACAGACCTTGTGATTATCCCTTCTCTCATAGACGATTTTCAAAAGGTAGTTAGTGACAATAAAATGCTTATTGACTGGATATACAAGCAATATCAAAATGGCGCTGAAATTGCCAGTATTTGTTCCGGTGCCTTTTTGCTTGCGGCGACAGGACTTCTGAATGGGAAAAACTGTTCTATTCATTGGAATAAAATAGAAGAGTTCAGAAGAATGTTTCCTGAAATAAAAATTGCAGAAGATAAAATCATTACTGAGGAAAATGGCATCTATACCAATGGTGGTGCCTATTCCTTTTTAAATCTCATACTTTATCTTGTAGAGAAGATCTTTGACAGGTCAGTAGCTGTCTATTGTTCAAAGGTTTTTCAGATAGATATGGAACGGACTGCCCAATCTCATTTTACTATTTTTAACATACAAAAAAGTCATGGAGATGAACTGATTGGTAAGGCTCAGACTTATATAGAAGAGAATATAGATACGAAAATTTCTTTTGAAAATCTTGCGTCAGAGCTGGCGATCAGTAGGAGAAGTTTTGACAGAAGGTTTATTAAAGCAACAGGGAATACACCGGTTGAGTATCTTCAAAGAGTAAAAGTAGAAGCAGCTAAAAAAGAACTTGAAAGAGGGCGAAAATCGATTTATGAAATTATGACTGATGTTGGATATGCCGATGATAAAGCTTTCAGAGAAGTATTTAAGAAGATTACAGGCTTGTCTCCGGCTGATTACAGGAATAAATATAATAAGAGTGTAGCTTGAGAGTTATGAGTAAGAAATCGTTTAATTCTCCTTGTCCCTCAGTTTACCTCTATGTAATAGATTGAGAGATAAATTTTATTAATACAATGAATTTGCATTTGCTTTTATAATATATAAATGAACCGCAAAAAAATACTCAAACAGATATTAGCTCTTGATCCGATTAAGGATCATTTGAAGATCGTTCACCTGAATTCTTTTTATGATTTTCCATGGGATAATACCAGAGCATTGGAGTTTGCCCTGTTCAGAACATTTGCTGTGCCAGCTATAGGGAATTTGCTTAATTATACCGGAGAGTTTGAGCACAGGACTCAAAAGCGTTACGATGATACAGATTTGCTGTTAAGTGAGATTATTGAACACGGATATGATAGTGAAAGAGGTAAAGCAGCTCTGAGCCGTGTAAATGGCATGCATGGCCGTTTTAAAATATCAAATGATGATATGCGCTATGTGCTCTCTACTTTTGTAATGGAGCCATACAGATGGAATCAGAGGTTTGGATACAGGAAAGCTACAAGTCATGAAAATATTGCCGGACATAAGATCTGGTACGAAATAGGAGTAAGGATGGGTATAAAGGATATTCCTGAAAGCTTTGAAGCGATGCTTGAAATGAACATTGCATATGAAAAAACAAACTTCGGATATACAGAGGGAGGAAGAAAGGTTGCTGATGCAACTGTTAATCTTATGTTGGGTTGGTTCTTTCCTAAGTTTATGTGGGGAATGTGCAGGCCATTTATGTATGCATTGATGGATGAACCATTGCTGAATGCATTGAAGCTAAAGAAACCATCACCAGTTATTGTTGGTTTGGTTAATACTGGTATGAATTTAAGAAAGATTTTTCTTCGATTCACTCCTGCAAGAAGAAAGCCTGTATTAAGAACCGGAAGGACTGTTGATTCCTATCCGCAAGGATATAAGATCGATGAATTAGGGGTTCACTATAAAAATCAGAGCAAAGCAGATACAGTCATCGATCAATAAATATAGAAAAAACTTCTGCCACGCTTGTATTTCCACTTGCTGGGTCCTTTGTCAATTGGAATGACAGAGTCATTGCATATCAATTCGAAGTTATCAACGCCTGGGTTTTCGTTGAAGATCTTTTTAGTCTCCCAGGGAAAGCCTATTTTCTCTTTACTTGTAACCATCATTTCATCTCCGGAACCTAAGACTATAGTAGTGTCTTTTATAAAATCAAATCTACCAGTTTTGTAGTTATGAATTTTCAATTTGAAAGAATGGCCAGACTGGTTGCACACTATATATTTCAACGAGAGCATAGCATCACAGGAATACATGGTAGGTGCAAAAAGCAGTAATAGAAAAAAAATATTTTTATTAATTCTCATTTTTAATACTGAGATTGAAATGTAAGGTTGTTCTTTATTTTCTTACTTAATCTAAATAATTAATCTACAGTAACTTTAAAACTCACCTATATTTTAAATAACTGAAAATTTATTCAAATCAAATTATAATTATTTAAAAAAACGACAAAACATTTGTGCAACCGAAAAGTTGCATATATATTTGCTACCGATTAGTTGCAAAAGAAAGAAGAGAATATGAGAAGAGATGTTTTTCAGGCAATTGCAGATCCGACCAGGAGGGCAATTTTATGTTTGATTGCTGTGCAGGCTTTAACTCCTAATGCTGTTGCGGAGCATTTTAACAGCAGCAGGCAGGCTGTGTCAAAGCATATTAAGATCCTTGTAGAATGTGAATTGTTAAAACAAGAACAGCAAGGCCGGGAAATTTATTATCACATTAACCCTGATAAGATGCAGGAAATAGATAAGTGGCTTCAGCAGTTTAAGGGATTGCTGGAGAAGCGTTTTAGCCAACTTGATAATGTATTAGCCAAACTTAAATCCGATAAAAAATGAAGAGCACTTTATTAATGAATTTTACTGTTGATAAGGCCAACAACAAAATTAAAGTTGAAAGGGAGTTCGATGCTCCTGTGGCAATGGTTTGGTCTGCCTGGACCGAAAGTGAACTGCTTGATCAGTGGTGGGCACCACAGCCTTACAGAGCCGAAACTAAATCAATGGACTTCAGAGAAGGAGGGATGTGGCTTTATTGCATGATTGGGCCTGAAGGAGAAAGACATTGGGCCAGGGCTGACTATAAATCTATTAAACCCCAGAAGCAGTTTGTTCTTTTAGATGCCTTTTGCGATGAGAATGGAAAAATAAATAAGGATTTTCCAAGATCCACATGGTCTAATGTATTTAAGCAAACGGATGATACTACCACGGTTAATATTGAGATTAGTTATGATAAGCTGGAAGATTTGGAAACAACCATAAAGATGGGCTTTAAAGAAGGCTTTACTGCAGGGCTTGAAAATCTTGATCATTATCTGAGCACACAATTCCGTCTTCGTAAAGAAAATAAAATAAGCAATAAAGCAAGAGTTACCACTTATCTGAATTTCCCGGGAAAGACAGAAGAAGCTTTTAATTTTTACAAAAAGGTATTTAATGGAAAATTTACAGGAGTCGGCTTAAGAAGATTCGGAGACATTGAAATGCCTGCAGAGGCTCCTCCCATGAGCGCAGCTGATAAGAAACTTATCATCCATGCTGAGCTGACAATTTTGGGCGGCCATGTGCTAATGGCTACAGATGCTCCTGAAAGTATGGGATTCAAGCTTGTGGAAGGGAATAATATGCACATCAATGTAGAGCCAGAGACCAGAGAGGAAACAGAGAGAATTTTTAAGGAGTTGTCTCAAGGCGGAGAAGTGATTATGCCACTAGCGGATATGTTCTGGGGTGCTTATTACGGCCAACTCAAAGATAAATATGGTATCAACTGGATGTTTAATTATCAGAAAGTGGACTAAAGAAAATCCCCTCCGAAAATATGTCTTGGAGGGGATTTTTTATTTTGTTTAGCTGAATGATTATTTCAACAATGTATAATTTTTAAACTCACCTATATTCCAGCCTGTACTTTTATATATAAAATTAAGTACTCGTAATCGCGGACTCAGTTTGATGCCTTTTGTCGGATCAAAGGAAAACTTCCAGTTTACTCTATTGATCCTTTCTTTCATAACTTCCGGATGTGTTCCGTTAAAATGAGCAAGTGAATCTATATGAGAATAATCAAACTCAGTTTTATTGTCAAACATTTTGTTGACCGTTTCGTCTCCATGCCATAGCTTTTCGAAGTTCTTTCTCTTCTCCAGCTGTGCATCCGGCGGTTTCACCCATCCATAGTGATACATGATGGCATTACCTGCTTTTTTAACTTTTAATTTTTCTCCATCATCCTTTCTGAAGCTCACAGCATCTTTATAAGATCTGATAGACCTGTCTGGCCTTACAATCCTGATATCATTTTTAGACCACTTCCTTGAATCAGCGATGTAGCTGTAAGACCCGTAAAAATTAATATATCCGAAGATTAGTCCTTCAACTCTTTTGTCGTCTTTAAATTTCTCCATTGATGCTTTAACTTCAGGAAGATACTTTTCATGAAGAACCTCATCGCCCTGAATGTAAAAAGCCCAGTCAGAATCAGGTGATATAGCGTGAAATGCTTTTTCTGTCTCCACTGCAAGTACTTTTCCCCCATCTCTTAAAGATTCATCCCATACGGTTTCTATAACCTTTATTTTGGGAGAATTGATAGACTGGATCAGCTCTAGTGTTGCATCTTCTGATTTACCAACGGCTACAATAAATTCATCACAAATTGGAAGAATGGAGGTGATTGCCTCTACAATAGGAAAATCATACTTTATAGCGTTTCTTATGATTGTAAAACCTGAAACTTTCATTTTATAAAATTTTTAATGCTAAGGGTTTAAAGATCTTGATGGTAAGGGCTGTTTCCGGAAGCTATTAACAGTCAGGAAAATCATGTCCTATACAGCCATATAGTAAGTTTTAATTATAATTATTTACCATGACACTGTCAAAAATAAAGAAATTGTTTACTAAATTCTGCCAGAAGCGGTGAATTTTTCTTGAATTTCGAAGAGGGATAAAGAATATTTTCAATGAAAGCTATTCATTAATCAAAAGTGATAAGTAACTTCTGAGAAATGAAGTACTTAAATTGTTAGGGATAAAGATGTCTGCAGAGCGCTCTCTGTGTGCCTCATATTTCATCTGAAGCAAATAGGAATTAGTATTTATAAAACGTAGCAAAATTTAAACTATATGTTTGATTTTTTTAGATCCGGAAAAAAGCTTGTTAAATTCAAATCTCCTGAAGAAAGAGATCTTTATTTGAAGGATATCAAAGAAAGGCTAAGCAATCAATATAAAGATATTCAATTCAAACTATTGGAAATACCTGAATTGTCAAAAGATGCTACGATCATTGTTAAAATAAACAACTGGAAGAAAAAGATTGGAGATAATATCAAAAAGAATGAAAAGCTCGCTATATGTGAAGCCGATAAAGTCCAGATCGAGCTTAATGCAGATGTGAATGGTATATTAGTTGTCGGGGCAGAGAAGAACAAAGATCTTACAACGGGAGACGTTTTTGCAATTCTGGCTGACAAGTATGTAGATCTGGAAGGGTTTAATATTTGAAATTTAGTGGCGAAATGAAAATACAAATTGTAAGTGATCTGCATCATGAGTTTGGAAGCAATGAAATTAAATTTGACCAAGCGGATCTGGTAATTTTTGCAGGTGATGTAAATCTGGGAATTAAAGGCATTCAATGGATTCTTTCTGAAATAAGGAATATTCCCGTCATATATGTTTTAGGAAATCATGAATACTATAAAGGAAGTTATCCCAAAACTTTAAATAAAATTAAAGACCTTGCAAAGCATACCCATGTACATGTATTGGAAAATAATTCTGTTGAATTGGATGGAATTACATTTCATGGAGCGACACTCTGGACAGATTTTGAATTGTTTGGGAATCCCTGCTACACAGGAGGCATAGTTCAGAGCAAAATGAATGATTATAAGTTGATTCGGAGAGATCCTTCCTATTCCAAACTTAGAACAATAGATACCTATAACATTCATAAAGTTTCTTTAAAATGGCTGGAGCAAAGTCTAGCAGCTTCCTCGTCAAAGAAAAATATAGTAATAAGCCACCATGCTCCATCAGTAAAATCGATACCTGAGAGGTTTAAAGAGGATATTGTTTCCTCTGCCTATGCATCTGATCTCGAAAGTTTAATACTTACTTATCAGCCTAAATATTGGATACATGGTCATATTCATGAACCTTCTTTTTATAAAATTGGTGATACCCAAATCATTTGTAACCCTCATGGGTATATCGATGATGCATACAATGGATTTAATCCTAAGCTGTTCATTGAGGTTTAGCTTTGAATGTTCCTTGTAGATAAATTTCTTTATAGTTTATGTTATGGAGTTTATTTTTTTAGTAAATACTTTGCTTTAATAAACAATCCCCCTGAAATTTCCCTTAATTAGGGATTCAATTAAACCAGGTAATCACTAGTCATTAAAAAATCCTGTTAATCATTATAATCCATTACTTTGTTGTAAGGTCTAAAAGTTGGATTAATACAGATCACTTTTTTAATGCTTAATCCCGGTTAAATTTTGTATTTTTAATCGATTGTATAACCTAACGTCTTCTAAAGTATTTAATATGATTCATAAGGTAATTTACGCGTCATTTTTCTGCGCAACGGCTTTGAGTAGCATTCCTGCTCTTTCTGATACAGTTTTAAACCGTCCTGATATGTCTTTAACATCTAATTTCAATCCTGCAGATACTGTTTTAAGTAATAACCCTCTGCTAAAAAAATGGGAAGGACCCAATGGCGGACTTCCTCCTTTGGATAAGGTTAAGACAGAAAATTTCAAGCCCGCTCTTGAAGCAGCAATGGCTGAAAATCTTTCCGAAATAGACCGTATTACTTCAAACCCTGAAAAACCTACTTTTGAGAATACGATTGCAGCAATGGAAAAATCTGGTCAGACATTGATGAGGGTGCAGACGATTTACGGAATTTGGAGCTCAACTATGAGTGATGAGGCTTTCCAGGCAGTAGAGCAAGAGATGGAGCCTGTTATGGCTGCCTTTTCTGATAAAATCACCCAGAATGAGCAGTTATTCAAAAGGATAGAAGCTGTTTACAATTCTCCTGAAAAGAAAAAACTAACTCCTGAGCAGCAAAGGCTGACCTGGTTGTATTATACAAACTTTGTCCGTGCAGGAGCCGCTCTGTCTCCTGCAGCAAAGGCGGAAGTTTCCGAGATCAATCAAAAGCTGGCAGGATTATTTACCAAGTTCAGTCAAAACCTTCTGGCAGATGAATCTGAACAAGTAGTGGTTATTGAAAAGGAAGAAGATCTTGCTGGTCTTCCTCAATCCCTGAAAGATGCAGCAGCTAATGCGGCAGCTAAAAAGAAAAAAGGAAAATGGGTTATCACAAATACAAGATCATCGGTAGATCCTTTTCTTACCTATGCTTCTAATAGAGCCTTAAGGGAAAAGGTCTGGAAGATGTTTGTAAACAGAGGAGACAATGGAGATAAAAATGACAATAACGCCATTATTACCGAAATTCTTCAATTGAGAGCCAGAAGAGCTCATTTGCTTGGTTTTAAAACCCATGCACATTGGCGTTTGGAAAACACCATGGCAAAAACACCCGAACGTACCATTGAACTTATGGAAGCCGTATGGACACCTGCTGTGGCGAGAGTTCATGAAGAGGTTAAAGACATGCAGGCGCTTGCGGATAAAGAAGGTGCCAATATCAACATCGAACCATGGGATTACAGGTATTATGCGGAAAAAGTCAGAAAAGCCCGATATGATCTTGATCAGACAGAAGTGAAACAATATTTACAGCTTGAAAAATTGCGAGAAGGTATGTTCTGGGTTGCCGGTGAACTCTTTGACTTTGAATTTTCTCCTGTCTCAAATATTCCTGTAAATTATCCTGAAGTACGTGTCTGGGAGGTAAAGAATAAAAAAACTGGTGCCCATGTCGGATACTGGTACTTCGATGCTTTTGCTCGCGAAGGTAAGCGCTCAGGAGCATGGATGAATGCATATAGAGACCAGCAGAAGCTAATAGGGAATGTAACTACTATCGTTTCCAATAATTCCAATTTTGTTCAGGGTAAAGAAGGAGAACCTATTTTAATATCATGGGATGATGCTGTTACTTTATTCCATGAATTTGGTCATGCACTGCATGGTCTGTCTTCTAATGTTACTTATCCTTCACTTTCAGGAACAAACGTTGTTCGTGATTATGTGGAGTTTCCGTCTCAACTGTTAGAGCACTGGTTGTCTACTCCTGAAGTATTACAGCGTTATGCACTTCACTATCAAACAGGAAAGCCAATTCCTGCCACTCTCGCTGAAAAGATAAAGAAAGCTTCCACTTTCAATCAGGGCTTTGCTACGACAGAGTATCTTGCAAGTGCTTTGATAGATATGAAGCTTCACTTATCGGAACTTCCGAAAATAAACCCTGACTCTTTCGAAGCAGCTACATTAAAGGACTTAGGAATGCCTCGTGAATTGGTGATGCGTCACCGTACGCCTCAGTTTGCACATATTTTCAGTGGGGATAGTTACTCAGCTGGGTATTATAGTTATCTCTGGTCTGATGTACTTACGGCAGATGCATTTCAGGCTTTTACAGAGGCAAATGGTCCTTATGATAAAAATGTTGCTGCAAAGCTTTCCAAATATGTATTTTCTGTAGGTAATACTATTGATCCGGAAATTGGATACCGTGGCTTCAGAGGTAGAGATCCTAAGATTGATGCGTTGATGAAGAAAAGAGGGTTTCCTGTTAAACCGCAGGAAAAGAAAGCGAAATAAATTAATGAAAAGTGAGTAATTTTTGTTTTTAGGGAAAGAGATTGTAAAGCAGGGAGACCAATGGATAGTTTAAGTTCAAAAAAGTATAATAAAGATTTTGTAGACTCCTTTAACGGAGATCACAGTGGAGATCTTACTTCCAGGCAGACTCCCGGAGTGCTATACAGTAAAGCTCTTCCTACAGCTGTTAAAAATCCTCAATTGATCGGATGGTCAGATGACCTTGCCGATCAATTGGGTGTTGAAGTACCTTCGGAAGATGATGTGAAGGTTTTAGGTGGAAATTTTGTAACTCCTACCATGTATCCTTATGCTGCCTGTTATGCAGGTCATCAATTCGGCAACTGGGCTGGACAACTTGGAGACGGTCGTGCGATCACTTTAGGTGAATGGCTGACACCAAAAGGAGAAATTTGGGAATTTCAATTAAAAGGAGCAGGCCAAACACCTTATTCCAGGAGAGCTGATGGCAGAGCGGTTCTGAGATCTTCTGTCAGAGAATTCCTGATGAGTGAAGCAATGCATTATCTGAGGGTACCTACTACAAGAGCACTAGGACTTGTTACAACCGGAGATATGGTGATGCGGGATATGTTTTATAACGGAAATCCTCAATATGAGCCAGGAGCTATTGTAATGAGAGTGTCTCCAAGCTTTCTGCGTTTCGGAAATTTCGAAATGCTTGCTGCAAGAAAAGACATTGCCAATTTAACCAAGCTTGTAAATTGGACTATTGACCGCTATTATCCGCATATTACAGGAGAAGACAGAGTTATTAGATGGTTTAAGGAAGTGGTTGAAAAGACTGCTCAATTGATAGTTGAATGGCTTAGAGTTGGATTTGTTCATGGGGTAATGAATACGGATAATATGTCAGTCCTTGGCCTCACTATTGACTATGGACCTTATTCTTTTCTTGATAACTATGATCCTGAATTTACTCCCAATACTACAGATCTTCCCGGGCGGAGATATGCTTTCGGAAATCAATCATCCGTTGCCTACTGGAATTTAGGATGCCTTGCCAATGCACTGGTTCCTCTCTTTGAGACCACAGCTCCATTGGTGGAAGCTGTTGAGTCGTATCAAAATATGTTCTGGCAGAAATATTATGTCATGATGGGGAACAAGCTGGGATTAGATGAAGTGAGAGATTCTGATCTGAATTTTATCAACCAGTTTGAACAAATGCTTTCAACTGTAGAGCCTGATATGACTATTTTTTATCAGCTACTTTCAGAGTTGACTTCAGATAAAATAACAGATGAAGATATTGTTATACATTTTAAAGAAGCTTTTTATAAAGACTTATCTTTAGATGCAAGAGCAATTTTCTTACAATCAATGAAAGCCTGGAGGGAGAGAATAAATTCAAACAGAATATCCAAAGAGGAATCATTGAAGAAAATGTCTGAAACCAATCCCCGCTATATTTTAAGAAACTATCTTCTTCATAAAGCCATAGAAGAATTGGAGAGGGGAGAAAATCAATTATTCCTGAGACTCCAACTGGCTATGAAAAATCCTTATTCACGCAATTTTGACGAGTTCTTTATGAAACGGCCTGAATGGGCAACGCAAAAAGCTGGCTGCTCCATGCTATCCTGTAGTTCATAATAAACTGAATGAATTAGTCGGTATTTGCTTGAACAAAAACATTGATTTTTTATTATCTGAAGGAATAAATCTTCCTCAGCATAATGAAAAAAGTAGTTACAATTATCGGTGCAGGAAAAGGTGTGAGTCTGGGTGTAGCAAGAAAGTTTGGGAAAGAAGGCTATACTGTCGCACTTATCTCTCGAACCGAAGATAAGCTTAAGAAGCTGGTTCAGGAGTTGAAATATGAAGGAATTGATGCTGGTTATGCTGTTGCAGATGCTTCTTTGCCAGAAGAAATTGAATCTGCTTTAAAGAAGATAAAAGAACTCATTGGTGCAACTCAGGTGCTCGTATACAATGCCGCAAGATTAAAAGCCGGTAATATCCTTAATGAAACCTCTGAATCCCTTACAGAGGATTTTAAAATAAATGTAGCAAACGTTATTACTGCTGTTAAATATGTTATTCCTGACATGGAACCTGGCGCAGGAAGTATTCTCCTTACTGGTGGTGGATTATCAATCCATCCAATCCCTCAATATGGTTCTTTGGCAGTCGGGAAAGCAGGAATAAGAAACCTAGCTGTTTCTCTCAATCATGCTTTGCTAGCAAAAAGGATTTATGTTGGAACAATTACGATCAGTGGCATTGTCCGAGCAGATGATGATAAATACAATCCGGACAAAATAGGTGAGGAATACTGGAAGCTTTTTACCGAAAAAAAAGATATAGAAGTTATTTATTGACATATTGTAGGTCAAAGGAAAAAGTCAATATCCTTTCAACAAAGAGAGATTCTTTTTTATGGTATGAAAATTAAGTTCAAGTTATCCCTCATTATCCTGTTAGCCGCGGTTATACTGATTACCTTATTATATTTTGTTTATATATTTAATGTAAAAAAAGCTTTTGTTAAACAGATAGAAAATCAACTAGAATCTGTAGCTGAAGCCAAATATATTGATATTAACCAGTTCATCGAAAGGCGGACATATCTGATTCGTTTTATATGTAGCCTGGACATGTTCAAGACAGCTTTCGAGAGAAACAAGTTCGATAAGGATTTTTTAAGATCTATTGATTTGTTGGATGATAAATTTCCAACAGTACATGAAATCAGTATTATAGACACTACAGGTCACTTGCTTGCTTCAACCAGGCATGACTCACTGCCCGCCATTGCAGAATTGCAAAAGGAAGCCTTTATGCTTGCTCAAAAAAATCAGATTTATTTAGGTGAGTTTTCTTATAATGAAGAAGATAAACTGACCTTCTATATTTCATCACCACTATTTAATAAAGATAGCACAATGGTGGGAGTCGTTCTGGCTAACATGGATGGTAATGACTTGATGGAAATAATGGATGATTCTACTGGTTTAGGTAAGACAGGAGAAACATTACTTGGAGAAAAGCAGGATAGTGGAGCTGTATATCTGGTGCCACTTCGACATGACAGAACTACTACGATGAAGTACAGTAACAATATTGAAGGAACTGCCCTAAATGAAGCACTCATGGGAAAAGCTGGTATAGTTCACGATGTAGTCAACTATAATGGGCAAAAAGTTTATGCTGCAACAAGATTTATAAAAGACCTAGGATGGGGACTGGTAACGCAGATAAACAAGAATGAGGCATTAAAACCAGTGAAAGAACTTTCGGATATTCTCATACTATTGAATTTATTCCTTGTGATTTTTCTTACGATACCAGCTTACATCATAGGCCGATATATTGCAAAGCCAATAGAAAAACTGACTATAACTGCCCGATTGATTAATGAAGGAGAACTTTCCAAAAGAGCGGAGATAAAATCCAGGGACGAAATCGGTATGCTGGGAAAAACATTCAATGAAATGACTGATAAGCTGGAACGTAAGATTCACGAACTGGACAGATATGCCTATGTTATCTCTCATGATCTGAAAGCACCCTTAAGTTCCATTATGCCTCTGGCTGATTTTTTGAAAGAAGATTATAAAAAAAAAACATTAGATGCAGATGGAAATGAAATGCTAAATATGATCAAGGAAAAATCTATTGATATGAAAAAACTTATTGACGGTGTTCTTAAATCTGCAAGGGAAGAATATAAAATGAAGGAACCTGTCAAAGTTTACGACCTTGTTCATAACATTGTAGCAAACCTCAATCCACCGGAAAGCATTAAAGTACAGATAACCAAAAATCTTCCTAATACTGTACAATATCACCAGGTCTCGCTTATTCAGGTATTTCTGAATCTTATCAGTAATGCTATTAAATATATGGATAAAGCTGAAGGACACATTGTTGTAGATTGCACTCGAGAGGGGGAATATTATCGTTTTTCTGTCTCTGACAATGGAAGGGGGATTGGTTCTGAATATCAAAGCAAACTGTTTGAAGAATTTACTGTAGCACACGATGATCCGGGCATTAGTAGTTCAGGGCTGGGTTTATCCATTGTGAAAAAGATAGTAGAAGAAAACGGAGGGAAAATAGGAATGGAATCAGAACTTGGAAAGGGATCAGTTTTTTATTTCACTGTAAAAGCATAACTGGTTAAAAGAATTTCACATTTACATATTTCGATGAGTAACATTTACAGCATAAATCAGGTTTTGAAATTGGTGTTAGTACTTAAATCAAATCTTTCTACAGACCTAAAGCAAGCCAAATGAATGATTCAGATTTTCTAAAATTGATGCAACAATCACAGCCAGTTATAAAAACTGTTTTTGTTGATATTGGAGGAGTTTTATTATCCAATAGTTGGGATGGCAAATGTGTGAAAGATTCGATAAACTTTTTTGGAATAGAAGCAGAAGAGGTTATGTTCAGACATACAGAGGTTGCTTCTCTGTACTATTGCGGCAAAATAAGTCTTGATGAATATATTAAGTATGTTGTTTTTTATACGGATAGAAATTTCGGATGTGGTGAGTATAAAAATTTCGTCTTTGAGCAATCAAAGCCTAATGATGAGATGATCAAATATATAAAATTTTTAAGAGGACATTTTCGATTGAAAATAGTAGCCCTTAATAATGAAGGCAGAGAACTGAATGAATTTAGAATTAAAAAATTTAAGCTTCAGGAATTTGTGGACACGTTTATTTCTTCCTCTTACCTGAAGCTCTGTAAGCCAGATCCTGAATTTTACAAAATAGCACTTGATATTTCAGGCTCCGATGCGAGTGAAGTTTTATATATCGAAGAACGGGAACTAATGACAACTATAGCAGGGAAGCTCGGCATCAAATCTATATTGCATAGCAATTATAAAATAACAAGAAAGGAAGTCGAAAAGTATGGCTTCTATCTTCCGGAAGAAACTCTATTCGGATAATTTTTCATTGATAGATTCGGCTAATCAGGTGTGAATAGAATATTTTTAACAAACTTTTGATGTATAAAATCAAAAGAGATATGTTAAAAAACAATTTGTGAAAAGTTTTGTTATTGGTGATTTACAATGGGGGTACTTTTTTCTTATTAATAAATAAGTGATCAATGGTTTATACTCATTTCAGAAACTTTGTATTCTATCTTTATAAAAATTACCTGGATCATATAACAGTAGAATATTCAAAAAAAATAGTTTCTGACAAGGCTCATTTCCTAAGGCTTTATTATAATAACATTCCTGAAAATGACTTCTATTGTCTTCGGGCTGCAATGGAACAGTACCTCAAATCAGTCTATACGGGTGAATATATTCCTATAAATAAATATTATGAATTCAAGGAGGCTCAGGTTGAAAAATTTACATTAAGAGTAAATGATATAAGGAGTTCTATTATTGAATATCTAATGTTTTATACAACTGATATAAATAAAATATCAGAAGTGATAAAAGAAATGAATCATTTCTATGCTGTGCAAGAAGGATTGATTTTAAAAGATTTTTTTTCACTTCGTCAGCAGGAAATTGAAGCTGCGAAAGAAGCTCTGGATCAGAAGTCTGCTGCTCCTTTATATTCTGATAATAAAAGCCTTATGAATGCAAGTGTTGAAAGGTCTTTCATAGAGTTGAAAGAAAGAGATAGTAATCTGAAGAAGGCTTATTCCGAATTGGATGATTTTATTAATAAGGTATATATTGAATTGAAAGCTCCGGTTTCTAATATAGAAGGACTGGTTAAAGAGATGATGTTGGAGGTCAATAATGACAGCGGGGAAGCAGAGTTGCTAAGGCAGATGCTTAATACATCATTGGAGCGAATAAAAAAGACAATTGAACTGTTGATCGAAATCTCTGAGATTTATAATACCGATCTATTAGACCAAAAGTATTCTATAAACTTTTCAGATATTCTGGATGAAGTCTTAGAAGATATTAATCCTGTTCTATTCGATGGCAAGCTTACCGTGGTAAGAGAGTTTCAGGTACTAACTATACATTTTTCAAAAAAGCAATTGAAATCCGTATTGTTAAATTTACTTTTAAACTCTATTAAATTCAAAACTCCTGGAAACAACGTCAGGGTTGTCATTAAAACGCAGATGCAAAAGGGAAGGCTTTTATTAAGCTTCTGCGATAATGGAATAGGCATAAGTCCTAAAGATCATAAACGGATTTTTCAGGCATTCAGAAAAGCTCATGATGTTGAAGATGGTTTAGGGGGCGGACTATATCTTGTAAAAAGTATAATGGAGAGAAATAATGGAAAGATTGAAGTGGATAGCGAATCAGGATATGGTACCATTTTTAATTTAATTTTTAATACACCTCCCTTTGATTTTAAGTTGAGCTGATAGTCTTGATTTTGAGGGAGTAGTCTTAATATTACTGATTAATCTGATTAAAAAGTTGGTTAAGCAAGACTAATTTAGAAACTTTGCATTTAGTTTTGCTTTGAAATATGGAAAATCAGGATTTTGAATTCGAAAAACTCGAAAGAAAGCTTAGAAAAGCTGTTTGGAATGCGATAGAGGATTATAAGATGATTGAAGACGGAGATAAGATTATGGTATGCCTCTCCGGTGGAAAAGATAGTTATACTATGTTGGATATCCTTATGCATATTCAGCAAAATGGAAAATATTCTTTTGAAATTATAGCTGTCAACTTGGATCAGAAACAGCCTGATTTCCCAGAGCACATCCTTCCTGAATACCTAACCCGCCTCGGTGTACCTTTTAAAATTATAGAGCGTGATACTTACACGATTGTTAAAGAAAAAACTCCGGAAGGAAAAACGCTTTGCACTCTTTGTTCAAGATTAAGAAGAGGTACTTTATACACTGCAGCAAAAGAACTTGGCGCAACAAAAATTGCATTGGGACACCACAGGGAAGACATTATTGAGACATTCTTCCTGAATCTTTTCTTCAGTGGAAAAATGGAAGCAATGCCAGCCAAATACAAAACTGATAACCAAGAGCATATAGTGATAAGACCTCTGGCGTTCTGTAAGGAAAAAGAAATTGAAAAATATTCTGTTGCGAAGGCTTATCCGATTATTCCATGCAATCTTTGTGGTTCCCAGCAAAATATGCAGAGACAGGTAATTAAAAAAATGCTAGAAAATTGGGAAAAAGAATATTCTGACAGAACGGAGGTTATTTTTAATGCCTTGAAGAATATATCACCATCCCATTTGTTGGATAAAGATCTTTATGATTTTGAAGGTTTTATGTCTCTAGTGAAAGACAAAGGCGTTGCGGAAAAATGTGATTAAAAAAATAGTTAAATTCTATTAAACATTCTGGATTAGTTTGGGTTGATGTAGCATTATTAAAATCTAATGTCAATGCTACAACTTTCTATGTTACAAGGAACTGTAAAGTTCTTCAATAATTCCAAAGGATATGGATTTATTAAAAATGAAAAATCCGGAGAAGAAATTTTTGTTCACGCAAGTGGACTGATCGACCAGGTCAGAGAAAATGATAAGGTTCGATTTGAGGTAAAGCAAGGTAAGAAAGGGCCCAACGCTGTAAATGTTTCCTTAGTTTAGCCATAATAGCAAAGCTTATCCTTTCTTACTTTGAAGCCCACCCTCCCCGGATGGGCTTTATTTTTTTTCCTCCTCTTAATCATTGAATTTTATTTTTGCCAAAGAGAAAACTTGTCCCTTTTGCTTACCAATTTATTTCTGGTTTTAAATCCAGTATTACTAAAATACTGCATGTATTTAAAACAATTAATGAAGCTTTTATTCCGGATACCATGAGTGCCGTTCATTCTGGTTCCATTCCTTGCTGTAAGTTCCTTTACAGAGTTTTTATAAGATGTTTTTTTGGGGGAGATGAGTAGAGATTTCATATTGAAATTATTAAAACTCAACAAGCAATAAACAGTTTCTTTGGGTAAAGGTTAGACCTGGAATACCCATTACCATGAGTGATCAGCCAAATAAAGAGAAAAAAGTAGTGTCATTTATTAAAAAGCTTTTTAAAGCTTTAATAATAATAGTTTCGGGACTGGTCATTTTCTCATTATTGTTATATGTAATTGTCAATATTTTTATCACTCCTATTGTAAAGAAAAAAATTATAGAATCAGTATATCAATCCTCTGGAGGGCTTTATTTGCTTGAGTTTGACAAGTTTAATGTTATGCTGTTGGAAGGGAATGCAAATATAGGGAATGTACATATATTTCAGGATACAGCGGTTCTGAGGAAAATCAGACTTGAAAATCCACGGGGAAACTATTCAGATGTTGAAGTCAGAGCTGAAAATATTACTGTTAAAAATGTAAAGTGGGTTACGTATATCTTTGATAGGGCTCTGAAAGTTGACGGAATAGAAATACAGGATCCCAGGTTCTCATTTAAAGGAAATATTCCGGTAGATACCATTGAGATAGCTCATCAAAGCTTTCTGGATGTGGTTCCGGGCCTTGTAGCGAGCTTTGCCGGGTCTCTTAATATTAATGAGCTTAAAATTAACAGAGGAGTTCTGGCTGTTGATTTAAAAGGAAAAAGCGGAACTACCAAACAAAATGCAGACAGTATTTTTCTTGAGATGCGCAATATCCGCATAGATACCGGTGCCTCCAGAAATGTTCTGTTTACAACTCAGGTAAAATTCAATATAGGTAACTACAAACTTGTAAGCAGTGATAGCTTGTTTGAAATATCGGTGAAGCAATTTCTTGGCAGTTATGAAGATTCCTTATTGGGAATGCATGATGTTAAAGTTACTCCATTAAAAAGATCGGATAAAGAAAAATATAATGCAAAGATAAAATTCATAAGGGCTTACGAAGTAGATTTTTCTCTCTTTTTCAAAGAAAATAAAATCGCAATCGGACAATTGTTTTTTCAGACTCCTGATGTTGATTTTGTAACCACAATTACTGCAAATGATAGTTCAGTCAGTGTTGGAGACATGCTGGCAAAGTTTTTACCATATATAAGTAATAGTTTAATTATAAAAACATTTGCCTTGAAAGAAGGAAAGGTAAGCTTAAAGGTGTTTAGTCCTAAAGGTCTTGTAGAACAAGCCGCAGAAGATATACTATTGCTGGCAAAAGACATAGCTGTAAGTTCCGGTTCAATTAAAGCAAGTAATTATTGGGGAGAAATAAGTTTGGGTATTAAAAATTATATGTCAAAAGTGCTCCCGCAAAACATTGAGCTGAAGGTGAGAAATCTGGAAGCTTTTACCGGAGAAGGAAAGATTTATCTTAGTGGCTTTTCTCTTGCTCAGATGCATGAAACAGAAGAAACATTTATCATGTTTAACAATACAATAGAAAAGATAGAGGGGGAGTCAGTGAATTTTCACAGACTGATATCAGGGACAGGGCTGGAAATGCAACTACTTAGCGTTTCAGGTATGCTGCTTAAAATTTACGACAATGAAAATTTTAAAAATTCCTATGAAGGGAAGGGAAGAATGCCTAATGAACTACTCAAGGAGCTAGGCTTTTACCTTAATATAAAAGAGTTTGATTTGATAAATTGTGATATTATTTATGAACAATTTGATGACATACAAAACAGGCGGGGAAAGCTTACTTTCAATGACACTCATTTAAAAATAAAAAACCTTTCCAATCTGACTGGTGAAAATGGAGATACTTCCAGCTCTGTATTTATGATTCAGTCTAAAATCATGGATCAGGGAAAGTTGGATGTTGTAATCAGGTATCCGTTGTATAGAAAGTCTTTTGATTACACACTTAAAGGAACACTGTCTCCTATTGATGGTACTAAATTTAACGGCATAATGCAATTTTCAGGATTGGAGCTCAGATCAGGAACCTTTGCATTGCCATCGCTAAACATGGAGGTTCTCAGTGGCAGCGCTAAAGGGACATTTGCTTTAGAGTTTCAAGATCTGAGAATTAATCTCATTAGAGATTCAGGAAAGAAAAGAAGGCTTAAATCACGTATTGCAAACTTGGCTATAAAAAATAATGGTAGAAAAATTGAACCCTTATCATACAAAAGACACAAAACAGACGGATTTATATCTTTTGTTTGGAATGCTGTAAGTGGAGGAGTTGAAAAGGCAATAATAAAAGATATCTTTCATCCATTTATTAAAAATGAAAAGTGAATAGCTGGTTTGATGATTGATTTAAAAAGCCCAATTGGATGGATCCGGACAACCGCAAGTTACTTATTTTCGTACAAAAAAAATTTATTAGTTTTTAAAAATTAGAACTCTATATATTGCTGATGAAATTATATAATAAAATACGTGTATTCTTAAGGCAGTATTTTATTCCGGTCATTTCTTTCCTGATCATATATTTTTTGGTTATATATTCTTATATCCAGGTTAAAGAAAAGACTAACCAGCAAAGAACAGAATATTTTGAATCAAGATCATATCTTGTTAAAACATCCATTAATAACAGAATTTTAGATTATATCCAGATCCTGAAAGGAGGAAAGGCTTTTATAGAATCTTCGGATTCGATAACAAGGAAAGAATGGAAACGGTATATATCAAGTCTCGATGTAGATCAGAATTATCCCGGAATTCAGGGAATAGGTTATTCTATCTTCATAAAGCCTGAGGAATTGGAAAATCATATTAAAGAAATCCGGTCCAGTGGCTTTCCTTCATATTCTGTAACTCCTTCTGGTAAAAGAGAAATATACACATCCATAATCTATCTGGAACCATTTACAGATAGAAATCTTAGGGCATTTGGTTATGATATGTATAGTGAACCGGTTCGAAGGAGGGCTATGGAAAGAGCAATGGAAACAGGTAAACCTGCCCTTACAGATAAATTAACATTGGTTCAGGAAACTGGTGACGGCAATCAACCTGGCTTTTTAATTTATGTTCCTGTTTATTATTCAAATGGTTCTTCAAGTGCTTTGCTTTCCAGAGAGCAAAGAAGACAGTCCATCAAAGGATTTGTATACAGTCCTTTCAGGTCAGGTGATTTATTTAATGCATTACTTCCGGCAAGGTTCAATGATTTAAATATTGAAATTTATAATGGAGAGGAACTGACGGAAGACGCTTTACTTTTTTCTACCAGGAAAAATGGAACTTTAGGAAATAAAGGAGAGGAATTTAAGAAGTATGAAAACATAAGCATTGGTGGAACTAACTGGATTATCTACATTTCATCAAAACCTCTTTTTGGAGGAAGAGAATCTAATGATGCCCTATTGATTCTTATTGGAGGATCTGTGATAAGCTTTTTGATATTCTTTATTTTACTTATAAGATCGGAAGCCAAAAGGATTAACAGACTCAAGCAAACAATCACCGAAACGGTGACTGCGGCAATATTTGTCATCAACAGAAAAGGATTTGTTACTTTTATTAATCCGGCAGTAACCAAGATTACCGGATATAGACCTGAAGACTTCAGCGAAAAGACTTTTTATGATGTTATGCATCATAGAAGCAAAGGACCATATAAAAATCTTGATCCAGCCCGAAATATCTATCAAACCATTCTGCAAGGAGTTCATGTGCATGATCAGGAGGATATTCTGATAAGGAAAGATGGAAGTTTATTTCCCGCACTTTGTTCTGCTAGTCCTATTTTAGAGAATGGAATTCCTCTCGGAACACTGGTGGAGGTTAAAGATATTACAGGTGAAAAAAAAGCTAAAGAAACTATAGCAAAAAATCTGGAAACAAAGAATTTTCTTCTGGAAGCCATGCCAGATAAGGTGTGGACTGCCGATGGAAATGGAGTTTTTAATTTTTTTGGTCACAATTGGGAAGTGTATTCCGGTTATGCAATTGATGAATTCCTGAAAAAAGGTATAGACCTGATTACTTATTTCGAAGACAAAGTGCAGAATGATAAAACCATTACCCAATTACTTCAAGAACATAAGCCTTTTCAGATTGAACACAGGTTTAAAAAAGATGATGGAGAGTATAGATGGCACCTTACAAGAGGTTTTCCTCAAACCAGCAAAAATGGTGATGTCGAGATGTGGGTCGGTACCAGCACTGACATTCATGAACAAAAGCTACAGCTTGAAGAATTAAAAATGATCAACTTAGACCTTGATAACTTTATTTATACCGCTTCTCATGATCTTAAAGCTCCAATATCTAATATGGAAGGATTAGTCGATGCTTTGAAAATTGCAGGTGATAATAAAGATGAAAGAGATGAGCTGATTGAATTAATGAATAAATCATTATTGAGACTAGGAAGAACAATCAATGATCTTACAGAAATTGCAAAAATTCAGAAACAAAAGGATTGGACTAATGAAGTAGTTGAATTTTCTGAAATAGTAGAAGAGGTAATGGAGGATATGCAAAGATTTATTGATGAGTCTGAAGCTAAGATTAATTTAGACTTTAATGTATCAGCTATAAAATTCAGCAAAAAGAATCTCAGAAGTATTTTTTATAATTTGATTTCAAATGCTATCAAATACAAGAAAAGCGATACTGCCCCTATTGTTGATGTCAGAACTTTCCTTGAAAAGGATAAGATAGTGATTTTTGCTAGAGATAACGGGTTAGGTATAAAGCAGGAAAATAAAAAAAGAGTATTCGAAATGTTCAGAAGATTGCATGCGCATGTGGAAGGTTCAGGAATGGGCTTGTATATAGTTAAAAGGATTGTTGAAAATGCTGGAGGGACCATCGATATAGAAAGTAAAGCAGGAGAGGGGACAATATTCAGAATATATCTGCCGGCAGAAAATCTTTTAATCAGACAATAGATTAAAATAAAGCCCGGCTTTTATTCCGGGCTTTGGAGATTATTTTACAGCATCAAATGCTTGCTGAAAATCTGATTTTATATCTTCAATATGTTCTATACCTGTACTAACTCTTAACTGGCCTGGTATCACACCTGCTGATTTTTGTTCCACATCATTTAACTGCTGATGTGTAGTCGAAGCCGGATGAATGATCAATGTCTTAGCATCTCCGACATTAGCAAGATGACTAACCAATTTAAGTGAGTTTACAAATCTATCAGCTGCATCCTTTCCTCCTTTAATCTGAAAAGATAATACTCCTCCAAATCCATTTTTTAGATACTTTTTAGCTAGCTTGTTATAAGGACTAGATTCAAGTCCAGGATAATTTACGGAAGTTACCTGCGGATGTTTTTCCAGCCATTTAGCTAATTCCAGTGCATTGTCAACATGTCTTTGTACTCGCAATGACAACGTTTCCAGTCCTTGAAGTAAAAGAAATGAGTTAAATGGACTTAAAGCCGGTCCCCAGTCTCTTAGTCCTTCTACACGTGCTCTAATAATAAATGCTATATTTCCGAATGGACCGTTTGTTCCAAATACGTCCCAAAACTTTAATCCATGATAACCTTCTGAAGGCTCAGTAAACTGAGGGAATTTTCCATTGCCCCAGTTATAGTTACCACCATCAATAATAACGCCTCCTATACTTGTACCATGCCCACCAATCCATTTGGTAGCTGATTCTACCACAATATTGGCTCCATGCTCTAATGGCCTGAATAGATAACCACCTGCTCCAAAAGTATTATCTACAATGAGAGGTAAATCATGCTTTTTAGCCAGCTTTGCAATATCTTCAAAGTCCGGAATGTTAAACCCTGGATTACCAATGGTTTCAAGGTATATGGCTTTTGTGTTCTGATCAATCAGCTTTTCGAAAGATTCAGCTTTATCTCCTTCCGCAAATTTTACTGTTATACCAAGCCTCTTAAACGACACTTTGAATTGATTATAGGTACCACCATAGAGATATGAAGTAGATACTATGTTGTCGCCTGCCTGAAGTATGTTGTTCAATGCTATGAACTGAGCAGCCTGACCGGAGGCTACGGCTAAGGCCGCAACTCCACCTTCCAATGCAGCTATCCTCTTTTCAAAGACATCTGTGGTTGGGTTCATTATTCTTGTATAAATATTCCCGAACTCTTTAAGAGCGAACAGATTAGCTCCATGCTCTGAGCTTTTAAACTGATATGAGGTAGTCTGATAGATAGGTACAGCTCTTGATTGAGTTGTTGGATCAACCTCCTGTCCTGCATGCAGTTGAAGGGTTTCAAAGTGTAGTTTGTTTTGCGACATTTCTAAAATGGAATTTTATTCTCTATAAAGTTAGTAGACTATGTTGAGCCTTTTTGTAAACATAGATTTTTATTTTTTTGAATACCACTATGCAATTATTTTCCTGATAAATTGTTTTTCTAAGCATCAGTGAATCCACAAATTATTTTAATCTTTATGGAATTTGTACTTATTTCGCTGCCGCATTACTATAAATAATAATTCATGGAAAAAGGGCCGATTGGGGTATTTGACTCAGGTTTTGGAGGATTAACAGTTCTGAAAGAGTTTGAAAAATTACTCCCTGATTACGATTACCTTTACCTGGGAGACAATGCACGAGCTCCATATGGAACCAGGTCATTTGATACCGTTTATCAATATACTCTTGAGTGTGTAAAGTATCTTTTTGATAAAGGATGTCACCTGGTCATTTTAGCTTGCAATACAGCCTCTGCTAAAGCTTTGAGAAGTATTCAACAGCAGGATTTAAATGCTATAGACTCGGAGAAAAGGGTTTTAGGCGTTATAAGACCAACTACTGAAATAATAGGCTCTGTTTCGCAAACACGTCATGTGGGTATTCTGGGAACCAAGGGTACTATAGAATCAAATTCTTATCCTATTGAGATTCATAAGTTTTATCCTGAAATAAAAGTCTTTCAGGAAGCATGCCCAATGTGGGTTCCGCTGGTAGAAAATAACGAATATGACGGCCCTGGAGCTGACTATTTTATTGAAAAGCATATCATTAACATTTTATCAAAATCATCAGAAATAGATACACTGGTATTGGGCTGTACACACTATCCTTTGCTTGCAGAGAAAATCCAGAATTACCTTCCCTCTGAAGTAAAGCTCGTGTCTCAGGGAGAAATTGTAGCCAAAAGTCTTAAAGATTATTTCGTAAGCCATCCTGATATGGAGACCAAGTGTTCGAAAGGCGGGACTTGCACTTTTTATACTACAGACTCTACTACCAGTTTTGATGCTGCTGCTTCTGTGTTTCTGGATAAAAAAATAGAATCCTTACATATCACGCTGTAAAGGCACAGTTATCAGGTAGATCCTGAAGCATACTGGATAAAATTGATTTCATTTGAGTAAAGTGGAACGAAAGAAATTCATTTTCGGTTTTCAACCTGAAATTCTTCTCAAATGAAAGACAAAAAAGCTTTTTTAAGTATGCTGGACTGGTTGAATAAGCAATCAGTAATCTCGGAATACAAACCTCAGTATTATAAGATAATTAAAGGGGATACCAATAGCAGTGTTACCGAAATACTTGTTCATCTGAATCTTGCTGATAAAGTGGAAGTGATTTCGTTCAGAGTGTCTCCTGCCGGATTTTGTTATAAAGTAAATAGCGAGACTGTGTGCCTCAAGGAGAATCACTATGTGGATTTTTTGCTGGATCTTTATCTTCAGATGACGACAAAGACCCAGGTAAAGTTTCTCAATTAAGAATTCCGAGCTTAGGCTTTTGCCTCTTCGTTATCTCTGAATAGCTTCATATCTGCATAGAATGTCCCAAATGGAATAATGGAAGCCAGAAATGCGATGAAGGCTTTTTTGATCGTCCAGTTATATTGGATGGTAGACTGAATGACTAATAAAACATAAAGTACAAAGAGAAGTCCATGGGCCATTCCCGTCATACGAACCGGCTCCTGGATTCCTCCGATATATTTAATAGGCATTGCAATGAATAACAGTATTAAATAGGAGAGGCCTTCCACAAAGCCCACTATTCTTAGTCTGCCTAAGGTGCTTTTATATAGATCTTTCATATTTTTTTAACGAAAGATAGCCACAAATATTGATAATGCAATTACAAGGGATATGTTGTTTTTACTGACATTTAAAGTCTGGCTTGATATCCAGTACCTTCGTAATAGTCAGGAATTCCCTGGTTTGTCCGGATTCTGTAGGTTTCTTTTCAATATAGCCTTCAATGGTAAAATATATTTCGTCTCCGGGATTTTTTTTCTGATGCATATACACCTGTTCCGCATACTTGTATAAAATTACAGGTTCAACAATCATTGGTATTTTTGCCTTACATTTTCTGAATGTTGCAGCATCAGCGAAATATCTGAAATATCCACTTATCTTGACAGAAGGTTTCTTTACTTTATAAAGTACATATGGATATTGATCCTGAGGTGGGGTTGTTTTTTTACCACAATCTACTATCTGTTCTGTTGTGATTTTTAGGTAGTTATCGGCTTTCTTTTGGCCTTCTGGGTAAGTCTGTATGAGTAATGCACTGTGTGAATCTTCATTCCCGATGGTGCTTTTCCAATAGCCCTGAGTGAGATAGGTGTTGGTATCTCGCTCAATATAATTTTGTTTTAACTCAAAATCTCCTTCTTGTTTTGCCGGGTCATGTGTTAATTTCAGTTCCTTACGGATCCCGGGGCAATCGGCGCAGGGGAGCATACCTATATAGATTTCCCGCTCAGGTTCGGGTATTATTTCCTTTGCCTCGAAAATGACATCTTCTTCCGCCAGTCCATTAGAATTTGGTTTCTTTTCTACGTGGCACGCCATTAAGAATCCAATCAGTATTAACACGAGGTTTCCCTTCATAGTAAAACTTTTTAATCTAACCTGAAAAAGAAGTCTTCGTTTTTATTTCTCCATATTTTTTTGAATCTTTTTCTGATTAATTTAAACAATTGTTTATACATCAGTATTTTCAGGTAAAAGTTTTTCCGGAATTTTTCAATTTTTAATAGCCGACTTATTAATCTATGGCCTATAAATATTTATCGGGAAGTCAGACATATGTTTACAGAGATCTCAAAGACCTTATGGCCAAGGCTACTATGCTACGTTCCGGAGATCAGCTGGCAGGCATTGCAGCAGCAACGGAGAAAGAAAGGATAATAGCAAAAATTCTACTTGCCGAAGTTCCTCTCAAAAAGTTTCTGGAAGAGCATCTTATAGCATTTGAAAAAGACGAGGTTACAAGACTAATCATAGATGAACATGATGCTGAAGCTTTTCAGCCAATAAGCCATTTGACTGTCGGAGCTTTTAGAGATTGGTTGCTCAGTGAGGCAGTTACTTCTGAATTACTTAAAGCCACAGCTTCTGGTATTACTCCGGAAATGGCTGCAGCTGTTTCCAAAATTATGAGTATTCAGGATATGATTCTGGTTGCTTCAAAATGTGAAGTCATCACCTGTTTCCGCAATACTCTTGGACTTAAAGGCCATTTTTCAACGAGGCTGCAGCCAAATCATCCGTTTGATGATTTGAAAGGAATTGCAGCATCTGTGATAGATGGACTGCTTAAAGGCAGTGGTGATGCAGTAATTGGGATAAATCCTGCTACTGACAGTTTTAAGGTTACTGGTGAACTTCTGAAAATGCTGGATGCTCTGATTGATAAGCTTAATATTCCCACTCAGTCATGTGTTCTGGCACACCTTACAACTACAATGGAATTGGTTGAAAAAGGCTATCCTGTAGATCTTTCATTTCAATCTATTGCCGGCTCTGAAAAAGCAAATTCAAGTTTTGGTATTAATTTGTCTATGCTTCAGGAAGCATATGAGGCAACTGTGGCCTTAAAGAGAGGAGTGTTGGGTAATAATGTGATGTATTTTGAAACAGGTCAGGGTAGTGCTCTATCTGCAGATGCGCATCATGGTGTAGATCAGCAGACTATAGAGGCAAGGGCTTATGCAGTGGCGAGAAAGTATCATCCTTTGTTGGTAAACACTGTAGTTGGCTTTATTGGTCCGGAATATTTATTTAACGGAAAACAAATTATACGAGCTGGTATCGAAGACCATTTTTGTGGGAAACTTTTGGGATTACCGATGGGATGCGATGTTTGCTATACCAATCACGCAGAAGCTGATCAGGACGATATGGATAATTTACTTACACTGCTTGCTACTTCTGGTTGCAATTATATTATGGGAGTGCCAGGCGCGGATGATATTATGCTTAATTATCAGAGTACTTCCTTTCACGATGCTCTTTATGTGAGAAGGTTATTGGGATTAAAACCTGCTCCCGAGTTTGAGAAATGGCTCTCTGGCATGAAAATTATGAATCCTGATTTTACACTTTCCGGAAGCCGTGATCTTACAAAACTTATAGACCTATTATGATAGAAGAAGAATTCTGGAATAATCTGAAAAGGTTTACCAATGCCCGCATAGGCCTGAAGAATTCAGGTACAAGCATCTCAACTGCTGATCAGCTGAAGTTTCAGCTTAGTTTTGCAGAAGCCAAAGATGCAGTACATAAAGAGTTGGATGAGTCATTAATATGCGAGCAGTTTGCTGAACAAGAAATGCCACTGTACCATCTCCAATCTCAAATCAACAATAAAGCCCAGTATCTAAACAGACCTGATCTTGGAAGGAAATTAAATATCTCTTCAGCATCCTTACTAAGCAATCTAAATCAACCGCCTTCTGATATAGCTCTTGTAATCTGTGATGGTTTATCTTCTACAGCAATTCATCACCATGCATTTAAATTTTTAAGAGAATTTACGTCTAGGGATAAAACCTATTCCTATTCACCATTATCTATTGTCAGGTATGGGCGAGTTGCTATTGGAGATGAAATCGGATTTCTTTTGAAAGTAAAATTGGTAGTTGTGCTGATTGGAGAAAGGCCAGGTTTAAGTTCTCCAGACAGCATGGGAATTTATTTCACCTATAATCCTACACCAGGTCTGACAGATGAGTCTCGTAACTGTATTTCAAATATCCATAAGAATGGATTATCCTATTCACAGGCAGCTGAGAAGTTAAGGTGTCTCATAAATGAATCAATGGCAAGAAAGATTTCAGGAGTATTTCTGAAAGATAAGTCAGATGATTATAATTTATTGAATCCTTAAAGCTTTATAGCTTCGTAATAATGGTTCGCTGGTAATCTTTATTGATAATTTTTCTATCAACTTTATAAGTTTTTTTATCCAGATGCTCTTCAATGAAAGGTAATGAGGGAGCATAGTGATATGTCCCCCCTTGTTTCAGGGAATGTAAAATTTCCATGTACTTTTGAGCATATTCCATAAATTTTCCATCTTCTCTTAAATGGTTGTTTAGAAAATGACTGGAGAAGGAAAGATTGGAAATAATAGTACCCCAGTTACCCGGTTTAAATTCAAATTCAAACCAGCTGATTTCAGATAGCCATGACTTTTTTTGGTAAAGTAGTCGATCTATTCCAAAAACCTTAAGTTCTTTTCCTTTTAAAAAGGTTGACAATTGTGCATGTTCGCCGCAGCCTACATCCAGGATAGGTTCCATTAGGTTCTCCGGATTTATATCCAAAAGCTCCAATTGCAAGTCAGCTGAATATTCAGCACATACTACTTCGGAAGCAGATTTTTTGTCGGATGGATTGGATTTTTCTATGTGTGGATTAGAGTAAGAAAGCCAGGTCGTCAGTCTTGTAAAATGTCTGGAAGAAATATCGGACAAGCTTAATTGTTGGTCGCAGAGCTCTGATAATAATTTTTTATAAACTTTTCGCAGGATTGATTTATCCCGCTCGTTTACAGTAATGTATTGATTTGTATGAAACAACTCATGGAGTACCTTTGATAAAGTATAATCTATAAGATCTTCCTGAATAGCATCTTCAGAGAATATTTCTGCAAATTTATGTCTGTTTGAGAGCATGTTATTCTCTTCACAGAAATTGAATAAAGCATCTCTGTCAAAGTAGTAAAGATTCTTTCCTTTATTTGCCTGAATCTGCCTGTCAATAGAGTGATGAAGTGATTGTAGTTCCAGCATGCCGATCTGATAATCCATTTACTATAAACTAAACTTAGTGAATGGAATTCATATTTATAAAGATTTTAACTTTTGTCGGATGAAGGGAACTAATAAAAAAATAATTCGTTTAAATTGGAAAATATTAAAAAATAAATTAAGCTTGATTCGTTAAACATAATATTGTTTTATCTTAACTGTTTACCTATATGTCAAAATCACAAGACGCCAAAAAAGAAACAAAGAAAAAGCCTGCTAAGACGCTAAAAGAGAAGAGAGCTGAGAAGAAAGAGAAGAAAAAATAGTAGCTTTAAAAGTTTAATTGTTGAAGTCTTCCCCAACCGGAAGACTTCTTCATTTTTATGCCATTCCAAATTTGACATTTTAATAAAGAATAACCTCATTTTAAAATTAACTGATGTCTGTTAAAATAAAATTGTACGAATTATGTACTGCTTTTGTAGAACAGCGAATAGCTTCTTCTCAAAAGGCAATTGAACATGCCCAACTTGCGGCCAATGAAGAAACCAAAAGCAGCGCAGGAGACAAGTACGAGACAGGAAGGGCTATGATGCAGTTGGAAATTGAAAAGCAGTCTGTGCAGCTTGGAGAGGCTATGAAATTAAAACAAGTGCTTTCGCAAATAAATCCGGAAAAGACATCTGATTCTATACAGTCTGGAAGCCTTGTATTTACCGATCAAGGGAATTTTTATATTTCTATCAGTGCTGGAAAACTGGATTTTGAAGGAATAACATATTTTGCCATATCTCCTGTTTCCCCATTAGGAGCCTTACTAATGACCAAAAAGTCCGGAGATGTAGTTCAACTGAATGGAAAAACTTTTACTATCAGGAAGATAGAATAATAGAATCAACAAAGTTTGATTTTTGAAAAATTGTATTAATTCCTGAAAATCAATATTGTTAAGTGTATTAAAGCTGCTTGTTACCTGATTTGTGGGGAAATTTAATTTCGAATCTGTTTTTTAAAATTATATTTTTTTTAGAAATTATTGACTGATAGAATCTTTCACCCTTAAAAAGCGTAAACTAATTGGTTTCCGAGGGGAAGATTCTCAAACTTTTAACACCTTAAATAATTATGCCGTTAGCACCTTTTACTGGAGTATTAGGAAAGAAAAATGCTGCCCATTTGTTAAGGCGGGCGACATTTGGTGGTACCAAAGCAGATATAGATTCAATGTCTGGTCTTACCGCATCTCAGGCAATTCAACAATTGTTTGTTACAACTACAGATCCTTTACCTCCTATAGACCCGGCCTCTGGAATAACCTGGGTAAATACATTGCCTGTTTCCGGTGATAGTGAAGACGGAGATTTGCAAGGTTTTTTTATAAAATGGTGGCTCGGTATGCTTGCAGGAACAGGAGTAGAACCTTCTCAGAAACTTGCTTTTCTGACCAGAGAAAAAATAGTTTTTCTGCTTCACACTCATTTTACCACAATACAGGAAACCGTAAATAATAGCAGAGCTCTATATTTTCAGAATGCCTTGTTCAGAAAGTTCGCTTTCGACAATCAGCCTGATCCTTTGTGGAACTTTAAAATGCTTACGAAAAAAGTCTCTCTGGATAATGCCATGATGGTATTACTGGATGGAAGACTTAATGTGAAAGGGAGACCGAATGAGAACTATGCCAGAGAATTTCTTGAATTATTTACAATAGGAAAAGGTCTTCCAGGATATGTACCTCCTTCTACTATTCCCGGTGATTATATTTACTTTACAGAACAGGATGTTCAAGCCGCTGCCCGTGTATTTTCAGGGTACGATACAGACTTTACTTTTCTCACGATTGATGAAGATACTCAATTACCAAGGGTGAAAGTAAAAGGGACAGGTACTGTTGCAAATCAGCACGATAATGATCCTAAGGAATTCAGCGATCGATTTGGAAATACTGTCATCACACCGGATACTACTTTACTTTTTGGAGATAAAGCAACAGAAGCAAGTATGCTTGATGAGCTGGATCAGCTTGTAGAAATGATCTATGCTCAGCAGGAGACAGTGAAAAATATTTGCAGAAGAATATACAGATTCTATGTATATCATGAAATCACTCAGACCATAGATAGCAGTATCATTGCTGATATGGCAAATACTTTTGTTTCTAATAATTTCAAACTGCAGCCGGTGATCATGGAGCTCTTGCAAAGTCAGCATTTTTATGACTCGGCAACAGCAACTGTAGATGATAATAATTTCGGAGCTTTAATAAAATCTCCTCTAGACCTGGTTTTAAATACACTAAGATTCTTTGAATATAATTTACCAGATCCACAGACAGAAGCAGAAAAGTTCTATGAGACGACTGGTAAACTCCTTGATTCAATGAAATATCAGGGAATGATTTTCCTGAATCCTTATGATGTTGCCGGTTACGATGCTTATTTCCAATATCCCTTGTACAATAGAAACTGGATATCTGCAAACACACTCACTCAACGGTATAAGTTTATTTTCGATAACATAAGGGTTGATAAAATGGAAGAGGGAGAAATTGAAATAGATATTCTTCTTTTTATCCAGCAAAGATTCGCCAGTGTTGCGTTGAATCCTGATGAACTTATCAAAGAACTGGCATCTTACCTTTTACCTATGTCTCTGTCTGGAACAGAGATTACAGTAGAACGTCTTAATTATTTCAAATCCCAGTTTTTTGTAATTGGAAAAGGCTTGCCGCAAGGGCCAGAAGTATTCTGGGAATTTAGCTGGAACAATGCTAATACAATACCCGAGAGCAAGGAGGATGCAAGAGGTATGCTACAATACCTTTTAAATGCAATGTTGCAGTCACCCGAATATCAGTTATTTTAATCAGGAAAAACAGTCTTATGAAAAGAAGAGACTTTATAAATAAACTACCGGCTCTTGGCGCAATACCCTTTGCGCTTGATGGCATATTTTTTAAATCTATGTCTATGGCGTCTCCATTGCAAAAACTTGCAGCGGAATGCCCTAATGACAGAGTTTTAATCATTCTTCAGATGCATGGAGGTAACGATGGCTTAAATATGCTTATACCTGCAGGGGATTATGATAATTATCAGAATGCACGTCCTAATATTGCTATTCCCGAAAATGGAAATCGTAAATTTATATTGTTAGATAGTTCGCTTACCACAGAAAGGTCTGTTGGCTTGCATCCGGATATGGTAGGGGTGAAAGACCTATACGATCAGGGAATGGTGAGTTTTGTGCAGGGTGTATCCTATGAACATCATAATGGCTCTCACTTCAGAAGCAGAGATATCATGTTTATGGGGGGCGGGCCAAATGATTACATCAGTTCCGGATGGGTAGGGCGTTATCTGAAAGATCATTACGCACCAAGTGTTTATCCTAATGATTTTCCCAATGACAATATGAAAGACCCACTCGCACTGGAATTTGGTAGCGAAGTATCACTTATATTTCATCAGGGAGATAATATTTCTACAGGAATAGCAATAGATAATCCTCAACAGTTCTTCAACCTTGTGGAACAGCTACCGGGCTTTGATGATGTGGAGGGGGTAGATCCAAGAGGAATTCCGCCTGCAAGTCTCAATAACTCTCCTTATGGAAAGGAAATGAAATGGCTCCTTGATCTGGAGCAGAAAACAGATCAGTATGACGACAGACTTCTTGCTGTATATAACGAAGGTAAAAAGTTTGATCCGAATGTCACATATCCTACGACATATCCTCTGAGTGCGCCAGGAGGCAGGATTAAAAATCCTCTTGCTGGATATTTTAAAATTATTGCAAATCTTATCAGTGGTGGTTGCAAAACCAAAGTATTCCTTGTGAAAATCGGAGGTTTTGATACACATGCACAACAGGTGGAGGCCAATGACCATACAATTGGTAATCATGCTGCTTTGATGTACCACATATCTGCTACCATGAGAGCGTTTCAGGAAGATCTGAAATTGAGAAGTGTTGATCATCGCGTATTGACTGTAACTACTTCTGAATTTGGAAGAAGGGTATATTCAAACGGAAGCTATGGAACAGATCACGGCTCAGGAGCTCCGGTTATGCTATTTGGAAAAGGCGTTATACCAGGCGTTGTTGGTAATAACCCTGACCTTTCTAAGGATAATGTGGAAATGCAGGTTGATTACAGGCAAATCTATGCATCTATTCTAAAGGAATGGTTGTGTGTGGATCCAGCTAAAGTAGATGCGGAATTTGGAACTATATGGGGAGATTATCCTGGGAAAGGCACGGTACTTCCTATTGTTAATCCGGACGTTACGGCAGTTAAAGATTTTCTGGATAAGAGGATCAGGATGAATAGCTGTTATCCGAACCCCGCGAGTTTTGCTACGACTATCTCATTTAGCATAAATAATGAAACGAATGTTGAAATCAATATTCTGAATGCTAACGGTAGTGTTGTTAAAAATTTACTTAATGAAAAACGTGGGTATGGTGAACACAGAGAAATGGTGGACCTTCGCGACATTCCTTCCGGTATTTACTATTATGAGATAAAGGCCGGTTCGTTAAAAGATGTTAAGAAACTTGTAATTCTAAAGTAGCATCAGTGCATGAAGCGTATTTTACTGTATCCTCTTTTTTCTGTTTTTATTTTGTCTCTTCTGATGAGTACAAAAGTAAATGCTCAGGGAAACCGAAGAAGAACTCCGACTTCCAGAAGAAATGCTGAATTCCTTGAGAAACAATGGTGGATTGGAGTAAGAGGAGGGCTCAGTTATTCAAAGGTAAAACCTGGTGACAGATATTCTGTTTTCAGCTCCACAGAAGGACAAACTAATAGTCTGGATAAAAAGTATAGTGGCTTTAAAGGGGCCGGCGCCTTTGCCGGTCTTGAAGTTACCTTTACCTATAAAACCATTTCCCTGAGCTTTCAGCCAAACTATAGAAGACAGAGATTTAGTTACAGCAACAGATATGAATGGAAAGATACTTCCGGCGTTGTAACTTTTGATTTGAATTATAAACAGGATCATCAGCTGGATTATATTGAACTACCGCTTTTAATCAAATACGACATACTTAAGAATGAAATAAAGCCTTATGTACAGGCAGGTTTTTACTATGGTATATTGAGCACAGCCAACAAAAAGGTTGAAATTAGCGGTACAGATAAGGCTTCCGGTGGAACAAATTTTAACCAACCAGATATTCTGGTTGGAGCAAAGGATTTGTTTATTAAATCTTCGATAGGGTTTATGGCAGGTGTAGGCGTAAGTTATGATGTAGGAAATATAAAGGTTTTACTGGACGTTAACTACAGATTAGGTACCAATAATATTACCAATAGAAAGAATAGATATACTAATAATACCCTTAGCGGGGCTGGTGATGCGCTGGATGATTTGAAGCTTAGGAATATAAGTATTAATCTGGGATGTCTTCTTCCAATGAGGTATGTCAATGCAAATAATTTCAGATCAAGATAATAGTGTCGGAATGAATAGGATTATAATATTATTTGGAGCTTTAATTATTCTTTTTTTTACTTCTTGTGATGTTAAAAAGAATAAGGATGTAAAGCCCGAAACTTTTTTAAAGATCTATGACCATTCTGATATTACATCAGAATATAGTCCATATGATATACAGCAAACAGGAGATGAAGGCTTTCTTATCCTTGGAGGAAGAAAGGTTTCAGAGTCTCCTTTTAAAGGTGTTTATGTTATGAAAACTGATAAGGAAGGGAATTTTGTATCTGAACAAAATGTTTCTTCAGATTATGTTAATCCGGTTAACCAATTGATAAAAGTTGGAAACCAGATATTCTTCTTCTGTATGGACCGGCTGAGCCTGGAAGCAAAACTCATGAAAGTGGATGATGCTGGTATAGCAACAGAAGTAGCAGGATTAGGGCTGCTTTACCCGCTTTATGCTTCATTAAACGGAGATAACAATAGTCTTACATTGCTTAGTTATAACAGAGATGACAAGCAGACAGTGGTTTCTAGAATAAGTACAGAAGGAACCATACTCAACATGAAATCATTTGACATCGGCTTTGGAGATTTTGATGCTGAACAGGCTATCATTGAACATCTGAGCGGACAAGGCAAACACCTTCCTTTCTTCTGTGGACAGTTAAATGGAAATACGTATTATTTCAATGCATTTTACAGGTATACACTTTCACTTGTATTCTTTGATATGCTTTCAACAGATAAAAACCCCAAGGTAGGCTTAGTGCAAGGCTATCAGGATGAAAGAGTAATCAGTAGTCTTGTATTTAAGGGAAATGGGTTTGCTATTTCAAGATTTGCTTATGGTGAAAACTTTTTTATTCCTAATGTCACATTGAACTATGCTCCTAATGCAGTTTCTTCCAGTTCTGATATTCCGGGTAATAGAATGTTTGAACTACAACCGGATGCTAATGTGGTTCTGAAAAATTGTACTTTGGGTAATGGCAATACTCTTGTTTATGGCTCTGATACCAAATCAGGACAAATCGCTTTGTATTTCTATGATGTAAACAATGGAATGCTTTTAGGGAATAAATATCTTGGGTCTATGAATCCTTATTCATTGGCAGGTTATACTGTGGCAAATGATAAGAGTATTGTCGTTGTTGGTACAACTTGGATTGCAGGAAGGTTTCCTCGAATTTGTATCTTTAAAGTATCAAAAGAAGAACTGGAAGAAGCAATGTAATTCTTAGTTTTGTAAAAGCTTGGAGTACTATTGAATAATATTTTCGATTATAATTATCCTTATAAAGAAAAGGTAGATAATTACTTTTTATTAAAAAGATAAATAGAGCATCCTAACAGAATGATAGCACTTAGCCTTTTCCAGTCAATGGGAATCTGCTTATCACCTATAAATCCAAAATGATCTATCAACGTGCCAGTTATCAGCTGCCCTGCGATAAGTGTTACAAGTGCAGCAGCAATGCCTATTCTGGGAACTGCAGTAACCATAATAAGAATGTAAACAGCTCCGAGCAAGCCACCTGTCAGCTGCCATCTTGGTGTTTCAAGTGCCGACATAATGTTTCCTTTTCTCATAAAAGTCATTAAAATGGAAAGAAAAATGGTGCCTACCAAGAATGATATAAATGCTGCCTCCAAAGCGCCTACCTTTTTCCCAAGAGTACCATTAACTCCAGCCTGAATAGATGTCGCAGCTCCGGCAAGAAATACAAGTAAAAGTATGATCAAATTCATTTATTATTCGAATGAAAGCTTGAAATTACAATATTAAAATGAGACATTTTTTCTGACGTGATATTAATTGAAAAATAGAAAAGAAAAATAAAAAGCCCCACCTGAGGGGCTTTCTTTATATTGATTTTATATATTAACTATTAAACATGAATAATTACTTCTTATTCATGGTACTCAGATTCAAAAACAAGCGAACGAACTTCATCTTTTGTTTTACCTGTTTTCTTTTGTAGCCGGCCGATTAATTCATCTTCTTTTCCTTCTTCATAAAGAAGATCATTATCAGTTAATTCGGCAAATTCTTGCTTCAATTTGCCTTTCATTTCATTCCAACTACCTTTAATTTTCAGGTTATCCATAATATTAGAATTTTAATGATTGGTAATTTTTTTTCAAGGCGTCTGCCTATATTAAAAACAACTCCACTACATAAAAAGGTCTATTTGGTAAAAAAACTTTAATAATTTTTTAAAAAAAATCTAAGAAGGTAATTTATTAATAACGAGTAGCTTTCTATGACGTCGTATAAAAGGGTTACTTAATATTTAAACCAGCCCAAATGATTGGGAAAAACATATAATTTTTTTGCTAGGGAATTGTACATTTGAGGAAACTACTTTTTAATATTTTTGAATATCATATTTTTGATCAGTATTTTTATTAATCTCAAATAGTTCAATATGTACAAGTTTAAAAGTTTTACGTCGGTTGTTTATTTAATAATCATTTTCATATCAATGTCTTGTAAGAAAGATAAAGATACAGCGGTTGATGGGAATAATGGGATTACCTTTCTTAAAGTAGGAACTGCTTATACGTACAACTATTCAGGGGCAACTGTCACCTCCGCTGTGGAACAAGAGGCTGGCAAAGACACCTTTCTGATAAGGAACTATTCTCAGACAATAGATACAATATTTCCATCAGTATACTATAGTTTAAAGGATGGAAATTTCTCCAGGTCAATCAGATTGAGGGATCCTTCTTCCTATGTATTGGTTTGTAAATTTAATCAACCAGTGGGAACAACCTGGAATGTGACTGATGAATATGGAAGAGCCTCTGTTTTAACTATTGACTCAGTTAATGCAAAAGTGAATACCGGTAAAGGATTGATTACTGATGCCATAAAAGTTCGGAAAGTTACAGGTAACTATACAAGCTTTGATTATTATTCACCTACTACTGGCTATATCGGTCAAGGCTCTGTTGGCACCTCAGCTCCAATACAATTAACAGATTATACGATATCATCTGTTTCACCTACAGGAGTAGCATATCCGATTACTTTTGGAAATTTTCCATTTACTAAAATAGGGAATGAGTGGACATTTGAAGAGTCTACTGCTTCCGGAAAGGATAATGTTACCAGATCCATCGATAATAAAGTGGGAAAATCTAATATCTATAAGGTTAAAGTGACCCGTGAATCGCAGCCTGATATATTTACTTTTGAGTATTGGTATGAAGATCATGGAAGATTAATGGTTTATGAAGATGGTGAGAATGTGTTACAGGCAGATGTTGTTTATATAGATGAATCTATATCAAAAGTTGGTGATGGTTGGGTTTCTAAAACTAAAAACGGAACCGTTTTACTTTCAAGAATCACTAATCTGAGTGCTTTACAGACAACAGACTGGGGACAATTACAATCTGAAGAAATAGAGATTAAAAATAGAGACGGTTTGTTAGTAAAAGATTATTGGAATAAGGATAAGGGGAATCTTTTAACTACAGGTGATATTAGCAGAGTATTGATAAATTCCAATGCAAGGGTTTCAAAGTTTTAAATAGTATTAATGATTCATATCTTTCCTGGGTTTTGAATCAGGAGGGACATTCCTTATAGGTTTTGTTGATTTCAGGAATGTGAAGATTGCTTTTAAGTCTTCATCCCTCAACACAGCAAAAGAAGGCCAGGGCATAGGCGGTTGCAATGTTCTGGCCTTTTCTATTCCTTTGTATTTACCCTGTTTCATAGCTCTGTTAAATTGCTCCTGAGTCCATTCTCCAATGCCTGTAGGATCTGAAGTTATATTGGCTGCATAGGAAACGCCCCAAGGACCTGCAGATGCAGTACCTTCCTCAGAAAAAATTGCCCAGGTTCTGGTTAATGATGTATCTATATCTTTCAATTGTTTATGGGAAGGGTGGCCAGAAAGAGTCAAATCCGGATCAGGAACAAAACCTTGATCAGTTTTCATTTTTGGTGAATGACAATCAGCACAAGCCATAATCGTTACCAGATATTCTCCTCTCTTTAATAAGCTGTCGTTGGATATATTTACTTTATCCTTCGCTTCTTTCTGAATTTGATTGCAATTATAAAGAAATATCGAAATGAGACATACTGTAACCACTTTTGAATTCATGAGGTCTTAAATCAATTTGCAACAGGAAACATGTTGAAAATTGATTTGTTTGAGTATGATCATTGGCTTATTATTTAAAGATGTTATGTTGATGTCTTAAATGGTATGAAAGAGAGGGGATTGAAGTAGTTAAAAAGGTAAAAAAAATAAAAAAAATCCAGATCATTAGAAGAGATGAGAGACGCCAATATAGCGCCTCTACATCATCTCAATTATATTTTTACCTGTAAAGTCAAGTAAAACCCCCTTCCATCTGAAGGTAAGATTCCTGGTCCTGGATACCCAGTAGCTCTTCGCGTAAAATACATCTGATTGGCCAGGTTATTGATACTGCCTTCCAGCTTAAATATTTTATATTCATAAGATAAACTGAAATCCATAATGGTATAGGCTGGAATAACACCGATAACACCGGAACTCCCGCCTTCCCGCTCGTTGGTAGCATCGGTATACTGATCGGAAAGATATGTCAACTGAAATGATGCTTTAAGATTTTTGTATCCGGCTCTTAAGCCCGTTTTTAAGTTTACTTTTGGAACAAACTCAACTTGACTTCCCTTTACTCTTTTCAATTCACTTTTTAAATATTTTGAGTGAATCAATGCAAGGTTAACGAAGGCTGATGCATTCCAGTTTTCTGTTTTGATCTTGGCAAGTTTAAAGAATTCACCTTCAAGATAACACTCAACTCCCATCATGACTGCCTCTCCGATATTACCTCTTTTTCTGAGCGTATTATCGTTTTTGTCAGATGCTGGTGCTTCACCAATTCTATTAGCATAGTTCACATAAAACAAGCTCAGATCATATATGATGGCGTTTGTCTGCTCACTTCTGATCCCTATATCAGCAGAGTACCCTCTTTCATCTTTCAGGTTAGGATCAATAACAGACGACGGATTTATAATCTGCATATCGCTGAAGGTAATAGATCTGTAGTTCTGGGATACATTGGCATAAATATTAATCCGGGAAGTAGGTCTGTAGCCAAAACCGATTCCTCCCAGAATAAACTGGCGGTTTTTAACTCTATTCTCTATAACAGAAATCGTGTCTCTGACAACTCCGGCATTATTGGTTACCAGTGTTATTGATGAACCATCTGAAGTTGTATTGATATACTCATACCTTATTCCAGGCGTGATGGAAAATTTGTCAGAAAGGTAAATGATATTTTCCGCAAACAATGCTACATTGTTATTAGGGAAACGATAATCTGATGAATTCAGAGATTTATATTTGTAGTCTTGTATATAATTGAAATCAGGATTAGTGCCTGCAGTGCCTAATCCCTGAGTGCTATGATTTAATCCATGGTAAAAACGTCCTCCAACCAATACTACCATGTTTTTGGATCCAATCATATATCTCTTTAAATATCTGGCTTCTGCCCCCCAGTTGTTAAATTCTCCTTTGATCAGATCGCGCTTGCTATTGTCGTCCGGTGATTCAACCCTGACAGGTCTGAATCCTAAAGAATACCTTAATGCGGAAAGTCCGAACATGCGGATATTAAATTCACTGGATGCACTAAATTTATGTGTGAAATGGATTGCAGCAAGGTTCCAGTTTACCTTAAACCAGTTTCTGTCTCTGTTGCTTTGTCTAGGATTCTCCTTAAACATTTTGTCATTAAGACCACCTGCCTGTTGTGCAAGGTAATCCATGATTGTGATATCAAACCCAAGAGTTGATTTTGGAGATAACTTATAATTCAGATTAGTGTAAAAATTATAGGCATCAAAACCAGAGTTTGGTCTCCAGCCATCCGCTCTTTTATATTGGAAAAAGGAATAATAACTAACTTTTCCAACTGTGCCGCTGAGGCTTGTAAAAGCATTGTAGAAGCCGTAAGAGCCTACACTTTGTCTGGCAACAAGCTGAATTTTTTTATCTTCTACAGGTTTTCTTAAAACAAAATTCACTAAACCTCCAAACTGAGTACCATACTGAAGAGAGGCAGCGCCGCGAACGATCTGAATTTTCTCAATAGCTTCTACAGGAGGGGTATAATAACTTTCCGGATAACCTAAAGCGTCAGCGCTGATGTCATATCCATTTTGCCTGACATTAAAGTTAGACGTTCTGTTTGGGTCCAGGCCTCTTCCACCAATACTAAGCTGAAGACCTGCTCCGTCATTTTCATAAATGTTCAATCCTGCAACACGTGAATATACTTGTCTGGCATTATTGGTTGCGAGGTTTACAGTAAGTTTATCGGGAACTATTACTTCAGACTTTTTACCCTCATAAATTCCCATATTTTCTACAGCCCTCAAGTGTCCTTCATCTGCAGGTGCGTGAGTTACTATTACCTCGTCTAATACACTGTAAACAGATTTCATGAAAACTTTAACATAAGTATCACTCTTATTAATAGAAACCTTTTGATAAGTAGTATGATACTCAAGGAAGGAAGTTACCAATGTATATTGGCCTGCTGGCAAGTCCCGGAATTCAAATTTGCCTAACGAATCTGTTGAAACTGAAATGCTCTTTTCATTCAGGTAAACATTACAGTTTTTCATATAAGAACTGTCGGGAAGGGACAGCACTGTTCCTGACAAATTGTATTGGGCACAGAGGTTTGAAGAAACAAGGCAAACCAGAATGAAACTTAATATTTTATACTTAATCATTATATGATAATATCCAGGACTTGTGATTAAAGGATTCCTCCTGAGCTGCAAGATCTGTGTTAGGATCAACCAATACTCTTCCAAGCCTTCCATTCAGCGTTACATATGAATCGACAAAAACCTGAGGTTTTTCGAATCCAATCTTGGCATAGTGGTCCCGTAGAAGATGTGCATATTGCAAGATCATATCTGGCTGAGTGGCCATCATTTTTTCCTGTAGCTTAGTGAGAAATTCATTGTTGTTTACTATTACCCATTTTCCGGAGACGGCATCTCTTACCTTAAACTCTGCATAACCAGCTTTTTCAATAAGCATTACTCGCCAGGAAAATCTAAAACCTTCTTCAGTCCAGAACAATTGGCCAGGATATAAAAGATATCTGAACGGCAATAGAATCTGAATAAAGAAGAACAGGGTGAACAGACCAATAATGACCTTCTGATTTAATTGTTTGAATGTATGGCTATTGGAACTAGAAATAAATCCTTCAGATCCCTTGAATAATTTGTTGAATTTCGAAAGCAGTTTTAAATGAAAGTCTTCTGAAAAGAATATCAAAGCAGTGACAATCATGATGTACGGAAACATTCCGATTGGAAATAGGAGAGATGTCATCAAATGAAAAACTATAACAGCAGCATAAGCTGTGATCCTCGTCTTTTTATTCCATAATAAGAAAGGAATGGTAAGATCATAAAGAAAACCGAACCAACTAAACAGGTAAGGAGTCCATTTATAGTTAAATAAGAAACCGATAAGAGGCATATCGTTTCTGGCAATCAGCCATATTTTTAATGGTTGGGCATGCAAAAGCCAGTCACTATTAATTTTGGCAATGGCGGCAAAAATATACAACATGCTTACAAATACCTTGATGCTATCGATTGTCCAGGCAGGGATATAACCTGAAAGAATGTTCTTATTGAGTCTAGCATCAATTGAGAAAAAAGCATGAGCGGGCAAAAAGATCATCAGCAGACATATCATACTGATGAAGTAATAATGATTAAGATAAGTACTTTTATCTATCAGTTCGATATAAGTAAAGCTCAGAAAAAGACTGATGCTGGCAAATCTGTAATATAATCCTAGTGCAAAGAGAAAAGCAGATAATCCGCAAACAGCAAATAGAACATATGTATAGTTCCCTAGTGGAACGACAAATTCAAAACCGTAAAATGGAAAATAAAATTTGGGATTGATATAAAGATCTTCAATCCATCCTTTGCTCCAGAAACGGATAACTCCAAACAATAACATAAAACCCAGTCCGATCCTGAAGACTGCCAGAGGTGCGGCAGAAATGGTTCTTTCGAAATAAGTTTTCATAGCTGTAGATAAAACTATTGCTAGTCTCCGTCGTTGTCTGTATAAGTGATGGTAATGCTCATTGCAGATGTCATGTCTACTTTCAGCATTCGGGTAGCTGTTTGCAATTTATTGTAGACATCAATCATAGCCTGATTATTTGTTCTTACCTCTGTTTCAAGGCTTGGGTTTAAAGAGTTCATAGCAGAAGCTATTGCTTTAAATTGTCCGTTCAGCGTATCTACAAGAGGTTTGCCTGATTTGAGGTCTTTTGCTTCAATTGCATTCAGGTAAGTCTTAAGAGAATTTCCCTCATTGCCGGTTTTTACACTTTTACCATTGAAGAAATCAACGGAAGCCTGATGCGCGGTAATTGCAAGTGTACGTGATAAATCTTTTTTATAAAATGCTTCTACATCTTCCGGATAGGCATTGGGAGAGCTTGACATTGCTCCTGAAGGATTTGCGAACTTTCCGGATCTGATAAATCTTTCGTAGTTTAATACAAATCCATTGACCAGAAGGGAAGTCGAAGAATAAATATCCAGAGAAGTCTTAGATACAAATTGATCTCTGTATCCCGCAGTCCATTCTGTGTAGGTCTGATTAAATCTGAAATTCATCTGATCTACTATCTTTTTTACATAGGCAAGTTTAGCTTGGGCATCAGTAGCTGTCGTATATTCAGCCAGGACAGCATCATCACTGTCTCCAATACCATTTAAAAGGTAATCTAATGCAGGAAAGCCTTGAGCAGAGTAGTTTGAGGGTAAATTTAAATTCTCATTTCCATTAGCTATATTTTCAATGATACCATTATTAGTTCCATTGATGGTAACAGTAGTGTGAACGGAGGTTGGATAAATATTGAAAAAATTTCTAAGTGTATGTTTTTCTGCAGGTCCTACATCAAATAATTCTACTTTTTGCCATTCGGTATAGGCTTCAACCCAGGCCTGGCGGAAGCTGTTAAGCGTGCTTGAATTTGGATTAGCGGTAAAGTCGTTTGACTTTTCTACCATGGCATCCAGCTTTATTTTAAAACCTGCATATGAAGGAATGATAATATCATCTGCTATAAAAGTGAGCATCGCACTTCTGTCAACGCCTTCAGTATTTCCACCGGTATCATCTTTATCTTTTGAACATGAAAAAAAAATTAGTACAGAAAGAATTAAAATTTTGGCAGTCAGCAGGTTTGTGTTTTTCATGTCATTTAAATGAAAAATAGAAGTGATTGGCTTCTTAGACCAGTCACTTCTATTTTTAGTTATTATATTTTAGAGCTCAAAACCTACAAAGATAATGAGCTTTTTTCTAATTTATTACTGTAACTTAAATTTCGCTTTTATTGCGTCTGATGCAGCATTAATTTTATCATTATCCAGTTTCCAGAAACCTTCTTCCAGAATACCGTCAAGTATATCGTCAGAGAATTTGCTGTCGGCTCCATTCACTTTGCAGAATCTCAATGAGTATATGAAACCAGTTCCTTCGCCAATTGCATGCGCTTTAGCAGCAGTAGTTTCACCTTTTTTCCATTTTTCAAGATAACCTAAAGCAGCTGAAGCTATTGCTTTTTCAAACTCTGCTCTGATGATAGCAGCTTGTGCTCTAAGTTCTGCTTTATCGTTGTTGATAATTGCTGCACGACCTTTTAGGAATGCGAAATGAATTTTTTTGAAACCCTCTCTATTGTATTCCCAAACATAAGATCCTAAAAATGATTCTTTTGTATCCTTATCAGTAGCAGTTGCAGTAGCAGCGTAGATATCGTTTACAGTTAAAAGACCGTAAGCCTCATCCCAGTTATGCTCTAGTTGAGTATAATTTTTTCCTGATACCAATTCAGTGTTGTTTGCGTCTAAACCTTTGTCTAAAAGCACGTTTCCGATATAATCAAGTTCAAGGCCACCGATAAATGCCTTAGATATTACTTGAGCCCACTCGATTCCGTTCTCATCAACAAGATAATTTCCAAGCTTTCCAGCTTTTCCATCTTCAGCAGTTTCAGCTACACTTTTGCTAGCCTCTGCAATTTCGGTAAAGAACCAGTTGATATCCATGTGAACGGATTCCTGATCAGCCTGAGAGAACGAACTTGCAGTTACATTTTTTAACTGTAAAGTACTTGAGTTTAAGTCAGTGTAAGGGTCTATAAACGAGTTGTTGGTATTTGCAAACATGCCAGCCAATGCCGTTGCTGAAATGGTTTTATTTCCACTTGCTGCTGATTTAGCATAAGCATCCAATGCTTTTAACATTCTAAGTCTCAATCTTCCTTCCGTACGGTCCACTGTGCTATCACCTTTGCTATCATAAAATAGAGGTGAATTGTATGAGGTAGTTGCGGTTAAAGCATTGTAATCAACCTTTGCAGTACGATACCCTGGTTCTGCAGGCGTTGGATCATCTTTATCCTTTTTACAAGCTGTAAATGCAAGGCTTAATGCCAAAAATGCAAGTGGTAATTTTGTTTTCATTTGTTTTTATTAAAAAATGCTCTAGTTATTTAGACTAATTTTAAATACAGGTGCAATTTTAAGCATATTTAGATTAATTACAAATAGGAATTTTGATAAAATCTAAATAAAAATTGGAGGATTTTTGTTGATAGTTTTTTGGAGCTATTAAGCGGATATTTTGGGAGGTTGGTGTTAGTTGAATTAATTTATCAAGACAAAATCTTTTATTTCATTTCACTGTTCCCTAATTTGAATAGAATGCAGGGATTCTGCGTTATCCAATTATACTGAACAATCTAAACTCATTTTTTATGGACAAACAGCAAATTATAGAGACTTATAAAGTCTATCTTCTCGAAAACGGTAAAGTGCCTACTTCTGTATATTCTTTTTGTAAATTGTTAAATATTTCAGAGTCAGAGTTTTATGGGTTTTATAATTCCCTTGAAGCAATTGAGAGAGATTTCTGGCTGGTGGTATTTGAGGCTTCTCTTATCCAGTTAGAACAAGATCCTATCTATCAAAACTACACAGCTCGCGAAAAGCTCCTTGCTTTCTACTTTGTGTGGATTCAGAAAATGAGGGAGAATAGAAGCTATGTGCTTCTGAAAAAGGACAATCTGAAGCTTTATGAAATCGCTAAAAACAATGTTCTCGACGATTTCAAAAATGCCTTTTACAAATACGTTGATATTCTTATAAAACAGGGCGTTGAAACAAGGGAGGTAAAAGAACGCAAATATATTTCTGATAAATATAAGCATGGATTCTGGCTTCAGGCGCTTTTTGTATTGAATTATTGGGTTGAAGATACCAGCAATAATTTTGAAATGACCGATGCTGCTATTGAAAAAGCTGTGGATCTCAGTTTCAGGCTTATTGGAGAGCATACAATGGACAGTCTTATCGACTTTGGGAAATTTCTACTGACTAAAAAGTAAGAAGATGAAAGAGCAGGAAAACATTCCCACAGGAAAGGTAGAAAGGGCTACTCGTTTTGTCGGCGCTGGTATCAAGGTCGGTGGCAATTATGTTAAACATTACACGAAAAAACTGTTGGATCCTTCTGTAACGAAAGAAGAGTTACATGAAGATAATGCGAAGGACATTTATAATGCATTAAGTAACCTGAAAGGCAGTGCCCTCAAAGTTGCACAAATGTTGAGTATGGATAGAGGAATGCTGCCAACTGCTTATGTTGACAAGTTTTCTCTTTCTCAATACAGCGCTCCTCCGCTATCTGGTCCACTTGTCGTAAATACTTTTAATAAAACTTTAGGGAAAAGTCCGCAGCAATTGTATGATCAGTTTGATATGCATGCCTGCAATGCAGCTTCTATAGGTCAGGTGCACAAAGCTTTGAAAGACGGAAAGAATCTGGCAGTAAAGATTCAATATCCAGGTGTGGCGGGCAGTGTAAGTTCAGATCTTAAGATTGTAAAGCCATTTGCAATAAGACTTGTCGGAATGAAAGAGGTGGAAATGGATAAGTATTTTGAAGAAATAGAGTCTAAGTTGCTTGAAGAAACAGATTATAAATTGGAGGTAAGTCGTTCCATTGAATTGTCAGAGTCTTGCAGTCATATTGAAAATCTGGTTTTCCCGAAATATTATCCTGAACTTTCTTCTGAAAGAATCATCACCATGGATTGGCTTGAAGGCAAGCATTTGAAGGAGTTTATTGAGGCTAATCCTTCTGAGGAAGTCAGGAATAAAATAGGGCAGGCACTTTGGGACTTTTATCACTATCAGGTTCACCATCTGAAGAAAGTCCATGCAGATCCGCATCCGGGTAATTTCCTTATGCGTGATGACGGAACAGTCGGCATATTTGATTTTGGTTGTGTGAAGGAAATTCCAGAGTTCTTTTATAAAAACTATTTTAGTCTGACCAATAGAGACATCTATAAAGATGAATCGAAATGGAGACAGATCTATACGAATCTGGAGTTAATTCATCCAAATGACACCGAAGAAGAATTTCAGTTTTTCTCAGGTCTATTCCATAAGATGGTTGACTTGCTGACATTACCATTCACTCAGGATCAGTTTGACTTCGGTGATGAAACATATTTTAAGGAAATATATGCTTATACAGATTATGTTTCAAATCTGAAAGAAGTCCGCAATTCAAAAGTAGCCAGAGGATCAAGACATTCGCTTTATATAAACAGAACCTATTTTGGGTTATACTCTATTCTAAGTGATTTAAAAGCAAAGGTAAAAACAAGGTTTATACCTCAGGTACAGCAATAATCCAGTATAGTTGAAAATACTGATAAGTGATGTTTTTTAACATAAGCTAAAAATTATGATACAAGGTCTTCTGATCTTTGCAGAAAGGAATTTTAGCCTAACCATTTAAGTTTTTAAAAGGAATGGCTAAATTTTTAAAATTTGTAAAATCATGTATTGGATCATTTTAATTATCGCGGGTTTGTTTGAAGTTGGTTTCACAACCTGCCTTTTGTTATCAAAAAACTTTACAAACCTGATATGGGCAGCAGGTTTTTTCGTTTGTATTGCTCTGAGCTTTTTTCTTTTGAATAAAGCATCTCAGGGCATTCCGATGGGAACTGCATATGCTGTCTGGACAGGGATAGGTGCTGCAGGCACTGTAATCGTTGGCATGATATTTTTCAAAGAACCTGCGGATTTCTGGAGGCTTTTTTTCATAGCCACACTTATACTATCTGTTGCTGGTTTGAAGTTTGTTGCCAATTGATCGAATCCTGATGTAATATTTCAAAAGTATATATTCTGAAATAGCTCAGCGTTAAAGTTTATATATATAATACCAAAGGATGATAATGTTTCGTATTTTTATCCTTTGGTATTATTAATATTGCACAGACTGAAATTTGATGAAATCTGCCTGGTTCCAACTTGTTTTGACATTTTTCAATAAGAACTCTAAGTTTTTATTAATACTTCTTCCTGCTGCAATTATTCTTCTGGCTTTTCCTCTTTACTATAAATCCCCTTTTAATCTGATTCAATATTGTTTGGACGATAACAAAGAGAAACAATTGCATTATGGAATATTTGATGATAGAAACAATGGAGGAAATTCGGTTTCAGAGGAGATAAAAAAATCAGACAAAATTGCTTTCAGTTATACTCTTAAGAATGGTTTAGAATATCCATTTACAGGCCTTACTTTTTATCCTATAAATCCGGAGTTTATTGATCTTTCCGGATTTGATGGAATCAAATTGAAATTAAAAGCTAAGGAAGGGAGACGGCTTAAACTTACGATTGGGACAAATATTCAAAACTATTCAAGGAATGAAGACCATAATTCATTCAAAAACAATCAGATTATAATCAATTCTGGTAAAGACTTTAATGAAATCAAGGCTGATTTTTCTGATTTAGAAACTCCGGAATGGTGGTTCACTGTCAATGGGAAAACAGAAAACAGTATTGGTAAATCGGACTATTCTCAAGTACATTATATAAATATATCCAATTGTGTATCTCTTCCTTTGGGGAAAGTAGACCAGATAGAGATAGAAGAGCTTACCTTTAATAAAAGTCTCATTCCTTTTATAGTATATTCTGTTGTTGGTAGTCTTGTTTACTACATTTTCCTCTTTTTCATTTTTAGAAAAAAAGAAAAAGCAGTTGTTCCTGTTCAGTTTACCTATGAAAAAACGGAGGTTTTAAACCATTTCGAAAAAGAAGAGGAAGCTGTTTTCCAGTATATTACTTTTAACTACTCTAATTCTGAATTGTCAATTTTGGATGTTGTGAATGCTACAGGAATTTATGAACAAAAGGTTTCTTCAATGATAAAAAGGAAAACCGAGATGAATTTCAAGCAGTTTCTCAATAGCCTTAGAATTTCGGAAGCCAAACGCCTGCTTAAAACCTCTGACCTCCAGATTTCGGAAATTGCCTATAAAGTTGGATATGGAAATGTTTCTCATTTCAATAGGGTTTTTAAAGAATCCGAAAAATGCTCCCCCAACGATTTTAGAAAGCAGGACCAAAAATCTACAATTAGTTGAGAAATACTTCCCATTTAGCCTTTTTTAGCTTTTTGCAAAGTCTTTTAATTTTTTAGTAAACCTTTTTCAGGGATGAAAACCTACTTTTAGCGTTAAGGAAATTATAAAATTCTTAACAGAAATTGTCTTTTTCTAATTCTGATAATCATTAAAAGAAAACTTCATGATAAAAAGAAGGACATTTATTCAGGCCGGATCACTCATGGCAATCCCTTTTCTCCTTCCTGAGAAATTGCTCACTGCGAAACCCCTGGAGATTAATTTTGAAACCAATCAGATCCAAAAGGATCAGACCTGGAATTTGCTAGGGAAGGTAACTTACGGTCCCTCAAAAAAAGATATTCTTAAGGTAAAGAAGAATGGTTTTCAGACCTATATAAAGGAACAGCTAAATGCACCTCAGGAAGACAGCCCGGAAATACTAAAACGTATTCAGGATACACAGCTGGACATTAAATATGACTATAATGGCTACAACGTGGACGAGTGGAGGCCAATTACTTACCTTGATAAAGATCTTAAATTTTGCAGAAAAGAATTTGAGAAGGTCAAGGAAAAAGGCTGGCACGAATGGATAAGACCAGGAATGGAAGTGGTGAGTGCCAACTGGATTCGTTCTGTATATAGCCCCTGGCAGTTAAAGGAAATGATGGTTGAATTCTGGCACAACCATTTTAATGTTACGGTTAATGGCGATATGGCAATGGGAAGTTGTATGCCCACCTATGACAGAGATGTTATCAGGAAACATGCGTTTGGAAACTTTCGTCAGTTTCTGGAAGATGTGGCTAAAAGTCCGGCTATGCTTTATTACCTCAACAATAAATCCAGCCAGGCAAGCCCTGCCAATGAAAACTATGCACGAGAACTTTTCGAGCTTCATACACTTGGTTCTGAGCACTATATGAACAGTCTGTATGACAGATGGAGAGATGTTCCGGGAGCTTTGGAAGGGAAACCTGCAGGGTATATAGATGAAGATGTTTATGAAGCTTCCAGGGCTTTTACAGGATGGACCGTGGCTGATGGAAGTTTCATCTGGAGGGGTGGAGGTCGTGAGGAATTTCCTGATACAGGTGAGTTTTTTTACTATGACGCCTGGCATGATAATTATCAAAAAAGAATACTTGGATACGAAATAAAGTCGAATATGCCAGCAATGCATGATGGCAGGAAAGTTTTGGATTTGGTGGCTTTTCATCCTGGAACAGCTAAAAACATCTGCAGAAAATTCTTACTCCGCTTCATGGGAGATGATTACCCTGCATCATTGTTGAGTAAGGCTCAAACCGTTTGGCTGCAGAATATCAATGCTCCTGATCAGATAAAGATTACTTTGCAGACCATCTTTGAATCCCCGGAATTTCTGAATTATAAAGGACAAAAAGTAAAGCGTCCTTATGAATTTGTAGTATCCGTAGCACGAGCGACAGAAGCAGAATTTACACCCACTATGATGTTGCAATGGCAGATCATGGGAATGGGGTACAAGCCCTTTATGTGGCCGGCTCCTACAGGGCATCCTGATAAAGATAGTTACTGGATGGGACCCGGAGCAATGCTAACACGATGGAGAACCATTAGCTCTATATTATACTGGAAAGATATGGGAGTATTCAAATTCAGATTTGCTGAACAAACTCCTGGTGGCCTTTCATATCAGGGTATTGCAGATTATTGGTCCGAAAAGCTTACGGGAATCAGGCTTCAGGAGAAGTATCGCTCAAAAATTGCTACCATGCTTGCTGACAATGCAGCACCTGATTCGATACCAGCTATTAATGAAACACAAATGGAGCAAAAGCTAATCTGGCTTGCTCAATTCTTATTGTCAACTCCTGAATTTCAAACTCGATAACTATGGATAGAAGATCACTTATAAAAGGTTGTGCCGAATACCTGATGACTTCAAGATTTGGCTCTGATTACTTTTTGAATGAAGATGATTCAAGAGAAACAATAGTTGTTGTATTTCTCAGGGGAGGCATGGACGGCTTGAATTTTCTGGCACCAATTGATGACAGCAATTACAGGGCTGCACGAGGAGGTAAGATGGCCTTGCAGGAAGATGCTTTAAAGATAAATCAGAATCTCATTCAGGCTGACTTCAGAATACATCCTGAAGCTTATGCTTTAAAAGAGTTATATGAAAATAAGTCTTTAGCCTTAATTCACGCCGCTGGTCTTACCAATGGAACCAGAAGCCACTTTGAAGCGCAGGATCTGATGGAGCTTGGAAGCAACAGTGATAAAAACCTTTCTCAAGGCTGGCTTACCAGATATCTTCAGTCATTTCATACAGGCAATATTGTGCCTGCTTATGCAATTGGTTCAATACCACCAGCATCTTTGCTTGGAAGTATGGAGCAAATGAATATAACAGAAATGAAGAATTTAAGCCTGGATTTAGGGCCTGATTTGATTAACATGCTTACAGAAATGTATGGAGCTGGTAATTCCCTTGTGCATCGATCTGGCAAAGGAGCACTCCAGAATATTGCACATATTGCCAAATCATCAAAAGGTTTGAATTTTGATTCCTACACTCCTGATAAGTCAGCGGAATATTATAGCTCATGGCCCGGAGAGGAGCTTGCAAATTCCTTTAAGACTGTTGCCCAGCTTATTAAAATGGAAGCAGGACTAAAAATAGCAACCATTGATTATGATGGTTGGGACATGCACGATAATCAGGAATGGAAATTTCCGAGATGGATTCAGGCTCTATCCTGGAATCTAAATGCGTTTTACAATGATATCCATGCTTATCATAAGAGAGTAACGATCGTTCTGATGACTGAATTTGGAAGAAGATTGAAAGCCAATAAAAGTGGAGGTACAGATCACGGGCATGGAAGTGTGATGATGGTGCTGGGAGGTAATGTTAATGGAGGAAATCTTTATGGATCTTGGCCGGGACTTGCTAATGAACAATTGGACAATGGTGTAGATCTCGCAGTAACTACCGATTATCGGACTGTATTAAGTGAAATTATGGTCAAAAGGAATCTTGTTAAAGATCCTCAGATGGTCTTTCCAAAATTTAATGATTATAAAGGATTAGGGATAATTCAATAGAATAATGTTTATTTAGTATAGTTAGGAAGAGCTTGCCGAAAGGCAGGCTTTTTCTTTTTATAATCTTTTTAAAATCCGGTAAGAATTTATGAATCAAAAAATGTTTTTTTATATCCAAAATGTTAATATTTGGGTTGTGACTTTATAAAATATAATAAGAATGCGGATTTTCTCTAAAATATTTATTTCTCACGTGGCTATAGGGCTATTCTCGGTTCTTATACTCTCATTTTTGTTTTATAATATTCTAAAAAATTCACTGATACAAAGGACTCTTGACCAATTGTCTTCGGTCAATATTCTTAAAAAAAATCAGATGGAAAATTATTTTTACCGAACGCAGAAGAATTTGATTTTTTTATTCGGCAGAACCGATTTTCTTGAAAAGACTGATGCAATCGCAGATATAGAAAAGCATAAGGTATACCTGGATGATCATCAGAAAAGTGAGTTGAATAATATCGGTAGTCTGTATGATTTTGATAATATTATTATAGCAGATAATCACCTGAACAGTATTTATTCTTTAAATACAGATACAGCATTTCTGAAAGAATTTACCCTGGCCAGAGCCGATAGCTTAAAAGCTTTGAACAAGGATTTTGTATACTTTGATGCATCGATATATGATCATTATGGTCAACCGGTTTTGTTATATATAATTCCATTACATTCCAAAAAAGATCCTTTGCATCCAGGAGGGTTTATTGTTATCAAAGAGCATTTCTCAAAGTTTCAGAAAATATTATATGAACGTACTGGAATGGGAACAACGGGAGAGTCCTATCTGGTAGCATCTGATAAAAGAATGAGATCTGTATCTAGGTTTTTCCCTGATAGCCCCCCTTTAAAAATTAATGTAAATTCGGAAGCTGTAAGTAATGTCTTTAAAGAAAAAGAAGGTGGACATGTTTTACAGGATTACAGAAATGTTAAAGTTTTAAGTGCATATAGGAAATTAAACTTTGACCTTCCCTGGGCAATCATATCCGAAATTGATTATCACGAAGCTGTCAAGCCGATTAATCAACTCAAAAATTATATCATAGTGATTACTGTCGTTCTGATCCTAGTGATATTGATTGTTACATATTTTATCTCTAACGCGATTTCAAATCCAATTTTATATCTCAAAGATATAATCATGAGTTTGTCCAAAGGAGTTGTTCCTGAATCACCTATCAAATCCAAGGGGAATGATGAAATAGCTCAGATAACTGAGGCGACAAGGCAGCTGGTAGAAGGAACAAAAAGGACTACAGAATTTGCGCACCAAACAGGAGCAGGAAACTTTGACGCAACTTTCACAACCCTAAGTGATGAAGATACATTGGGACTTGCTCTTTTAAGTATGAGAGATAAAATTAAAATGCTTCAGGAAAGAGAAGTTAGGCTGGTAAGGGAAAAAGCATCAGCATTATTGGAAGGTCAGGAGAATGAACGCAAACGTTTTGTAAGGGAACTTCATGATGGAATAGGGCAATTGCTTACAGTGGTGAAACTTCGTCTTGATGCAATGGATGCAAAAGATAAGGAAAAACAAGAAGAGAAACAGGAAGTTCTTGATCTTGTTAATAATACAATAGGGGAAGTGAGAAGAATTTCCTATAACGTGATGCCTAGCGTTCTTGTGGATTTTGGTCTGGAAGCAGGTCTGAGAGGATTGTGCGATAATGTAAAAAAATATTCTCGATTGAATATTGAGTTTACATATATAAAAGAAACCGACAAACCTTTGAGTTTTGAAGTGAGTGTTCCTGTTTTCAGAATTGTTCAGGAGGGTTTGAATAATATCATAAAACATGCGAAAGCAACAGATGTGTATTTGGATGTAATGGAGCAGGAAGAGTATTTGTACCTGAAACTTAAAGACAATGGAATCGGCTTCAATAAAGCTGATGTAATAAAAAGGGGCGGATTTGGCTTAACTAGTATGAATGAAAGAGCTAAATTGCTGAATGGTGAATTGCATATAGAATCAATTCACGGGGAAGGAACAGTTACTGAACTTGAAATCCCCTTAAACAGAGAATAGATATGAGTAAGATAAAATTAATACTGGCAGACGATCATTCCCTGATCAGAGCAGGATTCAGAACATTACTAGGAAAGAATGAAGCCTTTGAAATAGTAGGAGAAGCAACCGACGGGCAGGATTTGGTGAAGATGGCTCATAATATAGAACACGATGTAATCCTTACAGATATTACTATGCCTGGCCAGGGAGGCTTGGATGCCATGGAACAATTGAAGAAGGAAAATCCCTATTTTAAATTCATCGTTCTAACAATGCATGAAGAAAGGGAATATGTACTAAGGGCAATAAAGATAGGTGCTCAGGGCTATTTGCTAAAAAACATAGAAAATGCAGAGCTGGCAAAGGCTATCAAAACCGTGTACGATGGCGGCAAATATTTTAGTCCTTTCGTAGTGAATCTGCTTGCTGAGAACTATGGAAAGCCTGAAGCACTTGAGACATCTGAGGTAACTCCAAGGGAAAAAGAAGTATTACAATTCGTTGCAAAAGGTTTTAGTACCAAACAGATTGCAGACGAACTAGGGATCAGTATCAGAACAGTTGAATCACATCGTATCAATATGTTGAAAAAGTTACGCGTAAGCAATTCAGCAGAATTGATTAAAAAGGCCATAAAACTTAATTTGATAGATTAGTTTGCTAGGGGTAAATACTGATCATGTTGATAGTGTTAATACTATTATATTGCTAGTATTTTTTGTGATTTACATAGCCATTATTATATGTTTTATTAGCAGAAACAAACCGAATAACTGTTATGAAACACATGATAATTGCTGGCTTAATGATACTTGCAGCTCAGGTATCTTCTGCTCAAAATGGAGTAAATAACGATCCTACTTATTCCATCAACAATTATAAACAAGCAAACAAGGCTAAATACGCAAAGGAAAATAACCTTGGTAATCCGGTTTCAATTGAGACAAGTGAGGTAACTGTAAAGGAGAACTATAAGAATAGCTTTAGTTCAGGTAAAACTTCCAAAAAAGCATCTTCATATACTTATATGCCTCAAATTAGAAGTTCCAGATCTTATAAACATCCAAACGGTTTATAATCTTCAGATATTAAAGAATTTTCATAAAGTTTGTAATGATTCCCTAAAAAGCCTTCCGATTTTCGGAGGGCTTTTTTATTGATGGCTCTTTATAAGGCTTCATTAAATTTCCTGTCATCAGACCTTAGTTTATTTTCGAGTTAAAGGCTCGGACGTCGGACCTTTTAGGTCGTAATGTGAAGGTCAAAAGCTCGGATGCCGGAGCTTTTGGGTCATAATTTTGAGGTCAAAGCTCAAATACCGGAGCTTTTAGGTCATAATTTTGAGGTTAAAGCTCGAATGCCGGAGCTTTTAGGTCATAATTTTGAGGTTAAAGCTCGAATTCCGAAGCTTTTGGGTGATAATTTAGAGGTGAAAGGTCGAATGTCGGAGCTTTTAGGTCACATTTTCGAGGTCATAGCTCGGATGGAGGAGCTTTTGGAGGATAATTTTCGGATTATACCTCGAATGTCGGAGATTTGACTTCTTTTAATATTATTCCGTAAATATTTTAGGAGGGATAAATTAAAAATATATGCACCTCGTGGGTATATATAAATTCGTTAGTGGTAATATGTCAGCATCACCCAAACATAATATTTCAATAGAAAGAGCAATTGATTTAATCAACGATGGAAAACCATTAAAAGATTTTTATGTTGACGGAGAACTAAAAATTCACACATTTGAAACCTGGGATAAAGAAGTAGTATTAGAAAATTGCATTATTGATTCTTTTTCAGGAAGCATGATCCAGTTTGACAAACCAGTGCGATTGATGAATTGTCATTTTAAAAATTGCCAGTTTATTTCCTCTTATTTTTTACGTGGACTGACAATTGAAAATTGCACGTTTGATGGCTACTTGGATTTTCAGGCGGGTGGACACAATAAGCCTCGCAATGTGGTAATAATTACTAATAATGAATTTAATGACTTTGTTAACTTCTTTGATTGTTGGTATGAAAGCGATGTGACAATTTTAGATAATAAATTTCATAAAGGGACTAACTTGCTAGGTAAACCATTTAATATCCCAGTAACCTTTGATGTAGTACCCATTATCAAAAACAATATAGGAAAACTTGATTTTGATAACGAAGTTGAAAGATCAGATGATGAATGACTATCTAGTTGAAATAGAATAACAAACTAAATTCTCCAAAGAATTATTATTAATAAAAAAGGACAGAATTCAAGAAGCTTAGGCCTTTCAATATATCCCTTCTTAATTGTTCATCCAATGAAATCAATAACCCAAAAAGGCGACCTTAATAATGAACTTCAACATTGCTTTGAAGCACTGGATGCTAAAGGTTTTAATGAGTTTTTATCAGAAGTTCATCATCGATTATTACTTGCTAAAATTAAATTTCCATTGCTTGAATATTGTGCTACGGAAATATTCAAAAGACTTGATGAAAAAGATCATATTGAGTTTTGCTCTGGCATTGCAAAACTCAAAACGATAGGAGGAAATGTATTGATTGGTATTATTCTGCAAAGGAGGCTTTCTGTATATTTTACTCAATCAATGGAGAAAGCAGCAGATTATATAGAGCAAGGTGAGGAATGGTATGTGACAGATATCATCGGAGAACGTGTATTTGGCGTTGCATTGCTTCGCTATAATACTGAAGCACTAAATTTTCTTTATCAATTATCAAATAATGCAAGTCCCTTTGTTGTAAGATCCATTGGTCCTGGAGCACACTTTGCTATTAAAAAGGGTCTTCCTTTAAAAGAGACAGAAGGACTATTTAAACTTCTTCTAAGTCTCGCTAATGCAAAGGATGGTGAGATAAAAAGAGGTATCGGATGGGCTGCAAAAACGACAGCTAAGTTTTATCCGGAGATAATAAAGAAGTATAGAGATCTTATTGATGACCCTGAAAAGACGGGGGCCTGGTTCAGAACGAAACTAAAGATTGGTCTTGATAGAAACTTATATGCCAAAGGAAATAGAAGTTAAGACTATATTAAATAAAACCAAGAGACGTGATCCCTGGTTTCTTGATGACTATACTCTAAATCTCTACAGTAGTTGTTCCTTCAATTGTTTGTACTGCTATATCAGAGGAAGCAAGTATGGTGAAAATCTGGAAGACAGCATTTCAGCCAAGATAAATGGCATTGAGCTTCTTGAAAAACAACTTCATCTAAAAGCGAAAAAAAATCAATATGGTATCATTGTGGTCTCTTCAGCAACCGATCCGTATTTAAAGCTTGAAGAGCAGTATCGCCTTACTCTTCAGGCGCTGGAGCTTATTGCATATTATAAATTTCCTGTACACATCATTACCAAATCAGATTTAGTAGTTCGTGATTTAGATATCTTACATGAAATAGACAAAACAGCCATTCTACCTTCAGATCTTAGTACAAAATTAGATAGAGGGACGATCATCTCGTTTTCCTTTTCAACATTGAATGATCAGATTGCAAAGATTTTTGAACCTGGAGCCACATTGCCATCCCAAAGACTGGAAGCATTTAAGACGATTAAGGACAATGGTTTTTTATCGGGTATCAGCTTAATGCCTTTGATACCCTATATTTCTGATACATCAGAAAATCTCCATCTTTTTTTCAAAACATTTAGAGACTTAAGTGCAGACTATGTCATGCCGGCGACGATTACTCTTTGGGGAGATGATAGAGGAGATAGTAAAACTCTTGTTTTAAACGCTATTAAAAAACAATTTCCGGAGTTGCAGGAAAAGTATGAGAAGCTTTTTAAAAACTCCAGTGAGCTTCCTTATTATTATAGAAAAGCATTTTATGAGAAGATGAATGAGCTAAGCAGAGAATATGGAATTAAAGACAGGATTGTAGATATTTGAAATTAAAAATTTTGCAGAATAGGGATACTTAATCCCAATAATCTCTGTATAATTTAATCTATTACACAGAGGCACACAGAATAATTTATAAAGCCTAATCAAATGCTTAACTTTTAACTTTCAACTTATTAAACAAACTCAAACTTATCACCATCAAATAGCCCAAGATCGCTGAGTTTAAGAGATGGTATCACCAATAAAGCCATAAAGGACAATGTCATATACGGTGAAGTAAGTGTACTCCCCATTTCTTTGGAAATTTTGTCTAGCTCTGTGTATTTGTCTGCTACGACATAACCATCTTCAGCAGACATTAAACCACCGACAGGGAGAGGTAGTGAGTATAATTTTCCATCATATACAGCAGAGATGCCACCCTGGTTCTTGATAACTTCGTTTACCGCTTTTGTAATTTCTTCGTCATTCACTCCAACTGCCACTATATTATGAGAATCGTGAGCAATGGATGAAGCAAGTGCTCCCTGTTTTAAACCGAATCCTTTGATGAATGCCTTTGCCGGAATTGCTTCTTTGTATCTGTTTACAACAGTGATTTTTAATATGTCTTTCTCTGGCGTGGATTGCACATAACCATTTTCAAGTGGCAGATCAATTTCAATGGATCGGGTGATCAATTGGCCATCCAGTGCTTCTATAACTCTCGTTTTTCCTGTGGAAGATGCTAATTTAAAATCAGAAACCTTCTTCAATGATGTATTAAACCTATTGATAGGTGTTACAGGAATTTGTTTTATGAAGCTCTTTTTATTTTCAGCTACAAGTTCACCATTTATAAAGGTTTTAAGAATATTAAAATCTTTAAGATTATCAATAATGATAAAGTCTGCCGGATCTCCGGTTTTCAAAAGGCCAACTTCAAGTTTATAGTGCTTCACCGGATTGATGCAGGCAGCTTTCAAAACTTTATAGAGATCAATTCCTTTGCTGAGCGCTCTTTTTACAAGCTCATCAATATGGCCAATTACAAGGTTGTCCGGATGTTTATCATCAGAACAAAACATTATAGAATCTTCATGCTCATTTAAAAGATCAATTAGAGCTTCAAAGTTTTTGGCAGCACTTCCTTCTCTTATAAGTATTTTCATTCCATACTTAAGTTTTTCCAAAGCTTCTTCCGCTGTAAAGCATTCGTGGTCTGTAGAAATGCCTGCTGCTATGTATTGTTTTGCCTGTTCTCCTTTAAGTCCGGGAGCATGACCGTCTATAACTTTTCCTAGTTTTTTAGCAATATTGATTTTCTCATATACAACAGGATCATTAAATAGTACACCAGGCCAGTTCATCATCTCTGCCAGATATTTTATTTCAGGCTTTTTTAAAAGTGTTTCAATATCTTTTGCAGAGATTTCATCTCCTGCGGTTTCAAAGGTAGTTGCAGGAACACAGGAAGGGGCACCGAAATTAAATTTAAAGGGAACTTGTTTTCCATTATTCACCATAAATTCAACTCCTTCCATACCGCACACATTGGCGATTTCGTGTGGATCGGACACTGTAGCTACTGTACCATGCAACACTGCAAGCCTTGCAAATTCAGATGGAACCAGCATTGAGCTTTCTATATGAACATGGGCATCAACAAAACCTGGAAGAATATAAACGCTATCAACAACTTCAGTCGATTCTCCTATATTCTCAATGCGCCCTTCTGATATCTTAATAAAGCCTTTATAAACACGTCCGCCTTCAATGTCAATGATGTTGCCGGTAATTGTCTTAGAACTCATTTTGTACTTGGTTTTGAAAAGAATTTAATCCTTGTATGGAACTGTCCCACAATATATTTAATCTATTTTGAAAATTATAATATGATTTATGATCATATTTAATTTTCATAACATTTTCAGATCTTTTATTTTAGAAAGAAAATTTTCATATAATGGTAAATCAAATCAGGACCAATATTAAACCTGGAATTTTGGTAGATATAGTTTTGAAGAAAGATCAAAAGACGGGTATTTTAACCAGGGGAGTAGTGAAAAATATACTGACAAGTGCACCTAAGCATCATCGGTGTATAAAGGTTCGTCTTGAAAATGGACAAATAGGGAGGGTGCAAAAAATAGTGGCAATATAAAAGTTTTATTCAAGCTAATCTGTGATTGAGTGTTATGGCTATCTTGTTAAATAAGAATTATTAATTAATAACATTATATAAATTAAAGACCATGCAAAAGGTTATTTTGATAGTACTAGTTTTCCTATATTTTAAGGTGGAATGTAATGCTCAGTCTTTTAATCCTGACTCTGCCAATGGGTTTGTTGTGACCAAACTTATCGATGACCCTGGCAAAACAGGATTGAACCTGCCACAGGGTTTCAAAGGAACAATCGTCGCTGACAATCTCGGGAAATCCAGACATATTGCCGTGTCCAAACAAGGGAATGTTTATGTGAAACTTGACAGGCCTTCAGACAAAGGTGCAGTGTTATATCTTGAAGATAAAAACAATGACGGAAAAGCAGATAAAATTTCAGGTTTTGGCGATTATAAAGGTACAGGTATTGCAATCAAAGGTGATTACCTGTATGCTTCTTCCAATAGTGAAGTTTACAGGTATAAGCTTAATGAAAAAGGAGAGGTTAGCAACCAGAAAAGCCCTGAGATAATTGTAAAAGGTCTGGTTGCCAGAAGACAGCACGAGTCCAAATCTATAACGCTTGATAATAACGGCAATATTTATGTTAACATAGGAGCACCTTCTAATGCTTGTCAAGAGAAGGATAGAGTCAATGGCTCTCCAGGGATGAATCCTTGTCCGATCCTTGATTCTGCTGGTGGTATATGGCAGTTTAAAGCAGATAAGGCTAATCAGAGTTATGCGGAAGGTGTTCGTTATGCAACTGGGTTAAGGAATGTTGTCGGCCTTGATTGGAATAATCAGAACAATCAATTGTTTGTTATGCAGCATGGCAGAGATCAGTTGTTTCAACTTTTCCCTAACCTATTTAATGAAAAACAAAGTGCTGAGTTGCCTGCAGAAACCATGTATGCAATTAATCAAGGCGATAACGCTGGCTGGCCATATATTTATTATGATCAGTTTCAGAAAAAGAAATTACTTGCACCTGAGTATGGAGGAGATGGAAAGAAAACAAGTGGAGAAGATGCAATTGATCCTGCTATAGTATTTCCAGGACACTTGGCTCCTAATGGACTTTTATTTTATACAGGAGATCAGTTCCCTGCCAAGTATAAAAACGGTGCATTTATAGCATTTCATGGTTCATGGAACAGGGCACCATTAAAACAAAAAGGTTACTTTGTAGCATTTGTTCCATTTAAAGATGGCAAGCTTGCAGGAACATGGGAAATATTCGCAGATAATTTTGCTGGTACTGAGGAGGTCAATTCACCTGGGGACGCTAAGCACAGACCATGTGGAGTGGCTCAAGGACCGGACGGAGCGCTATATATATCTGATGACGTGAAAGGGACGATTTATAAAATTAGCTACAAATAGAATTTTACCGGAGTCTGTCTTTAATTGGTCTCTTTTAGAGACAGCTCCTCCTGATATTCTGCATCTATTGAAGCAGGCAGGGCGACAGTAAAGGAAGTTCCTTTTCCAATTTCGCTTTCAATAGATATTTTTCCACCCATACTTTCTATCTGAGTTTTGGTGATAAACAAGCCTAGTCCTTTACCTGGAATTTCAAGATGAAATCGTTGATAAGGTTGAAAAATCTTTTCCTTATATAGCGCCAGATCCACGCCTATTCCGTTATCTCTAAACTCAATGAAATGATAATCTCCTTCTGTATATGATTTAATATTGACAGTCGGAATACAATGCCTTCTGCAATATTTGATACTATTGAGAATAAGGTTAAAGAATATGTTCTTCAGGTAAGACGGGATTGCAGGGGTGAAAACGGTTTGGGTAAAGTCATAATTCACAACAGCTCCGCTTGTTTTGATTTCATTTTCAAGAAGGTCAATAACTTCAAGACAAACTTTTTCAAACTTGACTTTTTCCATCATCGCATCGGTATTTCTATGATGATCCAGCAATGATGCGAGATCTTTGAGAATACCGTCAACCTTTACTGATGACTCTTTGATGTTATGAATAACTTTTGCATTCAGAGGATCTGCCGGGATGCTTTCATTGAACAACTCACATAGCCCTAACAAAGTGGCAATCGGGCCGCGGAGATTGTGTGCTGTAATATTGGCAAATTGTTCAAGCCTGAAGTTTCTATCGTTAAGGTCCTTGTTAAGTTTTATAAGCTGACTGGTTCTTTTCTCTACTATTTTTTCGAGCTGTTCCTGTTGTTCTTCCAGTTCCTTGTTTTTAAGCTCTATCAGAATATTCTTTTCTCTCAGTTCAAGCGTTCTTGACATTACTTCTGTTTCAAGAAAATGCTTTTGTTCAATTACGATACTATCTTTTTCAAGTTTAAATAATTTAAGTCTGCTTAATATCGCAAGGTTAAAAAAGATGATTTCAATAGCAGATCCGATCTGTATGGAGTTGTCTGTAATAACATTCAAAGGGATGAATCCATTCATCGTAATGACATAAACCAGTATTCCCATGAAGAAGGATATGCTGCCTGTTAAAAAGAATCCTATTGTATGCTTTTCAATTTTTCTTAATTTTTTCAGTAAGTAAACTCCCGCAAATAGCGGCAACAAAGCACCGAGGCAGAATACCGCGAAAACTATTTCATTTATCAACGCTGTGTTGAAAAAAGCATTAAGCGCAAATGCAACTATATTTACTACATAAAATATCCTGAAAGTGAAGAAGAGCCAGAGAGAATTCTTCTTTAAGAACAATAGTTTCTCAATGAATAGAAAATTGAAAATTGTAAGTAGATAGAATATAAAACCATATTGGTTTATAGAAGGCGTTTCAGGCCAGAAGTATTGAAATGCATAACCAAAATTAAGCAAAGTTATAAACCCTGTTGCACTGATTGAAAGTGCATAGTGAAGGAATAAGCTTTCTTTCAGAAAGGCATAAGAGGCAAGTGCCAAAGTGATTGTAAGTATGATTAGGCCCAGGTAAAGAAAGTGTAGAGATATGTTTTGCTGAACGTTTGTAACAAATTCTTTTGATGAGTACACCTGAACAGGAACTTTCATCGGCCCCGCAGTTTGTATTTCAAGGCAGATAAGTTCTGTGTTTTTCGGAATAAAAAAGTTGGGAAAGTTTACAGGTTGATCTCTATAGCTGAAAGGCATAAGGTTGCCTGATTCCTTTGATTCAATAAGATTATTATCTTTTATAAAATAGGCTTTGATGTGGTCTAAGAATGAATTTTTTACAAGTAAAATTCCATTCTCTGGTAAATCTTCTGCTGGAAAGATAATCCATACTTTATTTGCTTTTAGCCTGATATTTACTGCATTATCAGCGGGCTTGAATTTTTCTGGTGATTTTATAAAAAGGCTGGAAGCTGAGGAAAAAGTAAATTTTAGAGAATCGTCTGTAATATAATTTAATCTTAAAGAAGGGGTCTTAGCAGCAGTACAGGCTATACTGCTAAAGTAAATTATAATAAATGTAAAGATTATCCTGTTTTTCATTTCCTGGCTATTAAATATACAAACACTTTAGCACAGGCCCAATCGGAACATCTTAAATAAGAACAAATTTCGATAAAATGCAGTGAAGATATAATGAGACTAGAGGAGATTTATGTTGTGTAATATTTCTTGATAAAAATTTCTACTCCGAAATTACCGCGACATTGCAATAACTCCGGAGTATTAAATTTTATTTAATCATTCAGATTGTTTTTTAAATAATGGATGCCCCAGTGCGCTTGCCTGTTTATTATACATATGGATTGCAAAGTTTTCATCTTCAATGTGATAACGAGCTCCTATGTATTTTACAATATTTCCATTTTCATCTTTTAACGGAACTATTGTAGCATTCACCCAATAAATAATCCCACCTTTGCCTCTGTTTTTCAGTATCCCTTTAAAGGTATTACCAGCCTTAATAGTATCCCAGAAAAGTTTAAAGAGTTCTTTTGGCATATCAGGATCTCTCAGAATGTTGTGCGGCTTTCCGATGAGTTCTTCCTTTGAATAACCAGATACTTCAGTGAATTTTGTGTTGATATCAAGTATGGTCCCATACTTATCTGACTCAGACAGAATAGTAGTCAATCCGAATATCTTCTCTCTTACTTCAAGTTCTTTTGTCATGGATTTCAGAGAGGTAACAGTTCTTTCCATTTCTTCCTGTGTTGCCTGAAGCTCTTCCATATTCTGACGCATTTCTTCTTCCTGAGCTCTTAGTTCTTCAGTCATAATTTGAGACTGTTCAAGTAATGAACGGGTTCTGTTGCCAGTCTTCATATTGTGAACAGTAGATCCGAAACTTTCAGCTATGGCTTCAATAAATTTTATTTTGTGGATTGGAACTATTTTAAATGAAGCCAATTCAATTACTCCGAATATTTTATCATTGAATTTTACAGGCACGATAACTACGTTAGATGGAGATGCTCCTCCAACTCCAGATGTTATATACATATAATCTCTCGGAATTTCAGACATGTATATTGTTTCACCTTCCTGCCAACATACACCTGCAAGCCCTTCGCCAGGATTGATTCTTTTGTTAAAGAATTTTTTTCTGTCATATGCATAGCAGGCTTTCATTAGCATATAGTTGGTAGTGTCATCATCTTCTTCTATAATGAATAAACCTCCTTGATTGGCATCTATATATTTAACTAATTCCCTTAGGAAATGATCAAATAGAGTATCAGCATCATTTACATGAATTCTAAGAAGATTGGCAAACATAGCTAGCCCTTCATTATGCCATGCTCTTTGCTGCTCATCATCATCAATATTTTTAAGTTGCTTAATGATAAGATTGACAGTCTTGCCAACTTCATCTTTATCTGAAGATAATGGTAGTTCTGATAATATTTTACGGGAACTTATAGCTTCTACCTGGTCCATCGTGGTTTTAAACCGGGTTACGATCTTTTCAAGACCTGCTATGAGATCTTTAAGCACATTGTTGTTTCTGAATTCGTCAAACCTTACAGACAGGTTACCTTCGCTGATTTCAGTAGCTCTGAATTGTATTTCCTGAATCGGTTCGAATGCAGGTTTTACGAATTTGTTAAGTGCCAAATATATTACTGCAATCAAACCTAAAGTAAGGATTAGTATTGCAAATACTGTTGTTTCTGAAAGACTGATGCTTTTCTTATCAAATGAATTTCTTAAAATGTCAAGCTTAAGAATGGACTCGCTTGTTAATGTATTGATTTTGCTTATGTATCCCTGGTTTCTATCCAATCCTATTTTGGTTTCTATAGATACAATATCACCGAATATATTTTTGTATGAATTTAAATTGTTGATCAGAGATGCTTTTTCTGCAGAATCAGAAACAAGGAATAGCTGGCTTTCAAGATTTGCAGCAGTCTGATCAAATTTTGTCAGATAGGTCTTATCTTTTCTGAGAAAGAAGTCTTTCTCATGTTTTCTGAGACCCAGTACAAGACTTTTATCGGAGTGTGGATTTTTTTCAAGGAAATGAGCTGCTTCTCTCATTTTACCTTCAAGCCCATGATTTTTAAAACCACGTTCCTTAATCAATTCGGAGATTTTATAAAAGGTTGAGGTAAGGGTATCAAACGAAACTTTTATACTTTTTAAAGTGTCCAGATCTTTACCGCTAAGGTTTTCCTTTAGTATTGAAATGTCTTCATTAAATAACTTTGCATTATCTCTGAAGTCAGATAAATCTTTGTTTGTACCTGTCAGTACAAATGATGTATCAGTCCAGGCATTCATAATAAAACCGCGGAATGATGCCTGACATAGGGAAAGGTTAAATGAAGCCTTTGATAATGATGCTGCATTCTCCCTACTTTTTCTAATGGAAAAGATTGTGAATATAAGTAAACACGCTAAAATAATAGTCGCAGAAATAGAGGAGATTAAAAGCTTGTTGTACTTAGATTTGAAACTATTTTCGGAGGACATTTAATATTTTTAATATTTCGAAGAATTACTAAAACTCAATTATAGTTTTTTTATTTACGACATCATGGGTTTTGGGTTTAGATGGTATATAGCAATAAAATAAGCGTAAGGGAACACCTCAGTGTTTTTCGCTATGTAAATTTTGTCCTCGTGCGGAGGACTAAAAATGTTGGTAATTGTGAATGAGTGTTTTATGTTTTTGTGCCCTTTAATACTGAAAATTAGAGCTATGTAAGAAAACCTAAAGATTTTGATAAGAATAGTTTATGAGCATCTGAAATAGGCATAAAAAGGTTTGTAGGATAGCGCTACAAGCCTTATAGTTTTAAAAGGCAAGTTTAGTGTATAATCTACGTCTTTTTCAGGAAAATTGGGAATAATAGTAGTCAGGTTTGCAGAGGTAGGTGAATATTATAATGACTGAGAGGCAGGTCGCAGAGTTCTAAAAGGTTTTGGATTAAATGCCAATATAATTTATTATGAATTAACTTCTTAAATGTTGATATTTATCCGTTTAAAAATTAAATGAGATTATAAATGTCAATGAATAAGTTGAATAGCAATACACCTCCTATAGCAGAGAAGATCGATTATCAAGTTGTTGCAGATGCTGGTACAAGAAATGATCCTTACTTTTGGATGAGATTAAGCGACGAGCAGAAAAATTCGGAAGAACAAGATGAGCAAACGAAAAAGGTTTTTGATTATCTCAATGCTGAGAATGATTATTTTCATAATGTTATGAAGCCTACAGAGCATTTGCAGCGCAAGCTCTATGCGGAGATGACAGGAAGGATCAAGCAGGAGGATGAAAGTGTTCCTTTTCTCAAAAATGGTTTCTGGTATTATGTAAGATATACAGAAGGTGCAGAATACCCTGTTTATTGCAGAAAAAAAGGATCACTCGATGCTCAGGAAGAAGTGATGTTGGATGTTAATGTTATGGCGAAGGGTCATGATTATTATAATGTAGTTGGTTTGTCTGTAAGTGAAGATAATTCTATCCTTGCTTATGGATTAGATACTGTAAGCAGAAGGATCTATACTATTTATTTTTTAGATCTTTCGACTGGCAAGCATGTGGGCCATGAGATTCCAAATACTGAAGGATATGTGGCCTGGGCCAATGATAATAAAACAGTTTTTTATTCTAAAAAAGATGAAGAGACATTAAGGCCTGATCGTATTTATCGTCATACTATGGGAAATGATCCTTCATCTGATTTGCTGATTTATCATGAAGAGGATGAAACATTTTATACTGCTATAGAGAAAGCCAAATCTAAAAAGTTTCTGATCATTGGCTCAACCAGCACTCTTGCATCTTATTACAAGATTTTGGATGCGAATACTCCTAATGGCGAATTCAAAGAATTTAATGTAAAAGAGGATGAATTGGAATATCAGATAGAACATTTTCATGATAAATTCTATATTGTTACAAACCTCAATGCTCCCAATTTCAGACTTATGGAAACTGCTGATACGCAAACTTCCAAAGAGTTCTGGAAAGAAGTAATTCCTCACAGAAAGGATGTATTGCTTGAAGATATTGATGTGTTTGAAAATTTTCTTGTGCTAAGTGAAAGATCCAATGCAAGTACGAATATCAGTATCATAGAACATGCAACAAATAAGCAAAAATATCTTCCTTTGGAGGAAACAGCTTATACCATGTTCACAAGGGATAATTATGAAATAAATACAGAATGGCTAAGGTTTAGATATACCTCATTAACTACTCCCAATACTGTATATGACTTCAATATGCGAACAGGTGAACAGGTACTCAAAAAACGCGAGACTGTCGTAGGAGGGTATAATCCTTCAGATTATAAAACAGAGAGAATGTGGGCTGTTGCTGATGACGGAACTAAAATTCCAATGTCTGTTGTGTATAAAAAAGGATTGTCTTTGAATGGCAATAATCCTGCATTGCTTTATGGTTATGGTTCATATGGAATAAGCATTGATCCTGAGTTTTCTTCAAAAAGACTAAGCCTTCTTGATCGTGGATTTGTTTTTGCAATAGCTCATATCAGAGGAGGGCAGGAGATGGGAAGGAATTGGTACGAAGATGGTAAAATGTTTAAGAAGATAAATACATTCACTGATTTTATCAATTGTGCTCAACATCTTATCGGACAAGGATACACAAGTTCCGATAAACTGTTTGCACAAGGAGGCAGCGCAGGAGGTTTATTGATGGGAGCAGTAATGAATCTAAGACCTGATCTGTTTAAAGGTATATTGGCACAGGTACCTTTTGTGGATGTGGTCAGTACGATGCTTGATGAATCCATACCTTTAACTACTGGTGAGTTTGATGAATGGGGCAATCCTAAAAATGAAGAATCGTATAAATATATGTTATCCTATTCGCCATATGATAATATTCAATCTAAAGCATATCCGAATATACTTATTACTACAGGTCTGCATGATTCACAGGTTCAATATTGGGAACCGGCTAAATGGATCGCTAAACTAAGAGATTTAAAGACAGATAATAATTTGTTGTGCCTTAGGACCAATATGGAAACCGGACATGGAGGCACTACCGGAAGATTTAAAGTGTATGAGGAAATAGCTCAGGAGTTTGCATTTATTCTAATGATCTCTGGAATTGAGAATTAAAAATGTAAAGAACATCAAATGCTCTTATTTGGAGGATTAATGCAGAGACGCTATCCATAGCGTCTCTACATTTTATGACTTGCCCTTTAAAAGAATGTTTATTGTGAAATCTTTTTTAATCATTTGAATATAAAGACCGCTATAAATATTGGAGGTTATAAAGACAATTGTATAACCCCTTGGGGCATTTTATTTATGTCTTATTGGTTTTCTCCGTTTTTTTAATCCTGGCTAGTTTTAGAGATTCTTTTGAATCTAAATATTGGCTATAATCCCAATAGTCATGTTTATAATTATTTATATTTTTTTTTGTAATATTTAATCTAAATTCTTTATTTTATTGCCCCATAAGGTTCCGGATATTAAGATTGATTTTGCTGAGAATTTATTGTACAGCCTTTTGATTAATCATTTTCGACGTAGATGAATTGCGAGGGTATCTTTTAAATTTTGATATAATTTTATAAATACCACATTTGCAGGTAGTCCATCATTAATACTTGTGTCAGATTTTGATCGTAGTTCTTCTGACAAATCAATTAAGAGTATGCTTCAGGTGCAGGAGCAATTTTTACTTGCGCCATATTTAAGAAAGTTATGAGCTTAAATTTTATAAGCTCTGAATACGTCTAGGTTACTAAAGTATTTATCGGATTAAAGTCAGCGTATTCAGTTAAAACTGGATAGCCTGATAAAGAATTATTAATGCATCCCTAATGATATTAAAGACCGGGGAAGGTAGTATAGACTTATTTTCAATTTCTATAAACCAGTTTTAAGCTAACCTAAAAAATATGATGAAACAGAAACACGCAAAATCTAGTCAACAAATTATTAGGAGTTATTATAGGGATATAAAGAATAAATTACTTATGAGTGTTCTTTTATCTTTTTTTGTTTTCACAAGTATTCATGCCCAGGATATTACGGCTCCTCCAGTTAATATCGGAAGTGTGGATGATTTTTATAACGCCGTACATCTTTCCGAGAACCAGATTAAAACCCGCAAGATAAAGAAGTGTACCATCCCTGTTACAAAAGATTCGGTTTCGGCTCAGATTAATATTAAAAAAACTGTTGATGGTGAAGAAGTCATCATTGGAGAAGTTCAGGATAAAGAGGCTTCATCAGTAACCTTTTCTATTGCTGATGGGAAATTGAATGGCTATGTAGTAATTCCTTCTGATAGAAAGGCATTCAGGTATTTCTCTCAAAAAGGAAATGTATTTGTTGAAGAGGAAGATATTAATAAAGTTATATGCATCGATTTTAATAAATCTTTAAATGCTGAAAAAAGGGCTTTACCTGTCCAAGCTCCGCCTTCCGGATCAGCAGTGTATAATCTTCAAAGTTTGGCTGGAGCTGTTGCCGTTGCCTATCTGGACTTTGACGGACAAGTTGTAACGGGAACAAGATGGAACGGTGGGAATACTATCAATGCCTTGCCTGGCAATTTTTCAGAAACTGAAGTGACTAATATCTGGAAAATGATCAGTGAAGATTACAGAGCTTTTAATATAAATATTACTACGAATGAAGCTGTGTTTAACGCTGCCCCTAAAGGTAGAAGGATCAGATGTATTTTTACTCCTACAAACACTGCTTCTCCTGGTGCTGGTGGCGTTGCATATGTTAATTCTTTCAGATGGACAGATGATACACCTTGCTGGGTTTTCAATAGCGGCACTAAAGGTGGTGGTGAGGCCGGTTCTCATGAAATCGGACATACTTTAGGCCTATCTCATGATGGTAGAACCTCACCCAAAGAAGATTACTATTCCGGACAGGGAATCTGGGCCCCAATCATGGGGGTTGGTTACTCTAAGGGGCTAGTTCAGTGGAGTCGTGGAGAATATGCAAATGCTAATCAAACTCAGGATGATATAACCATTATCTCTGGCACAGGAAATGGATTCGGTTTCAGAACTGATGAGGCGGGCAATACCAATGCTACTGCTAAAGCACTGTTTGTGTCTCAGTCTGGAGTGGTGGCGGAAGCTCAAAATTATGGCATTATTTCACAGAGAACAGATGTCGACATCTATTCATTTACGACCTCAGGTGGTACTGTTACTTTAACGATTAATCCAGCTCCGTCTTATCCTAATCTTGATATAGTTGCTACTCTTAAAAATGCTTCGGGAACAACATTGGCTACTTCCAATCCCACAGCCTCTGCTCCAAGTAGTCAGACAGGGCCCACTGCAATAAATGGTTTGTATGCTTCATTTAACATAAACCTCTCTGCAGGAACTTATTATTTGAATATTGATGGAACAGGGCAAGGAGATCCTTTAACTACTGGATATTCTGATTATTCCTCTCTAGGTGAATATTTCATATCAGGTACTATACCTATGAGTCAGGTTAATCAGAAGCCTGTTGTTAAAATCACGTCTCCTCTTAACAATGCTGTATTTATAGCACCTGCCAGTATAAATGCCACAGCTGTCGCAACGGATGCCGATGGGACGATAAGTGAAGTTTCATTTGTAGGCATTGGATCATCGGTGTCAGATGTTACCAGTCCATATAGCGCTAGCTGGAATAACATAGCAGCAGGTACTTATAAAATTGTAGCGAATGTTAAAGATAATAACGGAGGAGTGGGAACTGATACAGTAACGGTAACGGTTGTTCCTGCAGTTAATCAAAACCCTGTGGTAAAGATTACTTCTCCTACAAACAATGCAGTATTTACTGCACCTGCCAATATCAGCGTCACAGCTACTGCAACTGATGCAGACGGAGCTATAAGCGAAGTTTCATTTGTTGGCGTCGGATCATCGGTGTCAGACGTTACCAGTCCATATAGTGCTAGCTGGACCAATGTAGCAGCCGGTACTTACAAAATTGTTGCGAATGCTAAAGATAATAATGGAGGAGTAGGGACTGATACTGTAACTGTAACAGTGGTTCCTGCAATTAATCAACGTCCGGTTGTAAAGATCACCTCTCCTGTAAACAATGCAGTATTTACAGCACCTGCTACTATTAGTGTCACAGCTACAGCAACTGATGCAGACGGAACTATAAGTGAAGTTTCATTTGTTGGTGTTGGGTCATCGGTGTCAGACGTTACCAGTCCATATAGTGCTAGCTGGACCAATGTAGCAGCCGGTACTTACAAAGTTGTTGCGAATGTTAAAGATAATAACGGAGGAGTGGGAACTGATACGGTAACGGTAACAGTTGTCCCTGCAGTTAATCAAAAACCTGTAGTAAAGATTACTTCTCCTGCAAACAATGCAGTATTTACAGCACCTGCCAATATCAGTGTCGCAGCTACAGCAACTGATGCAGACGGCACGATAAGTGAAGTTTCATTTGTTGGCGCAGGAGCATCTGTATTGGATGTTACCAGTCCATATAGTGCCAGCTGGGCCAATGTAGCAGCAGGCATTTACAAAATTGTTGCGAATGTCAAAGATAATAATGGAGGAGTAGGGACTGATACGGTAACAGTAACAGTTGTTCCAGCAGTTAATCAGAACCCTTCTGTTTCAATTACCAGTCCGCTTAATAATGCTTCGTTTAATGCTCCCGCAAATGTCACTATTACAGCAAATGCTTCAGATGCAGATGGTACTATTTCAGGAGTGGCATTTTACAATGGATCATTGTTATTGGGGTCTGATAATACAGCACCTTATACTTTTACAATTACTGGAGCTGCAGCAGGTACATACAGTCTGACAGCTGTGGCGACCGATAATCTTGGAGGAAAAACAACTTCTTCTATAGTTTCGGTGAAGGTTGAAAATATATTAACTACTGGAATTAACGGCCCTTCTTGCCTGGTTGCAGGGCAAAGATATTTGTTTGTGCTATCTCCGGAAGCCACATTTACCAATATAAGTTGGTGGACCAATGCTCAGGCAACTATAGAGGTAGATCCTTTAGATAAAAGTAAAGTGTATATAACCTATTCAGCAAACATATCATCTGTCAGTATCAGTGCAGGAGTTAACTATTCTGTAAGTCCTTGGTACAAGCAATATGATAAAATTTTGAAGGTAGGAGGTTGCCCTTCTGCTGCAATAGAAGAAGCTGCCTTCAGTGCATTATCGGCTAAATCTGAGGAAAGCCTAGCAAGTGTGCAGGAGGAAATTTTGTTATCTTTAAAGCTCTATGATTTTCAAGGTAAAGAAATTGCCTATAATGGTGAATTAACTCTGGATTTTAATAAAATCAGCGAATATCTAGAAGACGGAGCATATATTGTCTATGGGGTCACAAACCAGAAAGTGATAAAGAAAAAGATTGTTGTACAGAGGTAAAAGATTTTCTTTTGCCTACTATAAAAAAAGACTGTCAGAATTTTCTGACAGTCTTTTTTATGTATTAGGCTTTGTGAAAGAAATGAAATTTATTTTATGAACTTGATTATTACCGGTTTTCCTTTATCAAGAATCTGAATAATGTATAACCCATCTGAATAGTTATTTATATCGATCCATTGATTTTGAATTTCATTTGTTCCTGAAACTATTCTTTTACCGCTTATATTATAGATGTCAAACTTTTCAATTGAATTAGATTGAGTTAATAGCCTTATTCCGGATCCATCTCTGGCAAGCTTATAATTTAAAGTATTTTCAGATACTGTTTCAGTATTTGAAGTAACCGCCGGAATGCTTGTATATAGATATTTTTTTTCTAACCCTGTTTGATTTATCAATGAAGATGCCCATTGTAGTTTAATATTAGCATCGCCACCGTTTTCATAATATCTGAATTCGAAAGGATAAAAAGTTCTCCCATTTAAATGAACAGTTTTTTCTTTGTTTTCAATTATTCCATCATGCCACTGATTAATGATAGTATCATTATCTATTAACAACATAAATCCATCATCACCAGTTGCAGTAAATGTATAATTGTCATCTAAAGGAGGTCTTAAATAGCCTTTCCAGCTAATCGTATAAAGGTCATTACCCAATAAGCTTGCATTGGGGGAGCCTTCTGCCCAATTGAAATCAATTTGAGTATCTGTGTGGATGTATTTTGGAGTTACACCAGCAAGTACAGCTAAGTCACCAAGATATGAACCTGTAAGCCCATCTCCTGAGGATAGATTGATGTTTGTAAAGAGGTTTTTTTGCGGGACGATTTGCTTGCTAATTGAAGGACCTTCCCACCTTAATTCAATAGCTGCCACCCAATCAGTCTCTTCAAATGTGACTTTAATCTTTTTCTTACCCGCGGTGTTGAAAGTGATATTGCCTGACTTCTCAATAAAATATTCAACCCCAGTATAAGCACCTGAAGTTTTATTGATTACAGCCTGGTTATCTATAGATAAATTACAATTATCATTATAGAAAGATTTTAGGTAAAATGTATACGTACCTGCAACTGGTATATCAATATATCCATCCCATGCAGCTTTAAAGTTGTTATCATCAATTGTTCCCATATCAGGGGAATCATATTGCCAGTTGAAGTTGATTTCAGGATCAAGTCTTTTAAGTCTGATACCATTTGTTTGGGTAGTAACGGAAGCCACATCGGAGTAAGTTGCCGTTAGTCCATCTCCGGTATAGCTCACTTCATCGCAATCATAAGAAGCGTATAAGTTTACATCTGTATTGGGAGTGGCAAATGTAATGAGCTTGGAAGTTTCTCCATCTGACCATCCTGTGAAGACACACATCTTGTTGTTTGTCGATATTACCAAAGGCGCTTCCAGGCTTCTTATAATACCTTTTACAGAATATACTGTTTCTCCTACCAGGTGATATGTTCCATCATAATTGATTTTAGCTTCCGGAACATTAGAGTTCACTTTAATGCCCACCAACTGAGGATAGATATCTACATAAGTAGTTGATGAAAATCCTTTTGAATCTGTAGCCTTTAAATATACCCGGAAGAATACATGAGGAGAGGTTTCTCCATTGTTTGGAACTGTGAAGCTGATTGGCAGGCTGGTTCCGGCTGTTGGTGCCAGGGCAGGGTGAGTATGAACATCATGATGAAGATCTACCCAGAAGGAAAGCGAAGTACCGGATAATGCCCCATCTTCAGCATCAGTAGCTGTGCCTGAAATTTTTAATACATCATTTGCTTTGTATTTGAAAGTGGCTAGAGGAGACGATATCACCGGAACAGGTCGTGTGTTCTGGATCACTGCAAGAATAGCCTCGGTGGAAGTGATGCTTGAAACGCTATTAGAAACGACACATTTAAATTTTGCATTATTGTCAGAAATTATTACGGATTGTACAAGTAAAGTATCGTTTGTAGCTCCTTCAATGAGTACTCCATTTTTATACCATTGATAAGAAAGTGGTTGAAGATTGCTATAAGCAGTGATGGAAAATAAAGTATTTTCTCCAACTACAAGACTGCTGTTTTGAGGATTTTGGTTAATAAATACTTCATCTGAATTAGTATATTTTATCTTCCATAATTTTCCATCATAACTAACTGTGTTAGAGCCCGCAGATCCGCCGTCTGAACCGTTTCTTTCAACATAATACATATCGCCATTATCAGCGAAAAGATACCATAGAGGACGATTCGCACCTGTTGCAAAGTCTGTTCTTATTTTGGTAACAGGATTCCATGAGTATATTTTTTCAGTACAGTAATCTCCAAAGAATATCTGACCTGTATATTCTGCTGGAAATGTTTTGTTGAGAGGATTGTAAAAGGAACATCCGATAATTGCACAGGCACCAGCTTCGTGCGTATAGAAATATTCTGGTCCCTGATAATTAGCAATACTTGTACTACCTGAATTACCTTCTCTGTCAGGCCATCCGTAAAATTTACCAGGTAATATCTTATTGATTTCTTCCGCAGTGCTGCCTCCTACATCCGTAGTGTAAAGCTGACCTAGAGCATCAAATTCGAATGCAAAAGGATTTCTTAAACCATAAGCATAAATAGATTTATTTATACCTGTTACGGATGCGTCATTATAGAATGGATTGTCTGTTGGAATGGAGCCGTCATCATTAATCCTTAGGATTTTACCTAATGTGTTGGTTAGCAATTTGGAGTTAGTAGAAACACCACCTTCTCCGGTGCCTATGTATAGCTTTCCATCTGATCCGAATTTAAGGCAACCTCCATTATGGATACCACCTACAAGAGTATCCAATTCTATCAAAAGTACTTCACTTCCGGGAAGGGTTGATCTACCATTATTAGTGGAGGTAAAACGCACAACTCTGTTTTTGTTCCTGTTTTTCGGACAGTAATAAGCATAGTAATATCCATTGTTGAAAAAGTTAGGATGAAGGGCAATGCTTATGAGACCTCTTTCATTAAAATCGTTTACTTGTATGTCTAATAGAGGACTTTCCAATAATAAATCATTTTGTACCACTCTTACTTTACCATTCTTTTCAGTGATGTAAATAATGTTGTTAAGCCCTTTGGTAATAGAAACAGGATTAAGACCTGTGGCAATTTCCTGTTCAATAAATCCGGGTGGCAAATCGGAGGAAAAAACACTTTTCAAGATAACCAACTGAATGAAAAGTGATAAAAGTACTTTAATTCTCATATGTATTTTAAGCTTTATTCTATTGCTTCCAACTAGGTACGAAATTAGGCTATAATGCTTTTAAAAATAAATATGATGGTATGTTTTTGTTAAAAAGAAATAAATCATATAACCGACAATTGAATTTGTTCAATATAATATTGTAAAAGTTATAATGGATATAGAGCTAGATTAATTGAATTAAATTTTTGAAATTGTCATCTTATTTTTTGTTGTAGAATAATTTCAAGTAACAGGTAACATGCATTGGCATTTGTTTACAGCCTTTTGAGAGTAGCTCTGTCGTATTGCTGATCAGGAGAAATGACCATAGTAGGTAAGGATCAGAGTGTTTATCCTTCACGGGTTTAGGTTTGATGAATTTCGGTTAAAATTTTTAAGTGGTAATAAAGTTGATGACCTGAATTTCCCCTAAGTTTGTATAAAAGATAATGATATATGTGTAATCCGGTAGTTGTGAATTTATTAGCCGCATATGGAGTATTCCTTATTCTATGTGGCATCATTTCAGTTATTTTTATTGGTCTCAAAGCCAAAACAGCCCTTATTTCTGGAGGTACTTCAGGAGTAATCTCTATTTTAATTTCCGTATTGATATGCAATCAGATTACCGTTGCAAAATATGCCGGTTTGCTGGTCGTTACCGCACTGTTTATAGTTTTTTCATGGAGAAGCACAAAGACTTTATTTACGCTGATGGAAATGATTGCAACTTCTCATGAAGATAAGAAAGGTAAAGCTATAGCTTTTCTTATCATCAGTTTGATGGCAGTAGTAAGCATTTTTACAATTATGATGCAGATTGTATACTGGTCCTGATTGATGAGTTGCATACCTTTACGGAACGAGATGAATACACTACAATATCTGATTAAACTTGCAGGCTTATTACAGATCATTCTTGTTGCTGGAAGCCTTTTAATACCGAAGTTGCTTAACTGGAAAAAAGAACTCTCTCAGGTTGCTCCGCTCATCAGGCAAATGTTCTGGACCTATGCAGGTTATATTATGATGACTAATCTATCTTTCGGGTTATTGTCTCTTCTTGCTCCTGAAGCTCTTACAGATCAATCTCTTTTGGCTGCCGTTGTTAGCTTGTTTATCGGACTCTACTGGGCTGCAAGAATAATGATTCAGTTCTTTTATTTTGACAGAACTTCAGCTCCTAAAGGCTGGATTTACTTTTGGGGAGAAGTTGGGCTCGTAGCAATGTTTGTCTTCTTTGCAATCAGTTATCTTTGGGTTTTTTATTCAAATATTTCTTAGTCATTAATATGATCCCCTCAGTCTATCTTAATGACTTACTATCAGTTGCGGCAATACTTGTCATTACAGTCTTGTTAGGGTATGTTGTTTCTAAATCCTCCAATTATAAACTATCTGTTTGTGTAGCATGGTTTCTACTTGCAGTAGGAATGTTTTTGACTGAGAGGTTAACTGAATCATTTCCTCCAGTATTAAGGATGTTATGTATCATTCTTGTTACTTTATTTGGAATGAAGACTGTTGTTTCAGTTGAATATTATAAAGGAAGAGAAAGCAAACTTACTTTTATTCAATGGATATCTTTTGTTGCAGGTTGGTTTGGTATGAGACCAAACCTTTTTGAGACCCTTGGTGCGAAGCCTCTGCAAGGAGTGGATGAACTGGTTAAATTTGGTGTAAAGAGAATAACCGCCGGATCTTGCTTAATTATTTTATCTGGTTATATATATACAAATTTAACAGAAACATTCTTTCAGATATTTTCTACGGCTCTTGCACTTATTGGATTAAGTCTTATTCTTCATTTCGGAATATTGAATATAAGCGCAGGATTTTGGAGGTCAAAAGGTGCTGCTACAAGGGCTCTATTCAAAGAGCCCATGCGGTCTGTAAGCCTTGCTGAGTTTTGGGGAAAGCGTTGGAATCTCGCTTTCTCAGAAATGACAGCGATAGCATTGTATCGTCCGCTTAAGCCAAAAATAGGTGAGAAAGCAGCCACAGTAACAGCTTTTGTTTTTTCCGGTCTGTTGCATGAGGTTGCAATAAGCGTTCCTGTAAAGGCAGGATATGGGCTGCCCTTGTTATATTTTTTTATTCAAGGGATCCTTATCATAATTGAAAGGAAGCTGGAGTATAGTGGCATATTAAAGAATAAGATTGTAGCCAGAAGTTGGGTGTTTGCAGGACTAATATTACCATTCCCTGTATTATTTCATGTCTGGTTTCTTAAAGGTATTATCTGGCCTTTGATTAGCTGGTAAGAATTATATATATAATTTTTAGAATATCATTTTTGTTGAAATTTTAAAAGTCTTTTATGTTAAAATCGAAGTATTGTTTTATTTTTTTAGTAGTACTATTTTTCTCATGTGAAGAAAACAGAGAAGATAAGTTTGAGGCAAAGAAAGATACGCCTAAAGCACTACAGAATTCAGATGAATTGGATGTTAGTAGTTTTAAATCAAGAAAGGGAACAAATCTTGTTAGTGAGTTATATCAGGAATTGATGGAAAAGAATCCTGAATTAAGAAAACTAGAGGATAGCAGGAATGAGTTCAATGAAGGGCATCAGATTTATATAAATCGTTTTGATGAATATGATAGTAAGTCTCAGGAATATTACAGAGATGCCAATTCATATGTAAAAACAATTAATGACAGTATTCTGAGAAAGAAGATTGAACATTTTCTCACTCATAATGAAGAAAAATATAAACATATTATTTCCAAACATACAGGTTTGCAGGATGATCTTTCAAAGCTTTCATCAACGATTGAAGATCGTCTAATTGTCCTAAAAGTACTCCTGACTCTTGAACAGATAGAAAAATACCAGAAAGACAATCTTCCAGAAACCAGAGAGCCTTCATCATTAATAAGAAAGGCTGATAGTGTGTCTAGAAAGGTTGAAAACCTTACTCCAAAATATTAATAAATATTGTATATACTTTCATAGTAATAAAAAAGGCTATCAGGTTGCCCTGATAGCCTTATTTTGATCTTTTATAATTTTTAAAATTTATATGACATTCTTGCTCCTAAAAATCTTGGTTCAGCGACATATCCAATTTTACTAGGCGCTGTAGCAGATACAAGTCCTGAATCATAGAAGTAACGTCTTGTCTTATCTGAGCTGAAAATATTATTTGCAAATACCATTACTGAAATTTGAGGGGTGATTTTATAAGATACTGACAAATTTACTTTGATGTCAACACCATACATATCTCTTGATTTCAGATCACTTATCAGTTTCGTTATCTCCGTTTTTATCGGAGCACTTACAGTATCAAATGCATTTTCGTATGCCTTCAGACCATCTTTCATACCTGCATATCCCCAGAGTATTCTTGAATCTGCATGAATGGTTAATCTATCTTTAAAGCATGAATAGTTCACAATGACTTTGGTAATATTGTTAGCATAGTTGCTTAAGTTATTTCCAACTCCATTAATGTAGACTGTCTGAGTTTTTTTGTTGGCATCAGTATATGTTACAGGTTGCCTAAAATCAGCATAACTGATACCGCTGGCAGTCACTTCAGACGACATGTCCCATCCAAATAGTTTTACATAGCTGTGGTTGATCGAAACTTTAACATTTTTAGCAGTATAACCAATCGAAGCTTCAAGTCCACCAGTATTAGATTTGCCTGTATTTAACACACTTTTAAGGTTTGAAGACCAGCTTAATACTTCGTTCTCGCTATAGAAGGCACTTAAATCACCTATTAACTTAGAATTATGAATGTAGGTATAAATCAGTTCTGTTCCTTTTAGCTTTTCAGGCCTTGACTGAACTCCTGCCATATGCTGCAATAACATCTGAGAGGCAGTATTCATTCTGTTTGATTGCAGGAATACTAGTCTGATATTATGTTTGCTGTTCAATTCACTGATGAATGCGATTCGTGGCGAGAATAACCATTTTGAATAAGTATCTTTGTCTATTCTATTGGAACCAATAATAGTAAGCAATGGTGAAAAACTGTATTTTGCTTCCCCATACATAGAGACTGTTGTTGTCGACCAACCATTTCCTACATAAATACCGTCTTTTGCTTTGATCCATCCTGCAGTAGCTAAGGCATCAGGGCCAATTGCTCCTGAAGACAGTGAATCACTTAGAATGTTTTTCTGGTCACCCATTCTGAGCATATTGTCATTTTGTCCCCAAGGTGCTCTCCAGGTATTCTTTACGATATCTCCACCTAGCGCAGCCTGGAACTTTTCATTATTACTATGATAGTAACCGACAACTCTTCCTGTAATCTGTTCCTCAGAATATGAATAATTTGCATGACGCAAGTTGTCAAGATCTATAACAGATTTAACAAATCTCATATCTACAGAATCGGATGTTTTTGCAGTATATGCAGGAGCCTGAAATCTATAACTAACATTATTTTCATTATCATAAATAAGGTTAGTATTCAGACTGAAGTTTTTATTGAAGTCAATCTTTTTTTCAAGCATTGCAAAATATTGCTGATTTTTCAATAACAAACTTTGTGTTGGCGTTCCGTTATATGTTGCTTTGGGGTTCACAGCTGATAAGGGCTTGTACATCTCATAGAAGTTTGAGTTGTTCGTTACCTGATTATATCTGGTGTAAATTTTAAAGCCTTTTGAAAGATCAAAATCAGCGAATAATTTCAATTGTGGAGCATTTCCATCAGCCATATAGCGATTCGGTGTTATTGTTCCCGGGACTTCACCTATATAGCCATATTTTTTAGTGTCATTAACTTTGAAAAGTTTATTTTCAGCGCCTTCTGTACCTTGTATGCTGCCATATAAAGTTACTTTTACCTTTCCTGCATCTAAATTCTGATGTATGCTTATTCCTTTAGAATTATAAGCACCTACATAGTTCGCATTTACTGTGGTAGAATTTCCATTTGCAGCTCTCTTGGTTGTAATGCTGATTACCCCTTGGATAGCTCCTGGGCCGTATGTTACGGATCCCGGACCTCTTATTATCTCAATTTTATCAATGTCATTCAAATCCCAGTTTGTAAGTTCTGAAAATGCTCCCTTATGACCTCTGTCATTTACAATGACTCCATTCACAAGTAATAGCATCTTAAGGTTCCTATCTGATGTAATACCACGCATACCGGTTTTAACTGACTCTGATGGATGATCCATCCAGAAAAAACCAGGTACATATACTTCCATCAAGTCAAGTAAGTTTCTTGCCCCACTTATTTTGATATCTGCTTCAGTTATTAAAGTGACGCTAACAGGTGTTGCAAATTGTTTTGTTTTTACAAGAGATCCTGTAGTCACATTAACATTCATAAGATCTTCCAGTGAAAGAAATGAAATATCAGCTTGTTCAATATTGGAAATGGTTTCAATAGGAGGGGATACTGTGTTTAAGGAATCGGACTGTGCTATACCTTTTGAAGAGATCAGACCCAAAAGAATTACAGCCCCAGCCTTACGCAATGGGTTTTTAATACTTACCATAAATTTTTAAGTGGATGGACTAGAATTTAATCTTTTCAAACGAAAGTGAGTAGGTGTGGGTTACAAGACTTGTTGTCAGATTGTATTGTTAAGTTTGCATGATGTAAACAGTTGTTTACCCAAATATTTATAAAATGATTTCTGTTGACAGAGTTATCGCAGAAATCTTAGGGATAAAAATTGTGTGACATTTAATTAACTTTCGATGTTAAGGGTATTTCCGTAATAGCCGTTGTTAACTAAATTTTTTAAATTTTTCTTTTGGCCATTCAATTAAGTTAATATAGTTTTTCTTTTCAACCAAATATCTGGATTGGTCGAATTGTTTGTTGTGTGCTAAATCTATCCTGAGTATAATGTATATTCTGGAGATAGATTTATGATGGTTCTGATGCATATCCTTATCTCCTTTACCCTAGAATTTTTTGTGTGAAATAAACTACTAATATGTAGTGATTTAAAAAATATAAAGAATATGGATAAATATTGAGAAAAGTGATCCTCAATTATTGAGATTATTAGATCTGAAAAATCTTTAACAAAGTTTTAGTATCTTTTGAAAATGAAGTCAACGAGATTAAAGGAAGTTTGTTATGTGTTTCTGAAGTTAGGTTTTATAGGGTTTGGAGGGCCAGCTGCACATATTGCGATGATGGAAGAAGAAATCGTAAACAAAAGAAAATGGATGAGCAGAGAGCATTTTCTTGATCTCATAGGTGCAACCAATCTGATTCCTGGCCCAAACTCAACTGAAATGAGCATGCATTGTGGTCACGAGCGAGCTGGCTTGCCAGGCTTGTTTCTTGGGGGAATATGTTTCATTTTTCCTGCAGCTCTTATAATGGGTGTATTTGCCTGGCTTTACACAGATTATGGGAGTATACCAGAGGTTAAACCTTTTCTCTATGGTATTAAACCTGCTGTTATAGCAATCATCATTAATGCGATCTTTAAACTCGGAAAAACAGCTTTAAAAAACTGGCAACTTGGTCTTATTGGAACTGGAGTAATCATAGCTTCAATGGCAGGTATTAATGAAATATATGCATTATTATGTGCGGGCATTCTCGCTGTTATTTGGTTCTCGGGAAGAGAGTGGGTAACGCCCCAAGGACTCTCTTCTTTTAGTCCATTTGTCCTTTCTGCTATACCTGTAGAAAAAAATATCACTCCTGCAGAGTTATTCTGGATTTTTATAAAAATCGGAGGAACACTGTTTGGCAGTGGATATGTGCTGGTAGCTTACCTTCAAGCAGAATTTGTAGATAAGACAGGTTGGCTGACTCAGGAACAATTACTGGATGCTGTAGCCCTTGGACAATTTACTCCCGGCCCTTTGTTTACAACCGCTACATTTATCGGATATCAAATGAATAGTTTACCTGGAGCTATTATTGCTACTGTAGGAATTTTTCTTCCTTCATTTTTCTTTGTTCTTGTATTAAATCCTTTTGTTCCAAAATTGAGAAGATCCAGGATAATGGGATATTTCCTGGATGGTGTGAATATTGGGGCTATTGGAGTGATGCTGGCGGTTACCTTTCAGCTTGGTAGAAATATTCTCATTGACTTCAATGGATGGATTATTGCTATTGCTTCTCTGATTGTAGTATTTGGATTCAAGAAACTCAATGCTACCTGGATTATTTTAGGAGGAGCTGTAGCGGGATATCTTTTTCATTTGATTAACATATGATATGGTCTGCAAGATTCTTTAGTTTTCATAAATCATATATACTGCGCTAAAGCCCTAGAATATTTTATTGAGGATAGTTTAAAACTGTTGATTCGAGGTAAATGACTACAAGATATAGTCTTGTATTATGATTGTTAATGAATTTTGTATTAAAAAGTTTGAAGATATCGATGAGTAATTTTAGATTTGTCTATCCAAGTTTTCAATAAGTTATAAAATATTTTTCTTAATATTCATACAAGATAAATTTTATGATAATAGCTAAGATTGAAGATAAGTCTCTTGTGGTGGATATATTAACCGCATCATTTGACCAGAATAAAAGCGTTAATTATGTTATAAAACAGGATGGGCAGAGGAAGGAAAGAATCCGAAAGCTGATGGAATATTGTTTTGAAAGCTGTTTTCAAAATGGAACAGTATATCTGTCAAAAGATCGCAATGCCTGCGCTCTTATATTATTTCCGGAGCAAGAGAAGGTTTCATTGAAGTCTATAGTGAATGACCTTAGATTAGCATTCTCTTGCATAGGCCCGGAAAGGCTTCTAAAAGTTCTGTCCAGAGAATCTAAGGTTAAAAGTAATTATCCCAAACAGTCTATTTTTTATTTGAGGTTTATTGGTGTTCATCCGGATTTTCAGAGAAAAGGAATAGGCAGCTCATTGATTATAGATATAATAAATGAAGCAAAGATATTGAAGAAGCCAATCTATTTAGAAACCTCGATGGAAGAAAATGTAAAGTTTTATAAAAACATGGGTTTTGAATTGTTTAATGAACTACACTTACCGCATCAATTATTTTTATTCAGAATAAATAATGATTAATATTCTAACATAACAGGAATGGTTGTATTTGGAACGCAAATTCATATAATAACTTTTTTAATCTCTTTATTTGAACTGGTTTTCTTTTTCTATCAGGGTATATATTTTTTGTCAAGGCCGTCAGATAAAAGCCGGCTGTATTATCTGATCCTTCTTTTCCTTTTAATTCAATATAACATAGTTGGAGCATTGTTCCCAGATAACAAAATTGATATTCCGATTACAATTCAGAATATTATTGCTTATATCGTTGCTTTGGTAATGTCCTTATATTTTATTTTTTATATATATAAAGTACTGGATTTGGCGAAACTGAGATTCTATGCTTTTCAAGGATCAATGATATTTATAGTCTTACCATTTATTTTTTTATTTCTGTTTCCATACATATATACCGGCGATCTTGAAATGTCAAGGAGACTAGTAGTGATAATTCCATTTATATATGTTATTGTTATGTTATTTTCTTTAGCTAAATCATTTAAAGAAAAATATCAGTCATGCACCGATGAGAGTAGTAAGGAGGAAATGATAGGAGTGCTTTTGGGGTTTAGTTTTTGGTTAACCCTTCCGATTATTGCATTTTTTGAAATTGATATAAATCATTTGTTGTTACCAATATTGAAATTTCATAATGGAAGCCAGGTTGCAGAAGTAATATCTACTAATCTCGGGCTTCTTGTGATGACTGTTCTTTTTATCAGGAAATCAATCAAACAATCGCGAGCAGAATATTACATGTTGTTAGATTCCCAAAAGATGCTTCAGGAGTTAAATTACAATTTAACATTAAAAGTAATAGAAAGAACAAGAGAGCTTGAAATTGCTAATGAAAGAAGAACAAATACATTTATCAACCTTGCTCATGAATCTAAAACGCCTATTACGCTTATAAGGAATTATCTTGAGGAATATATAAGCAAGTATGGAGAGGCTGAAGAATTATTAATTATTAAAAGAAGTATTGAAAAATTAACCAGAGATATTAATAATTTCTTTGACCTGGAGAAGATCAAGCGAGGAGATGATATTTATTTTAATGATCAGATTTGTAATGTTAGTGAGGTACTTAAAAATAATATAGAACTCTATAGGTCATATGCTAATAAAAAAAGTATTTTTCTTTCTTCTTATATTGATGATAATCTAATAGTGAAAGCTGATCCCGAGGGGATCTATCGAGTACTAAATAATTTAGTTGAAAATGCGATTAAGTTTTCATCTTTAAATGGTGTAATAGAAGTTACTCTAAAGCAGGATGGTGAAAATCTTTTGTTTGTTGTTAGAGATACTGGGATTGGTATCCATCCTGAGCTTCACGAAAAAATATTTGAACCTTATTTTAAAATAAATTCAAGTCATAAGAATATTCAGGGAATAGGTATCGGTCTTTCGATAGTAAAGAAGATTGTCGAAAGTATTGGCGGTGTGATAAGAATAGAAAGTAATCCGGCTATAGCTGCCGGAACTAAAATGATTATTGAAATTCCAATCTTACATCAGGAGCATTTAGGGGAGACAATAAGTATAGAATGTGGAGAGGTATATTTTAATGTAGATGCTTTATACGTTCCACAAGTTCTATATAATGCAGACAGGCCAAGTATCTTTATCGTTGAGGATAATATTGCACTACTTAATTACCTGGCAAAAAAGTTGAGTGAAAAATATAATGTATTAGTTGCCACTAACGGTAAGGAAGCATTTGATAGGTTGCAGGCCGTAACTTATGTAGATCTTATAATATCAGATGTAATGATGGATGGTGGAGATGGTTTTGATCTATATAGATCCATATTGAAACAAAGTAATCTGAATCATATTCCTTTTATTTTTCTTACAGCAAGAGATTCTTCAAAGTCAAAGATCGAAGGGCTTTCACTAGGGGCTGTTGATTATGTTCAAAAGCCATTCCTTGTCGAGGAGCTTGTTGCAAAAATAGATTCAATTTTATTGAACTTTGAAAAGCAGAGAATTGCATTAATAAATACTGCTTATAAAAACCTGCAGAAAAGAAATGACATAGATGTTATTAAAGTAGATAGCCAGAATAAATTTGAAATAAATTGCCAGAGGTACAACCTTACTACAAGAGAAATTGAAATTATAAACCTTATTGCCAAAGGTGCTACCTACAAAAGTATCGGTGAGCTTTTGTTTATTTCTGATAAGACTGTCGCCAAACATGTTAGAAATATTTTTGAGAAAGTTGATGTAAAGAAACAGGTAGAATTATTAAGCAAACTTGAGGTGTCGACTTAGTTAAATATTGGTGTCATGAAGTTAGCAACCTATATTTTATTTTTTTTGTTTATATATTCAGGAAATGTCCTGAGTCAGCCATATATTGATATAATTAACTTGAAATATCAGAACTTTCTTCCAGTTCAATATACCAATGATGATCATAAACTTGGCGTTAATGAGAACTATTTGAATTTAAATATTCCCATTCCTTTAAAAAATAAAGATGTAATACTTGCGGGTGGGACATTTGATCAATTAAGGTTTAGTTCTTCTCATGGAAACAAAGATCTTTATGCATTGAATCTTCAATTAGGCTATTTAAAGTATTGGAAGAATGCCAGGTGGAAAACATTTTTTGTTGTTTTGCCCAAAATCAGTTCAGACCAATTAAGAATAAATCAAGGATCATTTCAACAGGGGGGATTATTGCTTTTTACATATGTAAAAAGTCCTGATCTGCAATTCAAATTTGGGAGTTATTATAACAAAGAATTTTTCGGTAACTTTTTTATGCCTTTACTTGGATTGGAGTGGAAACCTTCACCAAGGATAAATATTTTTGGTGTTTTGCCAGGTTATATGATTATTGAGTATAAGGCAAGTTCAAAATTTTATTCCGGGATTTCTTATCAATGTCTTACGGCTAGTTATAGGCTCCACGATAGCGAAGAGTATGCATATGTAAGAAATGGCGATAAATTCTGGGGGCAAATGCAATTAAAGCTTTTTGCCAACTTCTATTTTAGAAAACATATTGTTGTTTATGGAGAGTTTGGCCATTCTCTTTGCAGGAAATATGAAGTTTATAACAAAAATAGTCAGAGAATAGGACACCCGATTTTACATAAAACCAAAGACGGCTTCATTTTTAATCTGGGGCTGGCGCTTAGGTTCCGTCAAGATACTCCTTCTTTAAATAAGCAAAAATGAGTTTGTTAATTGTTGAGATTTAGTAGGATTATATCCTTTTTGCTTTAAAATACTCTAAAATAAGTATATGAAATAGTCTATTTATAGTATTGATTGATGTTTCTATAACAACCATTTTTATTAATTAAATAAATATGGTAACTATGGGAATTCCAAAATGTATAATGGTAATTGATGATAATGTTACTGATAATTGGATAGCAGAAGGAATTTTCAAAACTTACAAAATTGCCTCGGAATACAGATTCGTTAGTAGTGAAAATGCTATTGAAAGTTTAAATCTTTATTGTCTAATTAATGGTAAATTCCCAGAGCTGCTTTTGGTGGATATTCAAAATAACAGGGAAAAGGGGTTTGGGTTAATTGATAGAATCAGAAAACATTCTGACTATCGTGAAAATGAAACAAGAATTGCTTTATTAACTTCAATTGTCGAATACACTTTGAGTTATGATAAGATAGGCAAGCAGAATATTGAACTTGTATTCATAAAGCCTTTGGATATCCAGGATTTAAAGAATCTTTTTATTTGAAGTATTTTGATTTACTTTTGAAGGGAGTTTTAAATGCTTTTTGCCTGCGAAACAACTTCTGATGCTGCAATAAAGATGGTTGAAATCTTTATATGATCACAAAAAAGCCATTTCACAAATATTCTGAAGTGGCTTTTTTGTTTTGAATAATATTTTTCCTGTATATTATTTTTTCTATCTGAAAATGGTAGGAGCTTTATCCAGTTTTCCCTTAATATAAAACCAAGCTGTTTCTTCATTTTTCATAAATGGTGTCTCTATTCCGTCTTTCTCATTTAACAACTCTACTGTTTCTGTTAATAAACCTTCTTCATAGTTATAATGCTGAGTAATTCTGAATTTGTTATAGGGAAGGAAGGAACTTGGCTCTTTAACATACATGATAAGCTGACTGTTTCGGAATTCAGGATCACAAAGACCTGTTCCATCACCAAGAGTGGATATAATCGTGGATATTACTTTATTACTATCATTAAGACTATTATACGCTAATTCAAAATACATTGTCTGGTCCCTGTCTCCAGCTTTACCATCATATTCAGGATGTATCCGGTGCAGCGATTTAATGGACTTCCAGAGATTGTCATATCTTTTTTGGATGACATCAAACTGATAGTCGTATTGCTCATCTCTTATCCAGGTTTTATTTTCATATCTATATGCATGACTCACACCATTCCAAATGATAGTATAGGTATCATCTGCAAGAACCGTTTCACTTAGAGGAATAGTGGCTTTTTTGGAGGAACTGCAAGACCATAGAGTTAATAGGATAAGGACGATGATAAAGTGTTGATGTTTCATTTTATGACTTTTTTGGTGAAATTAATTACACCTTAAAAGTCTGATAAATAAACAGGACAAAAATTGACAAATGTTACAATCGCTCTTTCGCAGTAATTTTTTTTCGCAACCTGCTAAGGCTTTCCCTTTGTATTCCGAGGTAGGAAGCAATATGATATAAAGGAACCCTATCAAAGAGCTGAGGATTTGTTTTCAACAGTTGAAGGTACCTTTGTTCTCCATTCATAAAAAGGAAACTTTCTACTCGCTCATTTATGATCTTATAAGAAGACTCGGCCATGATCCTTCCAAATCTTTCCCAATTGTGTGAACTGTTATAGGCTTTTTGTAATACTGATAGATTAAAAGTTGTAAGTTCGCTGTCTTCAAGAGCCTGGATATAATGACGACTGTACTTTTCCTGCAAAAAGCTATCGTAGTCCACGACGAAATCATTTTCAAAACAAAAGTGTGTATTAATTTCTATTCCTTCAGATAAATAAAAAATTCTGAAAGCACCTGAATTGATAAATCCTATCTCTTTACATATCTGCCCTTGCACAAGTATGTTTTCCTTCGCTTTTACTTTCCTGTTTATGAGGTAAGGTTCAAATGTTTTACAATCTTCTTCTGTAAGAAAAGAAACCTGTTGAAGCCATTGTTTTAATTTTTTGAAATCGCTCATTTCTCTTGTCTGGAATGCTTTGATTGTGCTATGTTACAAAGAATTTTGTAAAAATGTATCTGTGTTAATGGAATTAATACTTTTTTATTCTTTTAGTAATGAGTATAATAACAATACACAGGAAAGGGGGCCTGATATCACATATTGCCTGTTTCTTTTTATATTATTAGATTGGATAGCAGAATGAGATTAATTTTTCTATGTTATTGAATAAGTATATAATGCTGATTTGCGCTATTGCAATAAGCATATTTGAAGCTGCAGGGCAAACAAAACCCTTTCCACAGTCTCTTGCATATCCTAATTGTATAAAACCTTCGAATGTCTCTCAGGAAGACATGGATGAATCAGTTAAAGCTTATTATATTTACTGGAAAAGAAAGTATCTCAAAAATGACCTCGCTTCTTTGCCAGGAGGCTATTACGTGAAAGGAGAGATTACCGGAAGTCCGGATGGCTTTACACCGCTTGGTTCATCAGAAGGACAAGGCTATGGGATGATCATTGTTTTACTTATGGCTGGTTATGATAATGAAGCTCAGACAATATTTAATGGCTTGTATAAGACTGTAAGATCATATAAAAGCTCTGGGAATGAAAATTTAATGGGATGGGTTGTAGCAGACGATAAGATGGCGCAGGGGCATTTTGGTTCTGCAACCGACGGGGATCTGGATATGCCTATTCATTGATTCTGGCTCATAAACAATGGGGTTCCTCAGGAAACATAAATTATCTGGAAGAAGCTAAAAGAATAATCAACAAAGGCATCAGGAAAAGTTACATAACAAATGACTATCGTCTTAATCTTGGTGACTGGAAAAACGAAGCATCTACAGATAGCCGCCCTTCAGATTGGATGTTGGGTCATTTCAAAGTATTTAAAAAAATCACAAAAGATATTGTTTGGGATAGCGTTTCAATTGCAACCTATGAAATGATTACAACATTACAGACTAACTATTCAGCTTCGACATATTTTATGCCTGATTTTGTAACAGGAAAACCTGTTAGGCCTGCAGGTCCTGATTTTCTTGAAGGACCCAATGATGGGAATTATTATTATAACGCTTGCCGCACACCATTAAGATTTGTTATGGATTATGCCCATAATGGTGATATAAGAGGTAAAAATGCTGTCGCTGGTATTGTTAAATGGGCTAAATTAAAAAGTAATAACAATCCTGCTAATATTAAAGCAGGATATACTTTAAATGGTAATGATCTGCCAGGTAACAATTATGAAACCTCCGTATTCATAGCACCTATTGTAGCTGCAGCAACTTCAGATAGGGAAAACCAGGCTTTCCTAAACGAAGGGTGGAATGTTATTAAAGATATGAAGGAAAGTTATTTCGAAGATACATATAACCTTTTGTGTCTTTTGTACATCTCAGGCAACTGGTGGGCGCCTTAGAGGTTTGCTACTCCTTTTTTGTCTTTTAACTATATTTTATTTAATTATAATTTCATTCCCAATTTTCTTATTTCCCAATACCAATGAAAAATAATGTTTCATTTAAGTAATTGTGTATATTTATACGCTTTAATTAACTTATTTTGAAACGATTACTTCAATTGATACTGCTATTTTTATCCCTTGCCGCTAATGGACAGGTAAAGATCAGTGGTTCTGTAAAAAGATTTGACGGAAAGCCTGTTTCTGGTGCAAACATATCTCTGAAAGATACCTATGACGGCGCTACATCTGATTCATTAGGATTCTATTCATTTATAACCACAGAGAAAGGCAAGTTCGTTCTGTCAGTTTCTGCTACAGGCTATCTTTATACTGAAGATTCAATTTTTATTTCTTCGAGTCCCATCATAAAACATATTATGCTGAATGAAGAGCTGAATGAAATAACAATTACTGCAAGAAAGTTTGATGCTGATGATAAAAGTAAATCTGTAACATTACTTAATTCCCTTGATGTTGCGACAGTGGGAGGAGCTGGTGCAGATATTTCTTCAGTAATGAAAACCTTGCCGGGCACACAGCAGGTCGGGGAAAGAGAAGGTTTGTTTGTAAGAGGTGGGACGGGAACAGAAACCAAACAATTTATAGATGGTACGCTAGTGAACAACCCTTATTTTGCTACTGCGCCTGATATCGGGGCCAGAGGAAGGTTTTCTCCATTTCTCTTTAAGGGAACGGTATTTAGTACAGGAGGTTATTCTGCACAATATGGTCAGGCATTGTCATCAGCGCTTATTCTTGAATCCATTGATTTGCCTGAAAAGTCTCATATCGATGCTTCAGTTTCTCCTTTAGTATGGGGTGGAGCTATTCAGCAATTAGCAAAAAATGAAAAGTCTTCATGGGGAGTTTCATATAACTATGTAAACCTTGGACTGTATTTTTACCTTGTAAAACAAAAACCGGATTATTTTAAAGTTCCTAATGGACATAACAGCGATTTTAATTTCAGAATAAAAACAAAAAAAGGAATTGTTAAATTCTATAGCGCTCTAGGCATAGGAGATGGAGGATTAAGCAGACCGGATATCGACAGTATTTTTTTTAAAGATGCATTGAATATTCACAACCTTAATTGGTATTCAAACCTGAGCTGGAGAGAAAATTTAGGAAATGGTTGGAAGTTTATTCTTGGCTTAAGCTATAGTACCAACAGGGATCACATGTATCAGGAGTTGCAGGATTCTAATAATGTACCCCGGGAATTTCCTAACAGTTATTTTCTGATGAATAAGACTTTCAACCTAAAGTCCAGACAGGATCTTAGTCAGATAAAACTGGTTTTGGATAAAAGATTGTCAAGTAGTGCAGTGTTCCGGTTTGGAGGAGAATACTGGTACAATATTCAGAGATCGATTTATACAGCTACTTATGAGTATCCCGGAAATCTTAATGATCATTTCACTGCACTATTTGCAGAAACAGATATTCATATTTCAAACAGACTTACAGCTCAGGCAGGTTGTAGGTCAGAATATAGTACCATTATCGATCAGGTGAATATTGCACCACGCATGTCGTTATCCTATAAAACAAGTGCCAATTCCGTGTTATGTGTTTCTTACGGGATATTTTATCAGAAGCCGGAAAATCAACAACTGATAGCTTCTCCTCAATTAGGGTACACTAAAGCGACACACTATATTGCCTATTTTCAGCAAAATCTAAAAGGCAGGATTTTGAGAACAGAGGTATTTTATAAACAATATAATAATCTTGTTAAAACTATACCCAAAGATCTTTATTTCTCTACTTATAATAACGCAGGAGATGGCTATGCGAATGGAATAGAGTTCTTCTGCAGAGACAACAAAGTTTCTGTTAAAAATTTGGATTACTGGGTCAGTTATTCTTACCTGGATACAAAGCGGGAGTTCCTTAATTATCCGAAAAGAATTCAGCCTAACTTTGCAGCTACTCATAATGCTTCCATTGTTACCAAGAAATTTTTCCCTAAATACAAAGGTGGGATTAACCTGACATATACATATTCAACAGGCCGACCGTATTATTATTTTCACCTGAACGACCAGAATTCTTTTGAAATAAAGGATCAGGGAAGGGCTAAAGATTTTCATAATGTAGGACTTAGCCTTAGTTATATACCTTCTTTGGGAAAGCAGGATGCTAAAACGTTTTGGGTGATATTTGCCAGTGTTTCCAATCTTCTAGGCTCCGATCAGGTTTATGGCTATAATTACTCTTACAATGGTTCTGTCAAGCAAGCAGTGACACCTACAGCCAGGCGATTCTTTTTTATAGGAGTTTTTCTGAGCTGGGGAGTGGACAGAACACAGGATGCAATCAATAATAATCTATAATACTTATAACCTTAATATTAATTATGAAAGAAAAAATTAGAATCACCAGCTTATTAACTTTTTTTCTGTTATGTTTTTTCTCTTTGATTTCTAATGCTCAGGATGATAAATTTGTCAAGGCAATGCAAAAGAACCTTAAAGCATTAGATTCAGCAAAGACAACTGCTGAATATATTGCTATTTCAAACTCTTTTGAGCGAATAGGGGATGCGGAGAAAACTTCATGGCTTCCTTATTATTATGCTGCATTGGCTTTGATAACGCCAGCATGGAATGATAAGGCTATCAATGCTGATGAAAATTCTGTTAAGGTAAAGGCCTTAATTGACAAGGCTTCTAAAATTGAGGATAATGTTGAAATTTATGGATTACGCAACATGATAGCAACACAACAAATGATGATCGATCCCAGCACACGGTGGGTAAATTATGGAGTTGATGCTTCGACTGCATTGAAAAAAGGATTAGCAATGGATCCGGAAAACCCGAGACTGAATTTTCTTAAAGGAAGTTCCATTTTCTATACTCCAACACAATTTGGAGGTGGAAAAGATAAGGCAAAGCCTGTTTTACAAAAGGCAGTAGAACTTTATAGCAAAGAGCAGCCTAAACCTCTATATCCAAGTTGGGGAAAGAATAGTGCTGAAGAATTGCTGGCGCAGTGCAACTGATCAAGTTTTAAGTGGAAAGTATAAGGAAGATTGACCCTTAGTCTATAAAATAAATAGAAGGCGTTTCCTTAATCTATAAAGAATTAACAGTCATTGATCATTACTTGAGCATTAGAAAATTAAAATTTAGTTTTGTAATATTAAAGTATAATAAAAATGTACAATAAACTTTTACTTACTTATGAAACAAATATTTTCCTGTTTTTCGGTCCTGTTGTTAGCAATGGTGTTTATTACTTCTTCTTGTAAAAAAGAAGGTCCGGTGGGCCCGACAGGAGCAACAGGTTCTGCTGGCCCTTCAGGTCCAGCCGGTCCTAAAGGAGAGGCAGGTACAGCCAATGTAATTTATTCAGATTGGCTGGATTTACCCTTTTCATTTGATAATGAGGGAAAATCTTATTTTTCTGAAATAGATGTACCAAAACTTACTCCGGAAATACTGTCTCAAGGGGAGATAAAAATGTATGTAAATTTAAGTACCCCTGATGATCCGACTGTTGCCCCTCTGCCATATGTTGGATTAGACACTGTGAAGATTCAATATGTTGCCTTCAATGGCGGGCTCCAGTTATCTTCCAATTATAACGTAGGGACTTATGAAAATAAAGACAAGAAAAAAGTTTTGCAGTACAGGTATGTAATCATTCCGGGTGGAATAGCGGCAAGACAATCTATCAATTGGGATGATTATGATGAAGTAAAAGAAATTTTACAAATTAAGGATTAAATGATTTGCCCGCATCAATAATAAAAAAGGACTGTTTTAGACAGTCCTTTTTCATTATTACCATTATTAATTAAAAACATTCAATACTTCCCAAGATATGTAAGTGCAGTGATCTCATACCCTTTATAACTTACCGCTTTATACTTGTAACTTCTAGCTCTATAAGGTATTTTGATATTATTTTATGATTAAATATCTCTTTCTCTTTTATTTATTCATAGCTTATAAGCGACACCCGCTAAAAGAATTGCGAAGTTGTTATAAGTTTTGAATTGTAAATATTTACTAGAGTTAATCAATCCAAAGTTGTATCTAGCCTCCAATGTTAATAATAAGTTGTCTTTAACAGGTACTGCTCCACCTATTCCTGCAGTGATACCCCAGTCAAATCTCTTATAATACTGCTTCCAGCTTTCAGGAGAATACTTAATTAAATTACGGTCGTCACTAAGATTAAGTAAATATGCAAAGTAGGGACCAGCATTGGTGAAAAATTTAATTTTATTGCCTAGTATAATCCTTGCAAGTAATGGGGCAGTCAAGTAATCATAATGAAAGCGGATCTCTCCTGCATCCACATCAATTAGGGGATTATTTAAACTCATTTTGTATCCTTTTCTCTCAAATCCAACTCCTGTTCTTATTGAAAGGATTTTCGAAATATCATATTGAAGAGTAAGGGCCACTGCATATCCAACCTTTGTACTATGATTATTTTTAAATCTATCTTTTCCATCAATAGAGGCAAGGCCAGGTCCACCTTCAAGACCAATTTGGAATTTTTTAGTTTGGGCAAAAATGAAATTTGTATGAAGAATTGTTAAAGCGAAAAATAAAAGTTTAATCCTCATTATTTATTTATAAGTGTTAATTGTTACGTGTTAATTTTTAAGGAAGTACTATTTTCAGTTATCACTATCTGCAGCTTCACCTTCTTTGAACGGACTTCTTTGTGTCCATTCTGTTTGTTTTATATAATGAAAAACAGGTTTTAATGCTCTGTTAAACAAGGGCCCTGAATGGCGGACGTAGCAGCACATTTCAGAAGGCTCTGCGCCAATATTACTTTTCATTTCCATCGCAGTCCTTCCCAGAATCAGTATGTTTTTCTTCTTTTCAATTGTAGCTTTTACATAGTCATACAAGATGTTCGGATATATGCAGTACTGATTATTCAGATCATAATCCATTCCGACTACATGTGCTTCACATTTATCCCCCCAATAAATATATGTATTGAAGGCAACAATTTCTTCATTAAGAAAATAGGCAACCAATTCAAACTCTTCTTTTAAATTCAGTTTCAATTGAAGTAAATAAGATACGTCAAAATGATTGATACGTACTTTTGCTTTATCTGCAACATTTGAATAAAGCATTTGAATTTTATCAAAGTTGGATTGTATCTCTTCTGCAGTCAAGCTTTTTCTCTTAAGTTCTGCTCCCTTCTTAACAGTAGTTAAGGCCTTCTTTCTGTACTTCTTATTCATTGCATTAAGATAGTCGTCAAAGGACTTCCATTCAGGCCTTATTTTTAAAATCATGTTAGGATCGACTTTAAACTGACGGTACTTAAAGACATTTAGATAAGCTGAGGTGGTAAATTCGTCCTCATAGAAGTCTTTGATCAATTGAAGATTAATTTTACCTCTCAGTTTCTCAGAACGCCTAATCTGATAGCAAGCATCCGCTAATGCATGAAAGGCCTCTTTAAAAGTTATGTCTGGAGAATAAATGAATCCATGATTACCACTTATATGTGTATGTCCGCAAACAAGCATGCGTAGTTTTGCCTTATGCTTGAGAGGGGTGGTGAATTTTTCCAGATTAAGCTTTCCATTGTCTGAGCACCGATAATCTTCACCGGTAATAACTACTATATGAAATATGGCAGCAGCAACAGGTTTCTTATCTTTATATATTAAGACGTACCTGCTTTGTTCTTTCTCTTTTGATGAGTTTTCGATTGCTGTAAGATAAGGATGACGCATTAAACCTTTACTTTGAGGTACAATCTTATTCCATTCTTCGACAGGCACATAATCAATAGAATCAAAAATGGAAATGCCCAACAGAGAAGGAGTTCTTCTTGTTTTGAAGTGATCTTTTTCCTTCTTTATGCATTTAATGAAATCTTTTAGCTTTTTCAATCTGGTGGTTATTATGTTGCTTTATATTCATGTGTCATACTATTTCTGACAACTTAACCTCAACGTTTTATTTTAAACTGGTTATTTGAATTTAATGTGAAAAATTTATACTTCTAATCCATAGTCGTATACCTGATACTTTTATTTTAAAACTTTCAAAATATTTGTAACCTCAATATCTGTTTTGATTAATTAAGTGTTGATTATCAGATTTTATTCGATATGTACCCTTAAATTTAGCCTCGCTTTATTTTACTAATTTACTAAGTTATTTTACTGGTTTGGAATTTTTTCAGATTAAATAAATCAATTATTTAGAGAGATAGAGATTTTAATGTAAGATTAAGTTAAGGCCTTTACTCAGTATGGATGTTATAAGGATAACCAAAAAATTAATCAAGGATGACAACCGAAAAGATTATCAATGAAATTACATCAGGAGATTCACAAAAAGTGTGGAGTTCAGCTTGTGAAATAATAAGTTTAGGACAAGAACCTGACAGAATTAAACCTTTAATTCCTTTTCTTACAAAAATTAAGGAAATGACTAAAGGGCTGGAAATGGGAGGAGCCTTTGCATCTAATATGAGATTTGTTCATGGTGCTATCAGAACGATAGAATTTTACAAAAGTGAAAAGGGATGTCCCTGCTCTTTATTTGGTATACATGATTGCATGGATCCTAATAAAGAAGAAGCTAAAGGGTATTTAAAGATAATTGATAGAAAATTGATAGATGAGAGGTATGTTGACTTTTATATCGCGCTATGTACAAGATGTGGGCAAAAGTTTAGCATTATTGAACGAGACTATCATTATACATGGTGGGGGTGGACAAGATTTTGATTTGGAGAAAATGTTTGCAATGCATATTTTATACTGTTAGTATAAATTTAACTAACACAATATTTTGTAATAATTACGTTTAGGGGGAATAATACTATAATCTCTATGAAAAAATCACTTTTAAAGTTATCTCTTTTACTTTTAGCTTCTTTTATTATTTTAGTGAGTTGTAATCATAAAGATGATCCCAAGCCTATAGAGCAAAAATTAGGAACATTTTTAGCAAATATTGAAAATAAAGAAATTAAGGATACCGCGAATAGTATAATAATCAAAAAAAATAAGGAAATTAAAATTTCATCTTCTACATATTATCCTCAAAGATTTTTACTTACAACAAATGATACAATTCCAGGAACGTATATCTGCAATCTTAACTCGGTATCATCTATTGTTTACTATGATTCAGAAGGTGTGAAGTATGTTTCATCAGGATCTAATCTGAGTAAAATTATTATTAAAGACATGGATTATAAAAGCTATTTGCTTACCGGTTCATTTGAAGGCAAATTGTTTGAGGAAAATGGCAGCAGGTCGGTTATAGTATCGGGTTCTTTTAATAAGATAGGTCTGTACTACTCTCTCCAGTAATCGCCTACTGATGAAGTCCATTTTCTTTTTGGATGTCATTTGTCTCGGTTGTTCTGTGGTCAGTAATAAAAGAAAGATTATTTCTTTTTAGTTTTCTTGGCCTATTGCTTACCTAAAATACTTTATATCATTCCATGAAGTTGAAAATCAATACCGCAATCAACTTGTGAATATTGAATTATTGGGGAGTTTTGCTATTTTTAATTAACCCAAATTCTGAATACTATAAATGTTGAATATCAATCATTATACTCTGCCTGATGATTTTGGCATTGATTTAAACGACTCTCTTATTTATTTTTATTCCAATAACAAATCATCGGTTAATAATCAGGTTTTTTTTACTAAAAATATGATATGCCTTCTACAGAAGGGAATTAAACAAGTATTTACGCCAAAAGGAAAAACCAGTATCAACAATAGTGAAGTTTTGCTATTGACAGGAGGAAGTGTATTAATGTCAGAGGCTGTAGCAGAAAACAATGCATATGAAGCTATCCTGATATTTTTCGGAAACAAAACACTTATTGATTTTTGTGCAAAACAGGCAAGCGCATTTATCCAAAAAACTTCTGACAATCCGGTACTAAAGATTTCCAGAGATGATTTTTTAAGTAATTATTGCCACTCTCTTTATCTTCTGCGAAAGGAACATAATTCAGCAATTGATGAACTAAAGATTCAGGAGCTTTTAGGATATCTATGTGCTAAATACACAGATGCTTTCCAATGCTTGGTTTCACAGGCATTAATGGATCATAGGGACATAAAACTAAAGCAGGTTATTGAATCAAATATTGATAATGGATTAACTATTGAAGAACTCGCATTTCTTTGCAATATGAGTATGTCCACTTTTAAAAGACACTTTGCTGAAGTTTATAAAATGTCTCCTCAGAAATATTTTACAGGACTGAAGATGAAAAAAGCGGAATTTTTACTTTCTCTGAAAAATAGACCATCAGACATTTACGCAGAACTTGGCTATGAAACCTTGTCAGCTTTTAGCAGTGAATTCAAAAAGTTTTTCGGTGTTTCTCCCAGACAATTTCAAGATAAATGAACTGCTAAAACAACTATTTGAACTTTCAGCATAACAAACTTTATCATGATCTTTTATTCTTTTGTTTTAACGATCAAGAGTAATGAAATAAGCTGATTTGAGCTATAAGCCGAATATTTTAAATCAAGAAAGATAAAATGAATAACGGATACCTCGAAAGTGTAATTAAACAATTTGAGTATTATAAGATGCTTGGGGAAAAAACATTTTCCCAGCTGGAGGATGAACAACTCTTCTGGCAGTATAATGTGGAAAGCAATAGCATTGCCATCATTGTAAAGCACTTATCCGGAAATATGTTAAGTCGTTGGACCGATTTCCTTACAACTGATGGTGAAAAGGAGTGGAGAGATCGTGATGGAGAATTTGAAAATAATTTTACATCAAAACAAGAAATGCTGGATCGATGGAATGAAGGCTGGCAAGTTTTTCTTGATACTTTGAATAGTTTAAGTGAAAGTGATTTAATTAAAATTATTTATATCCGCAATCAGGGGCATACGGTTCTGGAGGCTATTAACAGGCAGCTTGCTCATTATCCTTATCATATTGGACAAATTGTTTTTATAGGTAAAATGTGTGCTCAGGAATGGCATTCATTATCTATTCCAAAAGGGAACTCAAAGGATTATAACGCTCAGAAATTTTCCCAAGAAAAGCATAAGGTACATTTTACAGATGAATATTTAAATAATAAGAACAATAACGAAAACAATCAAAACTAATACTATGGAATTCTCTTTGGCCAGATCATTGGAAATACTTGGAAGAACTCCGGCGGTTCTTTCTGCATTATTAAGTGATCTCAGTGAAGAGTGGATATTAGCCAAGGAAGTAGGAAATACATGGAATGTAAAAGAGATTGTAGCTCATCTTGTTATTTGCGAACAAACAAACTGGATGGTCAGAATAAAAATCATTTTATCTGATGGTCTGAAAAAGACATTTGTCCCTATTGATATGCATGCTCATTTTAAGCTTGCAGAAAACACTTCATTAGAAAAGTTACTTAAAGATTTTAATCAGCTCAGAATAGATGGAATTGATGACTTAAAGAACTTAAACCTTAAGGAATCAGACTTTAATAAAACGGGTATTCATCCAACATTAGGAGAAGTGTATTTGCGGGAACTAGTCTCTACCTGGGTTACTCATGATATGAGTCATATCGCTCAGGTAACAAGGATTATTGCCAAACAGAATAAAGATAATGTGGGATCATTTGCAGCATTTCTGAAAATTTTAAATACTTAAGTTAGTTTATTAACAGGTTTCATAAAGCTTCAAGAAACGTTTCAATTCTTTCAGAAAGGTCCAGATTGTTAGTTGCAATATCGGTATGTGTTTTATCGTAGGTGAATAATTGAAATAATGAACTTCTCCCTGTATCAATTATTTTTTGTTGAAGATCATAGCCCTGACTTATTGGTACAATTTTATCTTGTAATCCCATGTGCAGTTGAGTAAGAGGTAAATGATCTGCAAAGTAAAGCGGAGATGAAGCAATCATTCTGTTTCTAGTTGCTTCAAGACCTGTCTGATTATTTTTGTAAGAACTTAAAAACTGACATTGGTAAGTAGGGTCATTTTCATTAGCTGATGTCAGCTCCAGCATATTGGTTGGACCTGCAACTCCTACTACTCTTTTTATCCTTTTATCCCTGATGCCCGCCAGAAGTGCTACTGTACAGCCACGACTCCCGCCTCTTACAGAAGTTCTGTTTACATCTGCTAATGTTTCTGTCTGCTGGATCAGGTTTAAATAGGCGAGTACATCGTCTGTGGCTCCATCAAAAGCATCGCAATGATCGCCTGCAGAATTTGGAGTTGTGTAAAGCGTTCCATTAATTTTAACCTCTAATGATTGTCCTCTTAAGGCAGGAATGGCCAGAATAAATGGATTGCTCTTGCTCGAATTGTCTAAAATCAGATTCACTGAATTGGTTGTAACATTCAATCCGAATCCTCCTATATACATTCTTACAGGAATAAGGCTGTCGGTTTTAGGAATGAGAAGTGCCCCATATTCCTTAATACCGTTTACTTTAAACGAAATCATTTTAAGTTTAAATGAACCGTTCAGTATTTCATTTTCCTGAATGGTGTTATAATCCGTTGGCGTCAGATCTCTGTTTTTCCATCCATTATAAATCTTATCTAGTTCAATAGCTGAAGGGGCAGAAAATAAAGCATTTTTTTCGTCATCAGACAAGTAAGGGGCTTTATTACAAGATATTATTGTAGATAGCAGAACCAAGATTATTATAATAAGAAGGTTTCTATTCATATGACTTTATAGGCAAAAGCTTATTATTGGATTGTGGTTGATTGGATGCATTCAATATTATAGAATAAAGGTAATAATTATAAGGTAAAATCTGCATCTATGAAAGTGAAAGAGAGGTAAAATAGTATTTAAATTTAAAATTGACACTTTATCGATTAATTTCAATGGTATTGTTAATTCTACCTTTATAAGGTAAAAAAAACCTTCTGAAATACTCAGAAGGTTTTTGGGGTATTCAATCATTATTATAGGAGATTGTATTCTCTCAATCTCATTTTCTATTCATTAATCAATACTTTTTCAGTACCTATTAGTTTACCATTAGAATCTGATAATCTGAAAATATATAGCCCATTTTTCCAGTCAGCGGTATTTATCTCAGAAGCTGAAGTCTCTAGTATTTTCTTTCCTGTAAAATCATAAACCTCAACACTTGTTTTCGGAGAATTATTTATCTTGACAAATGTACTCGCAGGGTTTGGATAGATCAGTCGGGAAAGCTCTGTTTTACTATCTATGGAAGCGATAATAGGAAGCCTTGTGACTAAAGTATTAAATACTTCATTGGTAATGACAGGAGTATTATTGTCAAATACGATACCCGCTTTGTTTTTTATTACAGTTTCATCCGCAAGATCTTTACGAGGACTTATAGAAAATCTTATAAAACCTTGTGCCTCTTCTTTATTGGTCGTGCTGTCAGGCAGCATAATGTTTTCAAAGTGAAAAGAAACCTTTCCATCATTAGAAATATTGGTGATTACTTTATGAGAGGAACCAAGTACCAAAAGGGTAGAAGGATCAAGGTTGGTATCCAAAGTGTCATGAACTGTTACTGTATATGCTGTATCATTTCCTGTATTTTCGAAACGTATCAGATAATCCAGTGTTATATGCTTTAAAGTAAGGTTACGCTCACCCTCTCCTGCAGGAGTGACAGATTTATCATTAGGGTCAAAAGAGCAACGAACAATGGTTGTTAAGCTGTCTTCAACATATTTTACAATTGATCCTTTAGAGTAAACTTCTGTAAGAAGTTTGAAATTGAGCTTTGTTCCAACATATGTTTCTCCGGGGAATTTAACATTGTAAGCGATTGATTGGGTATTTAAAGGACTTAGGTTATTAACTTCAAATACGAGGGTATCATTATCCTTTTCTTCAGCGCTCTCAGATTGGATCTCTGTGAGAGGATCTGCGATTAAAGTTAATTTAACCTTTTCTATTGTTTCGTAAGCAGCGTTCTCAATTCTCAAAGTGGCATTTCCAGTGCTGCCACAACGAGGCCAAGGAATATAAAAGTTGGTGCGTACATCTGCTACAGGATTTAAAAGAGTAATACCAATCGCATTTTTTTCCGCATTAATAAAGGTATATGGTAATGGTTTAGATACATATTCAAACAAAGAATCAGCAGGAATCTCAAGTACGTATTTTTCACCTGGTACACCTGCAAAAGCATAATTACCATTGCGATCAGCGAAAACAGTAATTCCTGAAGGCATTATCAACAAAGGGTATTTGCTTACACCAACTTCTCCAAGGTCTTTTATTCCATTTTTATTATTATCATAAAAGAGATTACCTTTTACAAAATACTGCTCTCTTTTCATTCTTATGATTCTATAATCAGATTGAGGAGCCTGCTCATTGTTTATATAGATAAAATCATTGTCAGCAGCAACATCCATTACATAATTAACTTTTTCCGGAAGCGTAAGAGTTGTACTGTCCAATCCATTTTTTATTATTGTTAATGTATTTGGAGTAGGCAAACGGCTTTGGTCAAATTTAGTTTCATAGTAGTATTTATCTCCTGACTTAGATTTGTAAAAAAATGAAGTATAATTAACAGGTTTTTTGTCCTCAAGTTTTACTTCATTATTTGCAAAGCTAAAGAACAGATTTTCCTCTCTGTTATTAAAACTTAGTATCAGGATTCCGTTGTCCAGAAAAAATGATTTTAAGTTATATTTATAATTGAAATAGTATGGATTAGGACTGTTGGAGTAATCTGAGAATTTCTGAATAAAGACCTGGCCATTGGCAATCAGAACAAAACCTTTTGAGAAATTATATAGAGCCACTCCGGCTTTCAATTCCTGGACAGTTCCGGATGTTCCAAGAACTGTAGAGTCAGGAATGGGGAAAGCAGTTAAAGTGTTATTTACATATTGGTATACCTTGTTTTTTCCAGCTATATATAAATTTTTTGTTGAATCAGAGAATAACTGATTTTTTATAAAATCATCTGCGACCAATGCTTCCCAATTTTCTTTTTGATCATCGAATACATAATCCTGGCCTCTTCCTCTGAAGATAATATGTTCTGCATCCGGTTGATACAAGGATGGATCAAGTTTAGCACCAGCAAAAGGAATGTCAGCTGATTCATAAACTTTAAATGAATTAGCTTTATCAAACCTTATCAGCCTATCATTCTTTAATAGCCAGATGTATTTCGTGGTTTGCTTTATTGTGGAAAATGAGTTAGCTGTTGCTGCCGATCCCATATCAGACTCAGGAATGAATTTTAATTCATTACCATTATAAAAGCCCAGGTAATTAAGGTATTTGTATGTGCCTCCTACATTTGCATAGTTATAATAAAGAAAAGATACCTTATCCCCTAAAGTATTAAGTCCATAGCTATAATAGTTTACTGGATCGGATGGGAAATTGTAGAATTTTGTAGTATCTGTTCCATTTATTTTTAGAAGGGCCTTGTTGTATATCATCCAGGTATTTCCATTCCAATCTTTTACCGGAATAACGGGAATAGTATCATTTTTTTTGAAAGGATGATTTACTTGATAAAAATTAAAGTTCTCCCAGGTATTCATTTGGGCATTTACCCAGAAAGGAACCAGGGACATTAAAAAGCATAGAATTTTTTTCATAGTTGTGATTTAGGTTAAAAATGTTTAAAATAAAAAAGACGTTGTACTGCTTCTATAAAACTTGAAATATGTAATATTTAATAAATAAAATTAAAATCAAATATTAGGTTAAATGTATTTATTCAATACTAAAAGTGAATTCAAAAATGTAATTGCCCAAAATTATAATCTGAATACTAATTGTAAAGGGAAGGTAATCAAATTTTTATAAAAAAAATAAAAATTTATTCTACCGATAAAAGTCAATAACTGGTCACGATGATTTAAGACTATTTTTTGTTTTGATCTATTATCCATCCTTCCGGGATCCTAAAAATTTTGTCTTTTGTCCAAAGCTATCTAAAATATAGTATTGATTCTCCTGCTTCTGTTAAGTGTAGAGATAGCTATTATAATCCACCTATTTCTTATCATATAGTGCTTTCCTGTATTCAATTCCCCAAATGGCGATTTCGTCAATGATACGTTCCAAAGTTCTACCATATTCAGTGACTTCATATTCTACAGTGATAGGTTTGGTGTTGAGAATAGTTCTGCTTACCAATTTATTCATTTCCATATCCTGCAGCTCTTTAGACAGCATCTTTGCCGCTATACCATCAACTTCCCGCAATAAATCCATAAAGCGCATTTTACCGCCCTGCATTAAGGTGCCAAGGATGTGAAACTTCCATTTGCCAGATAATATATCCATAGTGTCTTTAATCGCTGTTATCCTTGTTTTGCATATAGCAGTATTATTAAATGTTTGTTGCTTCTTCATGGTATTAACTTATTGTATTGCAAATTATATCTATAGAAAGTTACTAAAAAATCAAATAGTTCCCAATTGTAAAGTAGTTACCAATTGGAAACTGATATCACTTGTAAACTATGCGTATAGTATTTTTGTGATGAATTGAAAAATGATAATAAGGATCAAAAATAAATTTCATGGAATTGCTGATAATGTGCGTTTTTATTGGTGTAACATGTTGGAGGTCTGTTGGATGTGGGCGGTGTAGCTTTAGCTTCTATCCTATTCAGATTTTACAAATTTTTTTGATTCAATCATTGCAAGCGCGTTAATTACCCGATAATTTACGATAATGGTTAAAAGTTTTATAATATATTTATTAATTCTTGCAGCAGCAATCATTACAAGCTGTCAGGGACAAAAAAACAATAAGAAGATGAAAAATAAGACAACCAGCGAAAATCCCCTCATATGCGATCCTGTGGAAGGAATTTGCGGAATTCCTGATAGTGCAGATAATACAAAAATCAAAGTGCAGAAAATTATCAAGCCTGTTAAATTAGTTTACTTTACTGATCCCATATGTTCTTCATGCTGGGGCATAGAGCCTCAATTGCGGAAGCTGAAACTCGAATATGGTAACAGTCTAGAAATTGAATACAGGATGGGCGGATTGCTACCTGATTGGAGTTATAACAGTGGAGGTATAAGCAAACCTTCTGATGTGGCTCATCATTGGGATGAAGTGAGCGTTCATTATGATATGCCCATTGATGGAGATGTTTGGCTGGAAGATCCTTTACCATCTTCTTATCCGCCATCAATTGCTTTTAAGGCTGCGCAACAGCAGGATCCAGACATTGCGGTCTTATTTTTAAGAGAGATTCGTGAAATGGTTTTTTTACAGAAAAAGAACATTACCAAGTGGGAACATCTTGAATCAGCTGCTAAAAAAGTAGGACTAAATACTTCACAACTGAAAATAGATTTTGATGGAATAGCAAAAACACTATTTGAGGAAGATCTTAAGCTCGCCAAGCAATTTGGCGTCAGAGGGTTTCCCACTATGTTTTTTATTGATAAAGAGGGTAATAAAGAAACTGTATATGGTTCAAAGCCTTATGCATTCTATGAAACATCAGTTCTTAAGCTCAACCCATCAGCTGCTAAATGTGAATACAACAAAAACTCGGATACTCTTTTTGCTAAATACAATTCACTTACTGCAAAAGAATTTTCAGAATTATCGGGTATGCCAAGAAGTGAAAGCGAAAAGTATCTAAATGATCTTTCAGCCAAAAATATCCTGGAAAAACTGACTACAAAAAATGGATCAATATGGAAGTTGAAAAACTCCGTCAAGATGGAATAGCAGTGCCCTCTCTAATGAATCTATTAAATTAATCAATTTACCCTTCCTCATTAATGAACAGTATCTGGATTGATCTTCCCATTAATGAGGGAGGGCATTTAAAGTAGAGATATTTTTATTTTTTTTGAAAAAATATTTTTTCCTTAAAATATTTCTGTCACATATCCGTCTACAAATTTAAATCAAGGGAAGAATCATTAACAGGAGTTAAACCGATTGATGATTATCCATAACAATCAAAACTGTTTAATCTGATGACAAATGTATTAAAGCTATCCCAATGCGGGAAAAGTGTTCAAGATGAAGATTTTAAGCCTATTGCAGGTTCCGAAACGGAATCTAAATATGAGTGTACTGGTAGATCTGACCAGCATAAGGATCAAAAGGATGTTACAAAGTCTCTGAATGAGATCATTTTAAAGCAATTGTTTTTTTAGAGCAAATCAATCTTGTAGTTCTTTTTCATAGGATAAGAAAAACCAGATAAGCATTGTACTTATCCGGTTTAAAAGGATGATCTGAAAAGCTATAGGTAATTAAAGGTGCTCTATGATTGGTGATATAACAGAACCTCCTGGGCATTTGTGTTAAGCATAACAAGATCACTGGTATCTCCCAAAACTTCATCGACCAGGCCGTAAGATTTCGCTTCCAGGGCATTGAGGTACTTATCTCTCAAAAAGAAATTTTCTGTTTCCTGCCAGCTATGACCAGTGTTGTTTCCAATGATATGGAATAACTGTGCCTGAATTCGTTCCTGTTCACGTGTGGAGATCCTGACATCTTCCGTATAACCTTTTCCTCCGCCACTTGTAGGATGCATGTGAATCGTGGCATGTGGAAGAGCGAATCTTTTTCCTTTGCTTCCGGAAGTGAGCAATGCTGTTGCCATGCTTCCTGAGAAGCCTACGCTAACGGTAGAAACCGGAGCTGAAATCATTTTCATTGCATCATGAATGGCTAATCCTGCATACACACTTCCTCCAGGACTATTGATATACATGTTGATCTGTTCGTGCTGATTTATACTGTTAAGATAGAGCAACTGTGCAACAATAAGATTGGCGACCTGATCATCAATAGCGGTGCCAAGAAATATAATGCGCTCTTTTAATAAAAGGCTGTATATGTCATATGCTCTTTCTCCGTGGCTATTGCTATCAATGACCATTGGAATTACGTTTGCATTGATTGTCATAATTGTGATTTAGGATTTAGTAAATAAACTCAGAATTTTATGTCGGAAGCTTTTATTTTCAGGAGTTGTAAACAGTTTTTCATGCACTGCTTCAATTTCAGTTTTTAATTGTTTACGACTGTATTTTCTTAACAGATTGTAAATCTGTTTCTGTTCTATGGCTTTTTGCCCCAGCTCTGGTTGCAGCACCATTTGGGCTTCGAACACAAGTCTGGATTCAGGTGCCGAATATTTTAAAAGATATTCTTCTATCTCTCTGATTTCATTCAATGAAGTCCTCATATGCCAATGATTTTTCTTTTACAGTTTCCCTTATTTTTTCAATACATTTATATTTCTGCACAGTGGCAGATCTTGTTCCTGAATAACCGAACTGCTGAGCTATTTCAGTTATAGAAGCCTTCTCATAGTAAAAAGCTCTGAGTATATCCATACATTTTTTTCCTGCTGTTTCCAGCAAATAAATAAGTTTGTCAGTACGAAGGTGCTCTTCGGCAAATACAGCTTCTGATTCAGCACTTTCAATTGTGTCATTGATCACGTTGCTTCCAAGTTTTCTGATCCATAGATGTTTGGCAATTCCCAGGATATAGGCCTTTTCATTATTTATAGGTGAAAAAGACTTTGAAATAAGTTTTTCATAATAAATGACCAATGCATCCTGGAATATGTCTTTAGCCTCTTCATAATTGCCTCCTTTTCTGCTTATATACCTTGCAACTGCCGGAAAGGCCTTCTTATAAAGTTCCATAAAAAGCATCTGCCTTTTCTGGAAATCCTTTAAAATTGATATTTCTGACATAGTTTTGATTTTATTATATAAGTGCAATGTACGACTAGAATATCACCAGATATAAAATTATTTTTTTAATAAATTTTCAATAGATAAAATGTTACCTCCAAATAACGTTCGGAAATGATTTTTAAGTGAAAGTTTATTCTTGATTTCAGAATAGTTACATCTGATAGATTGTTTTTCCTGCGTCATATAACTACCATTGATTCCCAGATAGCTATTAGTTCATAAAACTTTTGAGATCAGGTGTAAGTTCTACTATTAAAGGTAGAAACAAATGAATATTTCAAACATAGATAATAAGTTAAATGACATCTCTAAAGATGAAGATTTAGGAGTAGAGCTTGCTCTTTTAACAGGGGATGAAAAGATGTCTGTATTTGCAGTGGAGCTTCAGAAGGGGGAGTTTATTCATGCTCACTACCACAAGGAAGACATCGAAACCTATTTTATTCTTAACGGAGAAGGGGTAGTGTTCTTAGGGACAAAAGATCAAGATGGGGTAATATGGGAAAGTGAAGATAAAGTGCATAAGGGGGATTGCTTTACGATATATCCTCACCAAGTGCATAAGTTTAAAAACCTGTCAAATGAGACCCTGAGAATAATTGCAACAGCTCCATTGAGCCACAGCGAAGAAGATCGTTATTTTGTGAATGATAAAGATTAAAGTGCTTATTCAGGATTGAGATGTAAATGAAGAGGGGGGAGTAAAAGTTTAAAATAAGTCCTGTCCGGGGACAGGACTTGAAATAGGAGATTTAAGTTATCCGATTTTATAGTTTATTCTGTTTCTTTAAAAACTAAATACACAGTACCAAATTTATCATCTGTCAGATAAAATTTGTTATTCCCTAATGCATATATACCGCAAGGTCTGCCGTGAATTTTCCCTTTTTCATCAAGAAATCCTTTTATAAAATCTTCAGGCGGCGTGTTTGCTCTTACCCTCTGTACTGAGTATCCCATGGCCATGGAAGGATTATAGGAGCCATGCTGTGCTACCAGAAAATAATTTTTAAGGGAAGTGTCGTCCGCTTTTTCTTCTCCAAACCAAGCCAGACCTAATGGAGCTGTATGTGCTCCAAAATAACTGAAAGCTCCCGGAACTGATTCGGCTGAGATTTTAGTTTTTGTTGTATCATATTTTGGATCATCATAAACTTTTCCTTGCCAATGATAACAATATGGCCAGCCATAGTTGTTACCATCCTCTATCAGAAACATGGCATCATCCGGCTTGCCTTTGCCCAGGTGGTCTGCTGCCATATTGGAAGCATACAGATTGCCCTTTGCCCATGCCAGTCCCACTGCATTGCGGACACCTCGGGCATAGATACGTCTGTTCTTTCCATCCGGGTCCATCTCTATTATGGAAGCTCTCACTTCTTCCTTTTCTATACAGGTATTGCAACTGCTTCCTATTGAAACATATAGTTTGTCATTGTCACCGAATTGGATGGTTCGTGTAAGATGCCAGCCCCCATATCTATAGCTTAGACCATAATCAGGATAAGTATCAAGGACCTCTGGAGCAGCTTCAGGCTTTTCCATTCCTTCTGTGTATGGATATCTTACAAGCTTATCCGTGAATGCTACATACAACCAGTATTTTCCTTTACTATCCTTGTAAAAGGCAAGACTGTTAGGGTTTCTAAGCTGCTCTGCAAACACAGTTTTTTTGGTAAAGGTCATTGAGGAATCATTCCAGCCATCCAGTATATAGATCTTTCCCTTGGTATTGTCTTCAAGGTTGTACATATCTGTAAGGAACAACCTTCCATCCGGACTTAAGTCCATAAATCTGATTCTTTTCATACCCCAGGCCACTGGCCTTATTATAAAGCCTTCCGGCAGATATAGATTAAATGTATCTCCATTGGGGTGAAAAATCTTTTGCTCAATGAAATTAACAGGTGACGTATCCGGTACAGGAAGGGGTGTAACAGCTTTTTTCTCGACAACCTTTACTTCCTGAGGTTTATCTGTAACTGTGCTTTCTTGAGCTGATTTCTGAGATTCCTTTTGTTCAGCAGCTTTTTCTCCTGAACATGAAAAAAGGAATAACGATCCCACAAGTGCGTTAAGAGTTATAAAATTCAAAAAATGACGATTCATGTTTTTTTTATTTAAAAGTAAACAAACCTACAAAAAAAGGATAAAGTAAAGAATTGAATGCCGATGGTTTTATTTTAAATTGCCTTAAATACTATTGACATGATCAAAAGGGTTAATTGCTTGATTTACTTTTACTTAATTCTCCTAATAAGTTTTCAGGCATGCGCACAGGATAAAAGGAAAAAAGAATCCACTTCAAAGCCTGAGAAAGAATTGTTTAAGTCTGAATATTATACAGATTCTCTTTTTAGCATAGGTATAGAAGGGCCTTATTTTTTTGAGGGAAATTTATATGCTGTAAATTTTCAGAAAAAAGGAAACATAGCTGTGATAAGACCAGGCGGAAAGGTTGAACTCTTTGTTGAACTTCCTCCTGGCAGTGTAGGAAACGGGATCAGGTTTAATAAGAATGGAGATATGTTAGTGGCCGATTATACAAATCACTCAGTTCTTTTGATCAATATGAAAACCAGAGATATAAAAATCTTTGCGCACGATCGCAATATGAACCAGCCCAATGATATTGCCATCAGCGATAAAGGTATTCTGTTTGCTGCCGACCCAGACTGGGAGCATTCTACAGGAATGTTGTGGAAGATAGACGAAACCGGGAGGACTTTTTTACTTGAAAAAAATATGGGCACTACCAATGGTATAGAACTTAGTCCGGATAACAGAAAGCTTTATGTAAATGAGAGTGTGCAGAGGAATGTCTGGGTATATGATGCAGACAGTGTTGGTAATATTTCGGGAAAAAGGTTATTTCATAGATTCTCTGATTATGGTATGGATGGAATGAGGATGGATGTAAAAGGAAATCTGTATGTTGCGCGTTACGGAAAGGGCGTGATTGCAGTCCTTTCACCTGAAGGAAAGCTTATAAGAGAAATAAAATTAAAAGGTAAAAAGCCAACCAATCTTGCTTTTGGCGGAACAGACGGGAAAACGGTTTTTGTAACCATGCAGGATAAGAGACGGATTGAGGCGTTTGAAAATGATATTGAAGGAAAGGAGTGGAGTAAGTAAATAAATTGAGGTCTCAGTGTATAGCTATATAGTTTAAGAATATTGAGAATGATGGAGCACGCTTTAGAAAAGCGTGCCTTCTGTAACCATTTACACTACTACTAGGATTATCTGTATTTCTTATCTATATATTTATTATAATATTTTATAACAAGTTCTCTGCTCACAGGCCCTCCATGGCCGAGATAATAACGTGATCCATTCTCTGAAATAACCTTTTCAAAGCTACTTTTCAATTGCCTTAAATCATCGTGAAACGGGGGATGTTTTATTCTTGAATTAAGCATGATGCCACCAAGCAATATTCCTGTGGCAAGCATATCCATAATAATAGCTTCCCCATTATCCAAGATTATAGATATAGAACCAGGCGTATGCCCAGGTGTATGTATGACTTTACCACGGATCCCCCAATTACTTATGGAAAAATCAGTATCATCTTTCATTAAAATATCTGGTTGAAAAGCCCTTGCTCTTTGGTCCTTTATCATCGCCTTGAATAGTTTCCACTGGGGGTTGTTAGGCTTTAACGTAGTAATGTCCGCTTTCCCAGAAGTGTATGCCTCCAGATCAGATTGATGAGCTAATATTGGCACGTTCAGTAACTTCTTTAATTGGGCAGCACTACCAAAATGATCTATATGTCCGTGCGTAATAATGATAAGTCCTATATCTGCTTTATCAATATTGTGCTCTTCTAATTGACGGAATATTCTATGCTCACTTCCGGGTACCCCGGTATCCACCAATACATGTTTATGGTCACCTTTTATGAGGAAACAATTGATCAGACCTTTGGGCCAGATTGAGATTGGAATTACAGCATTCATAGTTTTAAGTTTTGCATAAAACTATTAGTTGCCTTTCTATAAAAAAATCACATTTGTTACTTTATGCTTTTTCTTATCCTGCTAAGAGATTGAGGTTTTATTCCGAGGTAGGAAGCCAAATGTTTTATAGAGGTGTTTAATGCTATATGGGGTTGTTTATTTAATAGTCTCATATACCTTTCTGATGCTGACAGGTTCTGTAGTATATGCATTCTTTCAGACATGCGCAGAATATAGCTTTCATAAACATTTTGACAAAAAAGGGGCCAACCTTCAATTGCAGAATATAAATTCTCGTGATCGTTTTTTGTGATGCATAGCAACTCACAATTTGATATGCATTGAATATAATCGGGAGACAAATCACTTTTGAGAAAGCTTTCAAACGAAGTGGCAAAATCCCCAGGTCCCCATATCTGCGTGGTTACTTCTTCTCCTTCTTCTTTCTGATGAAAACAGCGCATGTATCCAGCTATAATAAAATATAAAAACTCTGTTTTAGATCCTTTTTTCAGAATCAAATCATTTTTGTCTTTTTTTACAAAGTGAAATGATGACATCAGAATTTCTCTATCATTTTCAGATAGGGTTATTTGTTTACCTACATATTCCAGAATAGCAGAGTGCGTATTATTCATATTTCTGGTAATTTTCAAAAAGTAAATGGTTGATTGTATTACCTAAGTTAATAAATATTTATATGTTATTCCAAATTAGCTATTGTAATCAAGGTAAAAGAAAGACGGCTGATGATATGCGGTCGAATATTGCATATATCACAATAGCAATACAATCGCTATTGTCGCAGATCCTCGCTATAAACAATGATTATTAAGCCTTTTATAGATTTTTGGACATGAAACTATTTCTCAGTATTCACCATGTGAAAGGCCATCTTGGGAAAAGCAGAAAATAAATCTTTTTTGAGTTGTTCGTCTATTGGAAGCCTATATACAGCTTTATTCATGCATTGAAGCCAGGCTATAGCTTTGCTTTCTGTAATTTCATGCGGCATATGCCTCGCTCTCATTTTAGGATGACCATAGAGCTCTGAATATGCTCCAGGACCTCCCAGGAATTGGGTCAGAAATAGTAGCTGCTTGTTTTTTATTACCTCTTTGGGTGTATTGCTGAAAAGTGGTGCCAATTGTTCGTCGGTAAATACCAAATCATAGAAATAGTCTACCAAAAGCTGCAGATTATCAGCTCCAAGCCTTTCATATATATTAGGGAGTTCTTCCATGTATTTTAAATTGATTCCTTAAAGGTACAATTTCAGGAGCATTTTTACCAAGCCATTTAAAGCAGCCGTGGAACTAATCAAGTTTCATGTCGAAAGATCAGACACCACAGTAAACTATTGCATCTTCCTCATTGTAATTGCTTATCTCCCTTACTACTAAGAAATATTTTTGTTGTTTGCAACTTAAGTTACATTCCACTAAAAAAGGTTTCTTTTATTTTACACGCAAATAGAAAAGCGTTTTCTCAATACTTATGAAAACGAATTTTTCACTTTTCTTCCTACTATAATACTTAGCTTTCACCATACCTATGGACATATTTAGTTCAAGGTAAACTTAATAGAGTATGTAAAATCAATTAAACCACTACTATGAAAAAAACAATTTTTATTAAAAGCGCAAAATCAGCTTGCAGTACTTTATTGTTGGCAGGCCTATTATTTACCATTGGGTGCAAAAAAGCAGATGATGATGTTAAAATAAATAAGGAAGAGCCACAAAATCCTCCCGCTGCGATCATCACCAATGAATCTTCCAATACAGGATTGATAACCGAATTGTCTGCCATTAAAGCAAAAGATGTTACACCTGCTAGCAATGTTTCAGGATTAAGAACAGAAGGAGCTGCCACCTACATTCATTTTGGAGACAGGACCTCCTGCAACTGGAACCCCAACATCTGTTCGAATACATTCGTTGTGTGGCCTGGCTATATTCAAAGTACAGGAGGCAGCGATTGGGGATATGGCTGGATGAGCAGTGGACCGGGAACTGCCTTTCTTCCTTATACAACAGGTTCACATTACCATATCGTAGGTCTGATGGATCCTGCTACAGAACCAAACCCTCAGGCCACATCTATGTTCGGAAGTGATTGGTTTGCTTATTATATGCAGAGAAGCGGAACAGGAAGAATCAATTTTGATTTAACTCAAATCAATGTGACAGGAGTTCCAATTACATTGTGGTTTAAAGCCGCAAATGGCAACTGGTATTATTGGGCAAGTCTGCCAAAAGGAAGATGGAATTTACCAGGAGCAACCAATATTCAAGAAGTCCATATCAGAGCGGCTTCCGGACTCTCAAGCGACCATTGGGGTATTGACGACATTCTTGTAAGGGCCCTTTAAATAAATTAAAATCAGGTATTTTGAAAGCAGGACATTTACTAGCGTATTTGTCCTGTTTTTTTAATAAGAATATTATAAACTTAGCTTTAGAGAGCTAAGTCAAATTTCATGAGTCAGGAGAGAAATTACTGCAAGGATTTATAGCAGAATTTTCTATAACATCGAATTCAAATATCTATTGATTTTTTTAAAGTATCCTTATTTATTTTTTTATAAAATGCAAATTATCTGAGTCATTCATTATACTGATTGATTGGTTTATGGATCATTATGAATGACAGCTTGAAGCACCTGTTTTTCACATAGGAGAAAAAACCAAAGAAAATGCATACTTTGTCTTATATAAAAATATTTTTTATATTATTTGATCATATATTTAAGGTTACCATAATTTAAATCTAAACTGATTAGCTATGTTAACTTAAATCGATTGGTCTTCCTAATTTCTATTTAATTTGCATTTAAACTCTTTCAATTTTTTTATGGACAAAATACAAGAAAACTCTTTTACATTCAAGCTAATTCATTCACGAGGTACCTCGTGGAAAGCAATATTAAATCTGAAGTACATTTTTGTTATACTTATATTATCATATATCCTGTTAACAGTTCCGGATCAAGCCCAGGATTTCCTTATAGGGTTCTTGTTTTCTGAAGATAAGAAATATATATTATTTGTTTTGGTCACAACCTTCTGGTGGTCATTTGTGACATGGTATAGTGCTTGCGTGATCCTTCAAATCAGTCCTCTTTATCTTAATGATGAAAAGGATAAGCTATACAGAGAAAACATTGTATTAATTGCACCTCGGATAGTAGGAATAATCCCTCCTTTGATTATAGGGATTTCTTTATTTCTTGCAGGTTTTTCTACTGAAAAGCGTATCAATGGTGCTATATATTTATCATTATCCATTGCTCTGGCAACAGCATTTTATCTGCTGTTTGTATTTCTTGATAAACGCAGTGCAAGGAAAAATAATATTAAAAGAAAAGGAGATGTAAAGAATTGGTGGCCGGAAATTGATTATTCTGGCAGTTATAATAACTCTGATAGGCTTGGCAGCTCATTGCTAGGTGATCTTAAAAACCTTCTTTCATATACTGGTACAAGCTTCTTTGTGTATTCGATCGGCTTAGTTTTTTTGGTTCTAATGATCATTTTTATAAGTCCCTTAAAAATAGAATTTGCTCAAGAGTTAAGACCTGCATCCATAGTTATACTTTCAATTTCATTTTTAACCTATTTTTTGACTCTGATAATGTATTTCAATGACCCTTATCAGCGTCCGGTTTTTACAATGGTTATCTTATTGATGATTGTAAATAGTTGTCACAATGATAATTCTTCATTAGTAAATACAAATGAAAAATTAATTGATAAGGATACCCGGTCTGACATACCAACTCATTTTTCAAATTGGCTGGAACATAATGAGGCATTGGCCCATAATAAAGATTCAGTGCCAGTATTTATAATAGCAGCGGAAGGAGGAGGAAGTCGCTCACTGGTATGGACAGCCCAAACATTAGCAGCACTTGATTCATTGTATCCTAATTTTTACAACCATGTATTTGCAATAAGCGGTGTATCAGGAGGTGGAATCGGTGCCGGTTTTTTTCATGCTTATTACATTAGCCAAAAGCAGAATCTGGAAAGTTTTCGTAAATGCACCGGAGACGACTTTCTGTCTCCAATTACGGCAGCATTGTTTTTTCCGGATAATATTCAAAAATTATGTCCGTTCCCAATAAGTCATTTTAACAGGACTTCTTACCTTTCTGATTCATGGTCTGCATCTTTTAAGAAAAATTTAGATACGGATTTATTTGATAAAAACTTTTTAGAAGTAGTAAATAAATTTGAGAATCCTTCAGATCAATATAAGCTTCCATCATTATTTATAAATGGGACAATGGCTGAAACAGGTCAGAAAATTATAGCATCAAATCTGAAATTAGATACTAAAGAATATTTTAAAAACTGTTTGGATCTGTACTCTAAGACTCAAAGAGATATGCCATATAAGACTGCTCTTACAGTTTGTTGCCGTTTCCCGTATCTAACAGAAGGTGGTCTGATAAAGGATAGTATCGGAGGATCAATAGGGCATGTGATTGATGGTGGGTACCTGGAGAATACAGGGCTGGAAACAGCTGCACAGGTTTTTAACTCTATAAAAGGAAAACTAAATAAAAAAATTAAAACTACCAATGGAGATTCCTGTAAGGTAATTCCTATAATGATTCTAATTAAAAACAGTAAAGATACTGTAAGTAGCAAGCCTTTAAGTTTTTTACATGACTTAAGGATGCCAATAACCGGAGCGCTTAATGCAATGGATAATCAGACACCCAGTGAAATTTCTATGGTTCAAGGGATGTTAAAGGATGGTAATCCTTCTTGTAAATTTTTTACCATTCAGTTAAAGAGAGATTCGGTGATTGTTCCTCTGGGTTGGTATCTTTCGGATAAAGCAAATGAATATATTAACAATAGAGTTAAGCGTATCCCTGATGATAATGCTGAGCTTAAAAAGTTAATGGAAACTTATTTTCCTAAAAAAACAAACAGTCAAGTGAGGCAAGAACATATTGATAGACGCAGAATTCCTTCGTCAGCAACTGCAAATTAATACAAGCTTAGTTAATATCACAATCAGATAAGCTGTCATCCTGAGCCCTGCGAAGGATCTGATAGGCACAAATTGATTTGCGATTTCAATTGACAACTATCCAGATTATCAAATTAATCCTTTTGGAGAAGTCAGATGTTTCACAAGTTCAACATGACAAAGTAAAGATCCCAGAAGTTGACATCTATGGTCGAATGACCTGATATCACAGTAATGATTCAAATATTCATTGACTTATAGAGCTGAAAGATTAATCGTATACTTAAAAAAAATGAAGTACATCTATTTATTTTTTATTTTATTCTTAATGTCGTCATGCTTTGCAAGTAAGTCAGGATTGAAGAATGATGCAGTAAGTGAAGAGTCTCCAAAAGACAGTATTGTTTTTATTACTATGAGAATATGGTCCGATTCCCTTGAATCTGGAAACAATATTGAAGTATTAAAAATCATTAAGAAACCTGGTACCTTAAAAAATCCTTTGATAGGCAATATGAAAAGTGAAAATTATTTGAATTGTATTGCTATCAATGAAAAGAATAACATAAAAGACTCATTTTGTATTGAGCATCCGCTTTACCGGGAAATAGAATTGTTAGATGAAAAGAATCAATTATTGAAAAGAAACATCAATTTAAAAGAATCAGAATTTTTTGTAAGATTTGAGAAGAAAAATTATGATTACTTAATCATTAAAGAAAATAGTCCTGTAACAAAAGATAAAAAAATAATAAGTATAAAATTCTAATGGGTATTATGTTTAAGTCTGAATACATCTTGTTTATGAAAAAAATAAAGTTGATTGCTATTTCATTAGTGATATTGTTATTTGTTGCTAATCCAGTATTCGCTCAGGTATTTGATGTCGATACCTTACTCTATAATGGTAATACAAACAAGAATATTAACCTTGTAATTTTAGGTGACGGTTATGTAAGCAGCGAAATGAATGATTTTATTACTGATGCAAATAAACTCAAGAATTATTTATTTGGGAAAGCTCCGTTTTCTAATTATAAAAATTATTTCAATGTATTTATTATCAAAACACCCTCAATTGAGTCTGGAGTAAAACATCCAGCTACAGCAGCAGATTGTATTTCTGCTAGTGTTCCTAAATCTAACCCAAACAACTATTTTGGATCAACTTTCGATGCTTATGGTATTCATCGTTTGGTTGTACCTATGAATACTTCAGCAATAATATCAGTTTTAGCTGATAACTTTCCTGATTACGATCAAGTATTCGTTATTGCAAATTCTTTATATTATGGAGGCTCTGGGGGGAGTTATGCCACTGCTACACTGGATCAATGGAGTAATGAAATTGCAGTACACGAAATAGGACACTCTTTTGCCGGATTGGCTGACGAATATTGGGCTGGTCCTGGATATGCGGCTGAAAAGCCTAATATGACTCAAAATAATAATCCAAATACAATTAAGTGGAAAAACTGGCTTAATACAGGTACAGGAGTTGGGATATTTCAGTTTTCCGGGCAAGCCTGGTACAAACCTGCAAATGGAACGTGTATTATGGAAGAATTTAATAAACCATTTTGTGCTGTTTGTAACGAAGCTATTATTGAAAAAATACACCAGCTTGTAAGTCCAATTAAAAATTACACTCCAATAAGCTCAATAAATACTATTACTGATCCTGTATATTTTTCTTTGAGTTTAATTAAACCAATTCCTAACACACTAAAAACAGAATGGTTGTTAAATGGCATTAATATAGGAAAGAATGTAGACTCAGTTTTAATAAACCCTTCTTCATTGAATTTTGGCAGCAATAGTATATCAGTTAGTGTGATTGATACTACTAATTTAATCAGGAACAATGGACACACAACAAGCCACCTTTATGTTACAAACTGGACAATCTCAAAGTCGGTTACCGGAATTCATACTATTTCATCGAAGAATAATATGTTAGAGGTAAAGCTTTACCCAAATCCTTCATCCGATTTTTTGAATATCATTTTTAAAAATGAAAAACAGGAAAAAGCAAGCATTCATATTTTTTCAAGTCAAGGAACCTTAGTGCAAAGTATTGAAAATCCTAACAAGGCAGATAATAATATATCTTTAACAGTTGATCTTAGTAAATATGCTGTAGGTTCATATTTTGTAGAGTTTAGATCTGTAAATTTTGTTCACACTGAGAGTTTTATTAAGCTATAAAAAGGCGAAGGATATTAAAAAAGCTCGGTATCAAGGGAGATATCTATATATTCACGAGAATAGCGATACAATCGCTATTCCCGCAAATCCTCGCTGCAAGCGAGAACTATTGAAGAGATTGTATCATGCTACAGAGACACTACACTTATTTCCCCATTATTTCTTTTCTGTGTTCAATTCCCCAATCAGAAAGATTTTTAATTACATATTGTAATTTCTGACCATATTCAGTAAGCTCATAATGAACTGTTACAGGTTGTGTAGCCTCGACAGTCCTTTTGATAAGTTTATTTATTTCCATCTCCTTTAATTCCTTACTCAACATCTTATTGGAAATTCCTTTTACGTCTTTTAATATATCAGAAAATCTTCTCTTATTATGAAAGCAAAGTACTGCGATGATGGATATTTTCCATTTACCTGTCAGTACGTCCATGGCATCATGAACAGCCATAATCTGCTTTTTGCATTCATCAGGACTTTTCTTTTTTGTCATAAGTTACTTGGTTACTTAAAGGTTACTGTTACTTTTTGATACTTGGTTACCAAATTAAATAAATTCATTCTAGTTTTACAGCATCAACAAATAAAAATTTATATGATGACTTTGCTAGACAACTTAAAGTGGCGTTATGCTGCAAAGAAAATGAACGGACAACAAGTTCCGCAAGAGAAATTAGACTATATACTGGAAGCCGCAAGATATGCACCTTCATCGTCTGGTCTTCAGCCTTATAAAATTTTTGTAATCAGCGACAGGAAAAAGCTTGAACAAATCAGGGAATTTTCTTTCAATCAAAGTCAGATTACTGACTGCTCTCATTTGCTGGTTTGGGCTGCATGGGACAGTTATTCAGCTGACAGAGTAGGAGATGTTTTGCTACGAACTTCCAGGGAGCGTGGCTTGCCTGATAACTCGTCTGAAGATTACAAAAAAATGCTTCTGGGGCTTTATGAGCCATTAGGAAAAGAATGGCAGGAAAACCGCTGCGCCAAACAGGCATACATATCATTTGGACTGGCTATTGCTGCTGCGGCGGAACAAAAGGTGGACGCTACACCAATGGAAGGGTTTGATAATATTAAAATGGACGAATTCCTGGGTCTTAATGAATTAGGCCTTAAAAGTGTTGTTATACTACCTATAGGTTACAGAGATGAAGCAAATGATTGGTTGGTGAATCTTAAAAAGTGGAGAACACCAAGAGAAGAATTTGTAAAGTTTGTAGGTTAATAAAGTAAAGTGAAATTAAGTTATCTTTAATTTTGGTCATGTTGAGCTTGCGAAACATCTGAGTTTTCACAAAGGATGAATTTGCACTATCTGGCAGATTTATGATTTATATAGTAAATCATTTTGTGACTATCAGATCCTTCGCAGGCTCAGGATGGCAAAAGAAATTTCGTCTTTTTACTTAGAGGTATTTGATTCATTCAATGGTGTTTCCTAAGTTGAATGACTGCTGCAATAACAATGCAATGGTAGATCTCGTTAATCCTCAGTGGATGGAAGGACTATTGGATAGTTATTATTCTTCTTTCACTTCGCCTTCAAGAAAGAACCACATACCTTTTTCCTTAACAAAATAGGAATGTTCATGATGAACCGATTGATTCTGTTCATTAGAATAATATGCTTTAAAAGTAACTGTACCTTTGTCGTCGGTTGCAGAACCCTTCTCTGTCGCAATAATTTCCAGCTTTAACCATTTGCTTGATGTAGCCCATTTTTTTATGCTTGCTGCCGAATAATATTTTCTTTTAGAGGGATGTGTTGTCTTGAGTATGTACCTAACATCTGCTTCAACATACGCTGAATACCTGGACCGCATTAATTGCTCTGCTGTCTCCGGTGATTTGTCTCCCAGAAGGAATGGTTCACAACAAGATTCAAAAGATAAGCCGGAGTTGCAATAACAAGGTGTCATGTTTTTTTTGATTTTGCTTTATAATAAATAGTATCAGGCATTTTGTTTAGCGAAAGGATGTGCATCAATGCCTGGAACAAAGGTACTGAATCCGAATAATAATTATGGCAAATTATATTGATAAAGGAATTGTCGACCATTGAAACTGTTAGCATTTTTACTTCTCGATTTCACAGACCGAACCTTTCATAATTAGTTAAACTTAAAAGATGCTGTTTTTCCAAAGTTAGCTTGTTGGAATTAGTTTGCCAGCGATGCAATAGTTATTCTCGTAAATCCTCGTTAAAGAAATGAGGACTATTGAAGCCACTTTGTAATGAACTTACTTTTTCTATTTGGATCAGAATGCGTAAAATAGGGAAGAGCAGTGGGGCACGCTTTTCAAAAGCGCGCCAGCCTTCCGAGGATTTATATGCGGCCCAGCTGAATTATCTCGGACATGGGCAGTATTAGGGCTTAATCAAATGAGTCAGCTATTCTGCTATCCTATACCAATTCTCATCTATTTTTTTATTCGTCCTGTGCCATTCTGATTTTGTTCTTGCATCAAAATCCTCAATTAATGATTTGTCAGTTGTATAAATATAGGCAGTATAATGATCCATAAATCCTCGGTCAATGAAAAAGGTAACGGTTACATTTCCAGGACTCTTGCTTTCTACTAAAACTTTACCTCCATTAGAAATAGGAGGGAAATAGTTGGTGGTTAATTCTCCGTCTTCAATGTCGCTGCCATTCAAGGCTTTTTTTACAATTAATTCCCTTTCGGCACGTCTATATTTCCAATCAAGCTGTTCAATTGTTTCGGAGCCCCATATTGAAGAAGCAATTCCCAGTAAAATTGAAAAAGAAACCCCTGCTTTATGAAAAACTGAGATGTCTTTTTTCTTAATCCAGGATCTTAGTATTATACCTGTTATTATCAAAGCGATTGAAAGATATAGTATAGTTACAAATACTGAAAATAATCCACTTGTATAGTAATATAATATGGGAGCCTGAAGCAGTGCTAACAGCATCAGGACTATTGTCCAGAAATTATACACCTTATGATTAATCATATCAGGTTTACCCTTAAACTCCATCTTTCGCTTTTCCCGATCCATCCATATGACAATGAGAATTGCAACAATTAATATTATAATTAATACCACTCTAATCTCTTTAAAAGTTGTTTAGGTTCTATTTATCCCACATAGGAAACGGAGACTTTTGGCGCAGAAGTCAAACCTTTTTATTCTTCTTCAAGCCTGAACATTATGTCTGTGCGTAGAACATATTTTATACCTTGTTTAACAGAGCTGCCTTCATGTTCCAGGTCATGTAGGAAAATCAATGCTGTACCTTGTTTGGGTTGAATCGTTAGGTCGTTAAAAGTTGTTTCTCCTCCTTCATAGTTTTCATTCAGGTAAATCATGAATGTAAAGTAACTTGCTTCAGATTCATTACGGATAAAACTTTGATCTCTGTGCCGTTTAAATTGTTGTCCGGGCTCATATTTGTAAAATCTGAAAAGCTCATTGAACCCAATGGCTTTACTGTTTCCTATCTTTGTGGGTGCAGATTGTTCAAATCTTAACCAAAGTTTATTAGCAAGTTCAGTATCGTTATAAATTACTCTGTTATTATTTCTTACAGATTCAACTCTAACTGCTCCTTTTTCTGTGTTCACAGTAGCAGGCTCATATCCGATGTTTTCGCTTTTTTTGATAAAATCTTCACATTCCTGCTTAGTCCAAAAGTTGTCTATAGTAAAGATATAGTTGGTAAAGATGTTCTTTTTCATATTTTAAAAGTCAATAAGGAAATACCGAAGTTGGATGGGTATTCTTCATTATATTACTAAATTACTATTTAAGAGAGAATAAAAAAAGCTGCTGGGTGCCTGAAGGCGAATCAATATTCAGCTTCAAGGTTGTCTTCGGATTTTATTTTAAATAAATAGGTTATATGCTTACGTATAAGTAAAATCCCTGAGTTTATAGATAGTATCTGGACAACACATAACAATTTAAATATTGATAGAACTCAGTCAGTAATAAGTATATAGGTCTCAGAGTATTTAATCACTGTCTGATAATTGATTTAATTGCCGGTATCTCCCCAATGTTTTTTTATCATATTTACCCGATTTTTTCTAACTTAGAGATTTAGGAAAAATAATTTTAACTCATTGATTGCCAGTTTAGATTTTTTGCCGGAATACAAGCAGGAGGAGCTGAAGCTTATCACAGATCTCATTGTGGAAAAGATGAAGCCTGCCAAGTTGTTGCTTTTCGGAAGTTATGCGCGGAATACCTGGGCTGAGGAAGAAAAGGTAGAGGAGGGAATCTATAGGATTGATTTGAAAAGAAAAGTAAAAGTTAAATTGAGTAGCGATGCAATCGCTATTGTTCAAAATAATACATATTATTAAGCTTAAAATTTAAATCATATGAAGTCATTTTTTACGTTTAATCAAAGCTGCAGGCTTATTTGCTTATTCTTATTAATTCATTTTTGCTATGCCGCTAGCCATGCACAAAACAAGCAGTGGTTAAAAGCATTTGGAGGGCCAAATAAGGATGTGGTAAACTCTTCTGCGCAGGATATAAATGGTGATCTCTTCTTGACAGGTATCTTCCAAGGTAGCCTGACAATAGGCGACACAACACTTGTCGGGAATAATAGTTACCGCTATATATTTCTTGCCAAACTAGATGGAGCAGGAAATTTAAAATGGGTAAAAAATGTATCTACCATTCGTCAAACCGGAACAGAGATCAAAGGCAGCGATTTATGTATAGATAACAAAGGCAGTGTATATGTTACTGGTGTGCAAAATTTTGGCAATTATTTCAGTACGTTTACCAGCAGATATGATACATTAGGGAATCTTATTTGGAACAAAACTGGAAGTGGACAGCAAAATGTTACTGCTAATTCAATTGCTGCTGATAAAGACGGAAGTGTTTTGATCGTTGGGGAGTATGGATTTAATGCTGTTTTTGGAAGCAAAATAATTCAATATTCAAGCTTTGATAATATTTTTTTAGTAAAGTATGATTCATTAGGTAATGAATTATTTGCAAAATCTGCAGGAGGCTCAGGTACAGAATATGCACGGGGTGTTAGTGCCGATTCTAGCGGAAACTTTTATATAACTGGAATATTCACAGGATCTGGTACTAATTTAGGAACATTTACACTTAATAATTCAAGCACAAGTAGCACTAGTGATATTTTTATAGCCAAAATAAATTCAGAAGGATTATTTCAGTGGGCTAAAAAAATTGGAAATTCCAATTCTGATCAAGTGTCAGGAATTGATGTTCATCCATCTGGAAATGTCTATATATCGGGTTCTATCGGAGGGGCTTCGTCATCTGGTAATAAAATTTTTACAGGAATGTTTGATTCGAATGGTAAAACAAAGTGGATAGATACACTGCAACTCTCATCACCAAATGTAGATAGAGAATTAAAAGTAGATGCTGCCGGTAACTGTTATATAACGGGGCATTATGAAGGAAGTCAGTCGATAGCCGGTATAAACTTCAATCTATTTACCGTTGTAAACGGTAGTACTTTAATTGTTAAATATGATGCAGCAGGTAATAGAGTTTGGGCTAAAAACCTAGAACAGGTATATTCCGGTACAAGCATATCAATAAGTCCAACCGGCCATATCGTTTTTAGTGGCTATTTTACAGAAAGCAGAAATGTTGAAAGTGAAGAGATTTCCGCTAAAGGATTTGGAGATATATGTCTTGTTAAATTTTGCGACACTACATTTTCCAATGTGAAAATCATAGTCGATGAAGCAATACTTTCTTCTGAAAGCTCATTCTCCAATCAATGGTTTTACAATGGTCAGTTCCTCTCAAGTGAATCTGGAAATTCAATTTATGCATTGGCAGATGGAGTTTATAAACTCTTAATTAATAATGGATGTGCAGAGGCCTTCGATGAAATAGACTTTCATGGAATTCAAAGAAAATTAGGAAAACTATTTGCTCCAGTGTTTAAAGGGGCAGTTTATGAGTGGTACCAAGATGAAAGGTTAATAGAAAATGAGACGGAGTCGAGTTTTTATCCTTTAGAAAATGGCATATATACTGTTAAAATAAATATTTGTAACAACTGCAGAAGCAACAAGAGTATATCAGCTCAATATTCATTCAAAGTTGATGATGTTATTACCTCTGTTAACAATAATAACTTTGATGCTTGCAGAGTTGAAGTAGTTCCTAATCCTGCAACTGATATAGTAAAGTTTACAAACATATCAGCTAAAGATTTTCAAATTGACCTAATGTCTTCTACAGGTGATCATGTATTACATTTGGAAAATAAAAATGCTCTTGATTTATTTTCATTATCCAATGGCATATACTTTTTCTTGATTTCTGGCAGTGATGGTAATATTTTAGGAAGTGGTAAAATAATAAAAAAGTAATTTACATGCAGTTGGCAGCATGATGTCTCGTCTCCCGGTACTTGCTTCATTGTGGTATTCGAGTAGAATACATTTACATAAAACAAAGTTGTAGTTTTGACACCATTGTTGCTAATATGAATTTACAGTACTTTAATAAACCTCCAGGAATTTAAGACTTGGAGGTTTTTTTTTGTTTTGGAGTATATTAAGACAAATGACATAACAGTATATGTGGTGAGTTTTAATTGATTATAGCTGTTAGGTCTTCTTGCAAGTCTTGCAAAGCTTAAACAATGTTTTTCATAATCTAACCGATTTTTTCTAACTTAGAGATTTAGGAAAAATAATTTTAACTCATTGATTGCCAGTTTAGATTTTTTGCCGGAATACAAACAGGAGGAGCTGAAGCTTATCACAGATCTCATTGTGGAAAAGATGAAGCCTGCTAAACTGCTGCTTTTCGGAAGTTATGCAAGGAATACCTGGGCGGAGGAAGAAAAGGTAGAGGAGGGAATCCGGCTGATTTTCAAGAGTGATTATGATATTCTGGTGATTACTCCTGAGGAACTGGGTAATACATCCTCCAGCAGATGGCGCAAGACCAAGCAAAAGCTGAAGAAGCTTGAGCTATCTACAACGGTTACCGCCATTCATCATAGCGCTGAATTCATCAATAAAGAACTCAAAGCCGGAAGTTATTTTTTCACTGATGTAATCCGTGAGGGGATTGTATTATACGATTCCGGTGAAGTAACGCTTGCAACTCCGGGAAAGGTAAATCCGGATGCTGTGCTTAGAAGAGCTAAAGAGGAGTATGAATACTGGTTTAAGAGTGGTGGTGAATTTTTAGATGGGTATAGGTTTTATTTTTCTAGCGAAAGTTGGAATAAAGCTGCATTCATGCTTCATCAAGCCACTGAGAGCTTTTACTCTGCTGTTGCCTTAGTCTTCACGCACTACAAAGGCAAGAACCATGACCTGGATGAATTGGGTAAGACGGCTGCTGTGATTAACAAAGAATTCAGAGCTATATTTCCAAAAGAAACCCAGGAACAGATTGATCATTACGAGCTGTTGAAGAAGGCTTATATTGATGCGAGGTATAAGAAGGGGTATAAGATTACGAAAGAGGATCTGGAGTATTTGAGTGGGAGGATTGAGGTGTTGAAGGAGTTGGTGAGGAGGATTTGTGGGGAGAGGTTAATGCAATAAATACACCTTGCCAAGTTTTATTATATTTTTTACAACTTATTCTATTTAATTTTTAGCTTTGTTACAATCAACCATTTTTAGCTATGACACAAATTACTATCGCAACCTTTAATTGCGAGAATCTTTTCAGACGATTTAAGTTTGATAAAGGAGTTAATTCTGCAACAACCAAAACAGAGGGATTTATTATTGACCCAAAGAAGTTTGATATTATCATTGATGCTGAAAGGGCTGCAACTGCTGCTGCAATAAAGGAAACCAAGGCGGATATCATCGCTCTTCAGGAAATTGAAAACATGGATGCTTTGAAGCAATTTAACAATCAGTTTCTCAGTAAGGCTGGTTATAAGTATAAAGCTGTTATTGATGGAAATGATCCCAGATTTATTGATGTGGCGATTTTAAGCAAGGTGCCATTTGATGCAATCAGGACGCATCAGTTTCTAAGAACTTCGAATAACAAGAGTTATATTTTTTCACGGGACTGTCTTGAAGTTGAATTCAATATTGAAAGCAAACCTTTGACGCTTTTTGTAAATCATCTTAAATCAATGATGGAGGGAAGAGAGGTCACGTCTCAAAGAAGAAGAGTTCAGGCGGAAGCTGTAATCGATATTTTAAAGAAGAAATACGGAAGCAATCCTGGAAATCATAACTGGATTGTCCTTGGAGATATGAATGACTACAAGCCGTCTCCAGCTCTTGATATCTTCTTTGAAAATAAATGGATGGTTGATGTATTGGAAAGGCTTCCTGAAAATGAACGATGGACGCATTTCTATGATAAGAAAAAAGAATACCGACAGATTGATTACATTCTATTGTCCAAAAAACTTGCCACTGATAATAAAGAATCAATTCCCCGAGTCATCAGAAAAGGCTTGTCAAAAAAGGCCAAATTATATACTGGTAAAAGGTTTGATATGATCACTGATAAAGTAACAGCATCAGATCATTGTCCGGTGGCGATGAGTATTGAGTTGTGATTGTTCTTGATTCTATATGAGAATAGCGATGCAATCGCTATTCTCGGAAATCCTCGCTGCAAGCGAGGACTATTGGGGCCGACACCATAGCCCTCAACCTAACATTGTTTAATAAACCACAGTCAGCTATTTGTCATCCTGAGCCCTGCGAAGGATCTGATAGCCACAAAATAATTTGCTATTTAAATCACCATTCTGCCAGATAGCTTAATTTTAGTCATTTTGAAAGTTCAGATGCTTCACAAGTTCAGCATGACAAAGCAAAGATTCTTTAATTGACTTTGGTGCCGACATGGGCCGGGGAGTTGGCTCTTTCGATCCGACACATTGTTCAATAGAATTAGAAGTTTGATGTATTCCTGGACTTTTAAAAAGTGTCAGGTCCGAAAGACTTGACACAACTTGGACATTTATAGCCATGCGATCGCTATTCTCGTGAATCCTGGTTAATCTTTTTTTTACTAGCTAAATAAGAAGTAAATCAAGCGCGGACTATTGGTTACCCCCACAATTTCTTTATAACTCCTCCTGAAACTTCTGTGGAATCACTTAAGACTTTTGTATTTCCAGGTATAAATTCAAAGCTTCTAAACCATGCCTCCGTGGTGCCCCACGAAAGTCCCGTGGGTTCATTCAGGCCTTTGGTTATTCCCACGGAATCTCTGTGGGATACCACGATAACTCTGTGGGATCATCCGACTGTTCCATGCGAGCTTCAGGACATTCTGTGGGGCCATTCGGACGCTTAAAACCTCCCACGAGAGTTCTGTATAGCCCCACGGAACGTCCGTGGGAACATCCGGAACTTCCGTGGGGCCCCACGGATGAATCGTGGGGTTGTTTTTAGAAAAAATACTTGCATAGAATATTTTAAGATATTAACATTGAGGTAATTATATATTTTTAAACTTCAAATTTTCACCAACTATGACAACCAACAACAGTGGATATCTGCCAAGGGCGGATAAAGACAAAGCTATTTGGCTTAAAAATTTCTCGGTTAAACTATCTAATCATGCAGGAACTGTAGGATTATCTCCGGATGAGGTGATCTCTATTTCCAATGATGCCAGTGCATTTATGTACACCATCGAACTGGTGGAAAATGCCAAAAAGGATTCTGCTCAGAAAGTGGCATTCAAGAACATTCTTGCAGAAGGAGAGGAATCGATTCCGCTTTCTTATCCATCTCTTACGCTCAACGTTACACAGCCAACAGTAGCTTTAAAAGCGGGGATCTTTAAGAGAATTCCGAAACTGGTACAGAGGATCAAAAATCACCCAAACTACAATGAATCCATTGGTAAGGATTTAGGTATTATCGGGGCTGAGTCGTCTTTTGACAGAATGACTCTTCAACCTCAGATCAGCGGTGCTCTGGATGCGCACCGTCCGCTTATCAAGTGGAAAAAAGGTGTGGCTGATTCCATTGACATCTACGTGGACCGCAATGATGGCAAAGGATTTGTATTCCTCGCCAATGATTCCACTCCGGACTATATTGACACGTTTTCACTTCCTTCCGGGGAAAAGGATACGGCCATCTGGTCTTACAAAGGGATCTACAGGCTGCACGACGAGCAGGTAGGAGAGTTCTCCAACATTGTTAACATCACTGTTACAAGACAGGTAGCAGTGTAATAAGAATTGCTGTTTGTTATTTGTTTAACCCTTCAGGTCTTTATGATTTGGAGGGTTATTTTTTTGTGGGGGTAGGCGTAATGAATAAATTATTGAATGTCAGTGGCTGCTCAATAGGCCGTAATTACAAATGATTTTTTGCCATTTTATGCCCGATTTTTTCTAACTTAGAGATTTAGGAAAAGATATTTTAACTCATTGATTGCCAGTTTAGATTTTTTGCCGGAATACAAACAGGAGGAGCTGAAGCTTATCACAGATCTCATTGTGGAAAAGATGAAGCCTGCTAAGCTGCTGCTTTTCGGAAGTTATGCACGGAATACCTGGGCAGAGGAAGAAAAGGTAGAGGAGGGCATCAGGCTGATTTTCAAGAGTGATTATGATATTCTGGTGATTACTCCTGAGGAATTGGGCAATACATCCTCCAGTAGATGGCGCAAGACCAAGCAAAAGCTGAAGAAGCTGGAGTTGTCTACAACAGTTACCGCCATTCACCATAGTGCCGAATTCATCAACAAAGAACTCAAAGCCGGAAGTTATTTTTTCACTGATGTGATCCGTGAGGGGATTGTATTATACGATTCCGGAGAGGTAACGCTTGCAACTCCGGGAAAGGTAAATCCGGATGCTGTGCTTAAAAGAGCTAAAGACGAGTATGAATACTGGATTGGCAAGGGGAAGAGTTTCATTGATGTTTATGGTTATTGCTTTAACAAACCTGATTATAATCTTGCGGCATTTAACCTTCACCAAGCCACTGAAAGCTTTTACTCTGCTGTGAACTTAGTCTTCACTCACTACAAAGGCAAGAATCATGATCTTGATGAATTGGGTAAAACTGCTGCTGTAATCAATAAAGAATTCAGAACTGTATTTCCTAAAGATACCAAAGAACAGATTGATCGGTATGAGCTGTTGAAGAAGGCTTACATTGATGCGAGGTATAAGAAGGGGTATACTATTACGAAAGAGGATTTGGAATATTTGAGTGGGAGGATTGAGGTGTTGAAGGAATTGGTGAAGAGGGTTTGTGAGGAGAGGTTGGGAAATAATGATTAATCGACTTATTACTTAAAATTTGAACGAATTTTTCAACAAGTTTGGATGAGCAAAGAAAACCAAATAGAAGAAAGCCTAATCGAGCAACTAAAGGAGCTTAAATATCTCCAACGACCTGATATTGTTGATAGAAAAACGCTTGAACAGAACTTCAAATCTAAATTTGAAAGTCTAAATAGGGTTCACCTGACGGAAAGTGAATTTTTGCGCCTACGTGAAGAAATCATCAACCCTGATGTATTTGCTGCATCAAAACTATTGCGAGAAAGAAACTACTTTCAACGGGAAGATGGTACTCCCTTACATTACACTTTAGTAAATATCAAAGACTGGTGTAAAAATGACTTTGAGGTTATTAGTCAATTACGCATCAATACTGAAAACAGTAATCACCGTTACGATATCATTTTGCTTATTAACGGTTTGCCTTTGGTCCAAATTGAACTGAAGAAACTGGACATTTCCCCACGAAAAGCAATGCAGCAGATTGTGGATTATAAAAATGAACCTGGTAACGGTTATGGCAATTCGTTGATGTGTTTCATGCAATTGTTCATTGTAAGCAATAAAACAAACACGTACTATTTTGCGAATAATAAAAATCAGCATTTTGCTTTTAATGCTGACGAACAGTTTTTGCCCATTTATCAACTCGCAGACGAAAACAATAAAAAAATCACTCACCTTGAGTTGTTCGCTGAAAAATTTCTAACCAAATGCACACTTGGCGAAATGATTAGCAAGTACATGGTGCTCGTGGAAAGCGAACAGAAATTGCTCGTAATGCGCCCTTATCAGATTTATGCAGTAAAAGCAATTGTAGATTGCATTCAACAAAACAGAGGTAACGGCTATATCTGGCATACTACGGGAAGCGGTAAAACCCTGACTTCGTTCAAAGCATCTACATTGCTGAAAGATAACCACGACATCGAAAAATGTCTTTTCGTTGTTGACCGTAAAGACCTTGATCGCCAAACTCGTGAAGAGTTCAATAAATTTCAGGAAGGTAGTGTGGAAGAAAATACCAATACCGAAACTTTAGTAAGACGTTTGCTTTCTACTGACTATGCAGACAAGGTTATTGTTACCACCATTCAGAAACTGGGTTTGGCATTAGATGGTAATTACAAGAAAAACTATAAAGATCGACTGGCTCCATTGAGCAAAAAGCGTATGGTTTTCATATTTGATGAGTGCCATCGTTCGCAGTTTGGAGACAACCACACTGCGATTAAAGAGTTTTTCCCAAATGCTCAACTCTTTGGTTTTACAGGTACACCTATTTTTGATGAAAACGCTACTTACAGCATCCGTGAAGGTGAATACGGATCTTACAAAACCACCGAAAATATTTTTGAGAAGCAGTTGCACGCATACACTATTACGCATGCCATAGATGATAAAAATGTACTTCGTTTTCATATTGATTATTTCAAAGGTAAAGGCACCCAAAAACCTAAACCCGGTGAACCTATTGCACAACAAGCAGTAGTGGAAGCCATTCTTGATAAACATAATGCTGCCACCAATTCAAAGCGATTCAATGCTGTTCTTGCAACAGCTTCTATTAACAATGCTATTGAATATTATCAGCTTTTCAAGGAAATTCAAAAGAAGAAGCAGGACGAAAACCCTCATTATGTGCCACTCAATATTGCTTGTGTATTTTCTCCTCCTTCTCAACTAATTGCTAAGGAAGGCGACCAGCAAAGTCAAAAAAATGCAGCAGATGTGAAACAATTACAAGAAGATCTGCAACAAGAGAAACTGGATAACCAAACTAATCCTGAAGAAAAGAAAAAGGCGCTCACCGAAATTATTGCTGACTATAATAGGCTGTATGCTACAAATCATAGCATCAACGAGTTTGATTTGTATTATCAGGATGTGCAAAGGCGTATCAAAGACCAGAAATACAGCAACAAGGATTATCCGCACAAAAACAAAATTGACATTACCATAGTGGTGGATATGTTACTCACAGGATTTGATTCCAAATACCTGAACACTTTGTATGTGGACAAAAACTTGAAATACCATGGATTAATTCAGGCATTTTCACGTACCAACCGTGTGCTGAACGATACCAAACCGTGTGGCAATATTTTAGATTTTCGTTCACAACAAGAGGCCGTAAACCAAGCCATCACGCTTTTTTCAGGTGAGGATAACGGACGAGCTAAAAAAATCTGGCTAGTTGATCCTGCTCCGGTGGTTATTGAGAACTACCAGAAGGCAGTAGAAGCATTGGGTAATTTTATGAAGCAGCACAATTTGGTAAACGAACCCCAAGAGGTATATAACCTAAAAGGTGATGCTGCACGCATAGCATTTGTTAAAAACTTCAAAGAAGTACAACGCTTAAAAACTCAATTAGACCAATACACGGACCTGGATGAAACGCAGAAAGTCCAAATCGAGGCAATATTGCCTAAGGAAACCTTACAATCGTTCAGGAGTTCGTATTTGGAGACTGCGAAGCAGCTGAAAGAAATACAGCAAAAAGAAGGTGATGAAGCACCACCTGAAATTCAACAGCTGGATTTTGAATTTGTACTCTTTGCTTCTGCTGTAATTGATTACGACTATATCATGAACCTCATTGCCGATAGTACGCAAAAGAAACCTGCTAACCAAAAAATGACCAAAGCACAGGTGATTAGCTTGCTGAGCTCCAATGCCAACCTGATGGACGAGCAGGAAGATTTAACCGAATACATTAATGGTCTTGACTGGAACAGCGGACAAGATGTAAACACTTTACGCAAGGGCTACGAAAAATTTAAAATAGAGAACAACGAAAAGGAACTGGCAGCAGTAGCCAGCAAACATGGTTTGGAAACAGCAAACCTGAAAGCCTTTGCCGATAAAATTATAAGCCGAATGATTTTTGACGGTGAGAAACTCACTGATCTTTTAGAACCTTTGGATTTGAGCTGGAAAGAACGCAGGGTAAAAGAATTGGCATTGATGGAAGACTTAGTGCCGCAATTAAAAAAGATGGCCCAGGGACGTGAAATCAGTGGATTGGCTGCCTATGAGTAAAGTTGTCTGCGTTATGATTTTTGTGATGAAGCCATCAGTTGAAAACATTCAGGATAATTCGGAGATCAAATAATTCACAGTCAATGACAAATGAATAAAGACACAAATAAACTGAGCATCAACGAGGCTGAGTATGGTGAAATATTAAGACAAGCTGTAAATCAAATCCGTGTTGCCCGTACTTTGATTGCTAAGCAAGTAAACACCACCACTCAATCCGTTTATTGGAACTTAGGAAAATTACTTTTTGAAAAACAGTTGGAGGAAGGGTATGGCAGTGGAGTTGTGAAGCAATTATCTGCTGACCTGAAAAATGCATTTCCTGATATGGGGTTGTAACCCCGTAATTTATGGAATATGAAACGTTATTATGAACGTTATTATCAGGAAGATACAAAACTGCTACAGGCTGTGGCAGTTTTACCGTGGGGGCACAACTTACTTTTACTTGACAAAATACAATCGTCTGATGAGGTCGAATTTTATGCAATTGAAGCATTGACAAAAGGTTGGTCAAGAGATTTACTGCTCAATGCAATAAAAATGGACAGCTATAGCCAGGCACAAAAGCAAATTAAATCTAATAACTTTGAAAAGACACTTCCGGAATTCAATGTAGATTATGCAAATGAAGTGCTTAAAAGTTCCTACAACCTGGGCTTTTTAGGTGTTACGGAACCTGTCAAAGAGTTAGAATTAGAAAACAGGCTGATAGCCAAAATCAGAGATTTTGTATTAGAATTGGGCAGAGGTTTTAGTTTTATAGGAAATCAATACAGACTAGAATACAATACAATGGCAAAGAGTACTTTGTGGACATGCTTTTCTTTCATAGAGGATTACGGTCTTTGGTAGCCATTGAATTAAAAATCGGAAGTTTCAAAGCCGAATATGCAGGCAAAATGAACCTGTATCTATCCCTGCTTGATCGCTTTGAAAGAGGTGAAAACGAAAATCAGTCTATTGGAATCATTCTTTGTGCTGATAAAGATCATTTGGATGTGGAAATAGCCCTGCAAGATATAAACAAACCCATAGGAGTAGCCGAGTATCAGTTGCTGCTTTCCAAAGAGGAATTGCAAACCTTGGTTGTAAACGAAATAAAGGCAAGTACGAAAGAGGAGGGGTGAGTAAATCAATTATGAGTTAAAAAATGAACGAGAAAACAATTATAAAGCAAATTTTTATTGGAATGAGTACGATAATTCCGGAGAATAAATATTAAAGTGCAATATCAAATAAAATTTAGGAAATAATCAAAGCCAATAAATGAAGCTCCAAAATCATAGCGCAGGCAGCATACAAGAATTACGTTTAATGGAGTTTGCGAAGGAGTGTGAGGTGAAGATTTCAGGGCTAAGCCCTATATTAAATTGAGACAAATGAGTAAAGATCAAAGTAAATTAATACCAGAATTACGTTTTCCGGAGTTTGAGAATTTGGGGGAGTGGGAAAAAAAAATGGTAGAAAAATTAATTCAAGAAAATATTCTATTCGCCCCAAAGGATGGCAATCATGGTAATATACATCCAAAATCATCTGACTATGTTAAATCAGGAATTCCTTTTATAATGGCAAGTGACTTGCAAAATGGAAAAATTGATTTTTCAAAATGTACCTATATAAAAAAAGCACAAGCTGATTCATTACAGAAAGGATTTTCAGAAAGTGGTGATGTTTTGCTATCTCATAAAGGTACAGTTGGAGAAGTGGCGTTGTTAGAAGATATAGAATTCCCCTATATAATGCTAACACCCCAGGTTACTTATTATCGGGTAAAGGACAAATCTAAAATGTCAAATACATATTTGGCAGCTTTTTTCCATTCAGATTTATTTCAGAAAAGTTTGTTAAAGGTATCGGGAGGAGGCACAAGAGCATATGTAGGTATAACGGAACAACAAAAGCTCGAAATATTATACCCAAATAAGATTGAAGAACAACAAAAAATTGCTTCCTTCCTTTCTTCCTTAGATGAAGTGATTGCAGCCCACAACCAAAAGTTGGAGCTACTCAAAGATCATAAAAAAGGCTTGATGCAAAACCTTTTCCCGCAAGAAGGGGAAACTGTTCCTAGATATCGTTTTCCGGAGTTCGTGAGTAATGCGAAGTGGGTGGAACGAGAGTTGAATTTTTATTTAGAGATGCTAACTGATTTTGAAGCAAATGGAAGTTTCGCTGACGTTAAATCTAACGTAACCGTTTATGATGAACCAAATTTTGCTTGGTACGTTCGTGCAACTGATTTAGAGAATAATAGTTCAATTGAAAAATTAAAATTCGTTGATCAGAAAAGCTATGGTTTTCTTCGTAAAACATCTTTGTTCGGTGGGGAGCTTTTGATTACAAAAAGGGGGGAAATTGGCAAGGTTTATTTTTTTGATCGAAATGATAAGCCTGCAACAGTTGGTCCAAATTTGTACTTGCTAAAGATGAATGAAAAGGCATTTCCAAAATACTTTTATTATTATTTCAGAAGTTTTCAAGGCAATCAATCACTTAAAAAACTGAATTCATCTTCAACTATTGGAGCACTTTATAAAGATGATGTTAAAAGGATCAGATTTTTAGCACCACAATATCAAGAACAACAAAAAATTGCCACCTGTCTTTCATCGTTAGATGCATTAATCACGACACAAGTTGAGAAAGTAGAACAATTGGAACAACATAAAATAGCATTGACGCAGGGCTTGTTCCCGAAAGTAATAGATTAAAAAATGGGCGATAAGGTTAAAAATTATAAGTACAAGACATTAACTAATGTTGCGGTTAGACTCAGAGATGATTTAAACGACCATTATTTTGTTCTATTATATGCCTATAATGGAACAGGAAAAACCCGCCTTTCAATGGAGTTTAAAGACAGAAGTAAGAAGCGGAAGAATAACCCTGAATCTGATACACTCTATTACAATGCATTCACTGAAGACCTTTTTCACTGGAACAATGACCTTGATAATGATACGGAGAGATATTTAATCATTAATGGCAATTCTAAATTTTTCAATGGTTTCAGAGAGCTGGCATTAGAAGAGAAAATTTTTAGTTATCTGGAACGCTATTCTGATTTTAATTTCAAAATTAATTATGATGAATGGAAGATAGTTTTTAGTAAACAAGTAAATAATCCTAGACATAGACCGAACACGGAAGAACCTGAATTTATTATTCAGGATTATATTAAAGTATCAAGAGGAGAAGAAAATATTTTTATCTGGTGCATCTTTCTGGCAATAGCCGAACTGGTAATAGATGATGATGGTACAGGACCTTATAATTGGGTAAAATTCATTTACATTGACGATCCCATTTCTTCATTGGATGATAATAATGCAATAGCTGTAGCCACCGACCTGGCAAAACTTCTGAAAAAAGGAAAGGATAAAGTAAAAATTGTTGTCTCCTCACATCATTCTTTGTTCTACAATGTGATGTACAACGAGCTCAAAAAAATAGAACACAAAAGTCATTTTTTACACAAGAATGGCACAGATGGCTATGTGTTAAGAGCAACAGATGATACACCATTTTTTCACCACGTTGCTTTGCTAAGCGAATTAAGACTAGCATCAGATACTGATAAAATCAACACTTATCATTTTAATATGTTGCGAAGCATTCTGGAAAAAACATCAACATTTTTTGGTTATGATGATTTTTCAAATTGCATCAATGGAATAGAAGATGAAGTCCTTTTTTCCCGTGCGCTAAACTTATTAAGTCACGGAAAATATTCAATATACCAGCCTGTAGAAATGAATAAGGATAACAAAGAATTATTTAATAGAATATTAAAAGCGTTTTTAAAGAAATACGAATTCCAATTGCCTGAAATATTTGAGTAGGTGAAAAAGTAAAGTCAATGACACAAAAAGAACAACAACAACTGGGTAAAACCCTTTGGAATATAGCGGATAACTTAAGAGGAGCCATGAATGCAGATGATTTTCGCGATTACATGCTTTCGTTTCTCTTTCTTAGGTATTTATCCCACAACTATGAAGAATCTGCAAAAAAGGAATTAGGTAAAGATTATCCTGGTAATACCCCAAAGGATGTTATGTCCAAACTTAAAGTTAACACACCTTTGGAAATTTGGTATAATGAAAACCCAAAGGAGGTTGAAGACTTTGAAAAGCAAATGCGCAGAAAGGTTCACTATGTTATTAAACCGAAACATTTGTGGAGCAATATTACCGAATTGGCTCGTACACAAGATGGAGAATTATTGGTAACACTTGAGGCAGGTTTTAGATACATTGAGAATGAATCATTCGATAATTCTTTTCATGGGTTGTTTTCAGAAATTAATTTGAATTCTGAAAAACTGGGTAAAACTTCAGCAGAAAGAAACAAAAAGCTATGCACCATCATTCAAAAAATTGCAGAAGGCATTGCAGATTTTTCAACAGATTCAGATACGCTTGGTGATGCTTATGAGTATTTGATTGGTCAGTTTGCAGCAGGTTCCGGTAAAAAGGCAGGTGAGTTTTATACACCACAACAGATCTCAACTATTTTATCTGAAATTGTAGCTTTGGATAGCCAGGACCCTACTAGCGGTAAAAGAAAGAAGTTTAACAAAGTGCTTGATTTTGCTTGCGGTTCGGGTTCATTATTATTAAATGTGCGCAAACGTGTAAAGGAAAATGGGGGTAGTGTAGGAAAAATATACGGGCAGGAAAAAAACATTACTACTTATAACCTTGCCCGAATGAATATGCTTTTGCACGGTATGAAAGACACCGAGTTTGAGATATTCCACGGAGATACTTTAGAAAATCAATGGCCATTGCTCAACGAAATGAATCCTGCTAAAAAGATTGAGTTTGATGCCATAGTAGCCAATCCTCCTTTTAGTTTGCGCTGGGAACCCAACGACATCTTAGCAGACGATTTTCGTTTCAAAAGTTACGGTCTGGCACCTAAGTCTGCGGCTGACTTTGCTTTTTTGTTGCACGGCTTTCACTTCCTAGGTAAAGAAGGAACAATGGCTATTATATTACCTCACGGAGTTTTATTCCGTGGAGGTGCAGAAGAAAGAATTCGTACCAAGTTATTAAAAGATAATAATATTGACACCGTAATTGGGTTACCATCCAATTTGTTTTACTCTACAGGTATTCCGGTTTGTATTTTGGTTTTGAAAAAATGCAAAAAGGAAGATGATGTACTTTTCATTAATGCCAGTGAGCATTTTGAAAAAGGCAAAAGACAAAACACCCTCAGAGAAGGCGAAAACGGAGAACCTAACGATATTCAAAAAATTATTGAGACTTATCAGCACCGTAGCGATATAGACCGTTATTCACGTAAGGTTTCAATGGAAGAAATTGAAAAGAACGGTTATAATTTGAATATTTCTCGTTATGTAAGCACATCTGTAGACGAAGTGCAAATTGATTTGAAAGATGTAAATAAAAAATTGACTGAAATAAACAAGAACATAAAAACGAATACAGACAAACACAATGAGTTTTTGAAAGAGTTGGGGTTGCCGCCAATATAATCTTAACGGGACTATAAGTGCAAATCGAAGCCTAGTTAGAAAAGCATTTCCTAAAAATTAATAAATTCATTGAATTAAGATTCTATGTCAGATCTCGAAATAAATCTGCTTGAGACAGTCAGCCAGCTTCTTCAAGAGCAGATTAATGCAATAAGCAAAGTTGTTTCTGATAATAAACTTCAAACTCTTACAAGAGATTATGATTCTCATAAGATCAGGATTATTTATCCTGGCTTTAATCCTTTTATATTAGTCTCAGATAAATATCAGAGAGAAAACTTTCATAGTGATATCCTTCATTCGATACTTGATCCGGAAGGTGCCCATAAAGAAGGATATAAATTTCTTGAGGCTTTTATTAAATACCTCTCAGGGTTTGAAAAAGGTCGTAAAATAACTGTTTCTGATTATAGAAATAGTAAAGTAGATAAAGAAATTGGTCGGATCGATATTTCCATCAAAGACAACTTGTCAAAGAAGGCTATCATTATAGAAAACAAGATTAATAATGCCCCAGACCAGGCCAGGCAAATTCCAAGGTATTATGACAGTCTTGTAAGTCAAGGGTATGAAGTGGAAGCTGTTGTTTATCTTTCATTGAACAATAACAAACAACCTGATACGGGAGATTGGACGGAAGAAGATCGGAAAGTTATTGGTCCCAAAATGATAATCGTCAATACTTACGATGAAACGACAAATGACTTGTTTAATGGCTGGTTGACCAGGTGTGAGCGTTTGGCTCAAAATGTAGATGTATTATTTTTACTGAGACAATATAACAACTTAATTGCTTTTATAGGAGGTGTTAATATGAACAAACCATTAATGGATGAATTTCTTAAAGTTATGCTTATAGGAGATAACTATAAAACCGCTTCATCTTTGAGCGCAATGCTAACTGATCTTATTTCTTATAGGAGAGAGAAAGTGCTAGATTCTTGTCGGAAGAACTGTCGTCCTTTTACCAAGGTTTATGGATGGAGTATTAATTATGCTGTTCTTGATAATTTTTTTAAAGATAATATGCATTTTGCTATAGATATAATTTCTGAATCAGACCTTTACAGATTTCAATTTATAGAAAGGAAGTACCTGAATTCAGATAAAAAAGGTGATGATCCTATCCTGCCATTTCTTGAATCATCTGGATTTATAAAAGAATTTAAACAAAACGGAGATAGAAGAGAGAAGCTTTTTGATTTTCCCTCTCAGGAAGATGAGTTCTATAATTTTATTCCGGAATTCCTGAATAAGGTTAGCCACTACTATATGGTGTAAACAAAACATATAATGAAGAACTGACTAATGGATGCTACAATAAGAGCTAAATTGATAATTAAATTTTAGGAGTTATTTCTTTTTTTAGTTGTAAACTGTATAATGAAACTTTCACATCTTAACAAATCACATTTTTTCAAAGCCTTTCAAGAGATAGATTCAAAAGGCTACTGGTCAAGTTTATGGAATCAATATTGGATTAGAAATGATGGCAAAGAATATCCTTTTAAGCTGACTGTATTAGTAGCAGATAAATATGCAAATGGAAACTTAGATGATACTAAAATAGATTTTCATAATAATGAATCATATCGGAAATACGTAATGGATTTGGGGTTTGAGCTATGTTATTATCCGGATGAAGTTAGTTTTTTTAACAAGGATGATTTTGATCATTTTAAAAAGTATGCACGAGTGGTATACGATAAAGATAATCCTGATCATCTAAAAGCTGCAGAAAAACTTATTAATACTATTTGGCATAAAACACTTTATTGGGCAGATAAAGTTGCAGAGAAGACAGACCTATATTTCGAAGGAAGAAAGAACTGGTTGGAAAGAGGGTGGGATGAAATTGAAGAACGCAAGCAAAGAGTTGCAAGATTTAAAGAATATACATGGGTAAGAATTTTTGATGAAGCAGATAAGGGGAGAGGTGTGTTTTTTACAGTAGGGATGTTAGCAGAGTCTGATTCTTTAGAATATAAAATAGATTGTCAGTTTTCTGGGAGCAATGAATTATCTAAGGAGCAACAGGAAACCTTTCATAAGATGTTTCAAGAGTATAATCTTAAAGTTCATAAAATTCCATTTAGTAAAATAGATTCTTATACTTGGGAAAGCTTGATTAATGAGACAGCTGAATATATAGAATCTACTATAGAAATATATCATGATATATTGGATAGAGTGTGGAAGCCTAAACAAAAACTGGCAAGGATTACCTGGAATTCGAATGGATGGATTAAGCCTTCTGGAAGAGAGGGGAAATCTATTAACCAAAGTCACGAAAACTATTATGGATATGGACATGAAGAATGGCTGTTTGATAAAACAAAGTTAATAGATGGTTATCATTATGGTTTTTTGGAACCTGTATTTAAATATTATTCTAAATATGAAGGTAGGATTCTTGATATATCGTTATTTACTATAGATGGAAGTAAGAAGCAAAGATTTTGGGTCGGAACTCTTGAAAATGTTGAAGTAATAACAAAAGAGGAGTCAGAACGTGCTTTTGAAATATATAAAGCCAATGGTTGGTTTAATGAAATGATTCAGCAAATTAAAGCTGTAGGGGGAGATGAAAAAGGATTGTTAAGTTGGGTAGATGAAAGGCCTTGGGCATTATTCAATGTCCGATTTTCCTGCAAGGAAATTGATTGTTTACCAACTTTTCTTGTACCTGTTGATAAGGACGATAAGTTAATTACTTCAAGTAGATATAATCTTTTAAACATTGATTCATCAAAACTTGAAAAAATAAAAAGTGATGCAATTAAAGGATTTTCTTTTGATGATTCTGGAACCTCAATAGTATCTAATAAATCGGGTGTGATAATCAGAAGGCCTGTTAAGCGGGAAATAGAAATTGAACAGACGCACAGTGAAATTCAAGATAAACTTCTTAAGGTACTTCAAAAGCAATATGGTAAAGATAAGGTTAAAAAGGAGTGTAGGGCCTTTGGTTTTAACCGAATAGATTTGGTCAGACAAGATGGTAATGATTATATTTTCTATGAGATTAAAACTTATTCACAATTATTGACAGGATTAAGAGTAGCATTAGGGCAACTTTTAGAATATGCTTTTTATCCCAATGTCATAAATGCAACTAAACTTGTATTAGTAAGTAATAGAAAGCCTGATGAAGAATTTAAATGCTATTTAAAGCATCTTAATTCAATAATAAAAATCCCTGTTTCTTATATTCACTTTTGTGAGAAGGAGGAAAAGATTTTGGAGGAATTATAAGTTTTTGATTTTTGCTCCTTGGTCTCCTGACAGGCCATAATAATATCCTCATAGTAAGTACATGCATTACTCTTTGAACAAGTCAACATGAAAACGCTCCTAATTACTCCAGAAGGTTTAGAAAAATTAAAAGCTGAATTGGATCATTTATGGCGTGTTGAACGGCCGGACACTACGCAGAAGGTAGCCTGGGCAGCAAGTCTTGGAGATCGTTCAGAAAATGCAGATTATCATTACAATAAGAAGCGTTTGCGGGAAATCGACAGGAGGGTGCTTTATTTACGGAAACGTATTACTGACTTGAAAGTCGTGAATTATACACCTTTCCAGGAAGGCAAAGTAATGTTTGGTGCGTGGGTAGAGATTCAAAATGACAGAGGTGAACAAAAACGTTTTCGTATAGTGGGGTATGATGAGATCTTTGATACCACCAAAGACTACATCTCTATAGACTCACCTATGGCAGTCGCCCTGATGAAAAAAGAAGTGGGTGATGAAGTAGTAGTGAAAACAGGTGCGGGGGAATTTATCTGGCGTATTACAAGAATAGAGTATCAGAAGTAATTTCCGTGCAAGTACCGCTGATTTTTTGTGATTGGAATGATTATTATGATTAATTTATCTTGGGAATTCAAATTAACTCAAATCGCATGCTTTGGAAATGATGTCAATTAAAGTAATCAGTTTAAATCATTGGCAGAGGTGCTACCTTTGCTATGCTGGTGGTTTTGTAAGGGACTTGTCATTGAGGTGAAATTTTATATCTTCTTCTTTCAAAATACTTTTTTAACCAACCGGTTTATATAATCTTTCAAAGAACTTTTCATACCTCACCCCCCTTTGAGATTTACTCTGCCTAGGTGCTATTGCTTTTTTAATTCTAAAATTTTAATCTTGCAACAGTTCACCCAGATGTAAAACCAGCTAGGATTTTTGAGTGTGCGTTTAAAGTAAAAATGTCTGAACCACTGATTTTTTGTGATTGGAATGATTTTTATGATTAATTCATCTTGGAAATCATATTATTCTTCAATCGCAAGCTCATGAAATGATGTAAATCAAATTAATCATATTAAATGAGTGGTGGTCGGAGGGTATTTGGTATTGAATGATGTATTATTATGATGTCATAAAAGCAATCAAATTTTTATAGAATCATGGGCTCAGACAATCATCAAGTAAATCAAAATAATCCTTTTTACATCAGTGGTCAAAAAATCATATAAATCAAATTAATCATATTAAATCAGTGGTTCAGACATTTTTACTATGATCAAACAAGAATATAAGTATTCTCATGAAACATCAAAAGTGATAGGATGTGCCATGGAAGTCCATTCATCATTAGGTAACGGATTTCAGGAGTTTATTTATCAGAGAGCATTGGAGATTGAGATGGAGGAGCGGGGAATTAAATTTTCCAGAGAACATGAAATGCCTATATACTATAAGAGAAAACATATAGGAACACGAAGAGTAGATTTTTTAGTGGAAGGAATAATATCAGTAGAATTAAAAGCAGTGAGCAGACTGGAACCTGTACATTTAGCTCAAGCCCTTAATTATCTGGAAGCCTATAATCTTGAAGTAGGGTTATTGATAAACTTTGGAGCAAAGAGTTTAGAATTTAAGCGTATCATTAGTAATAAGTACCGCTGATTTTTGTGATTGAAATGATTAATATGATGAAGGCAATTCAGGAAATCAAATATTTCTGAAATCGCAAGTCAAAGAATCATGTAAATCAAAATAATCACTTTTAAATCAGTGGTTCAGACATTTATGCGTCTTTAGAGTTTTAGCATAGTGTTTTTTAATTTTATCCCGTTAATCTATTAATCTTGTAAATCCTGATTCAGACTAGCCAACATGAGATTACAATAAAAAAGCCCCCGATTTTCGGGGGCTTTTCTGCTTTGTTAAGCTGTAATCAAACGTCTTACTTCACCAATTCCATATCTCTTATTCCCGCATATAGAGGCTTTATAACCCAATTGCCTGCTCTGTCTATCATTCCCCACTTACCGTTTTCTTTGACAGCTGCATAGCCGTTTTTAAAGTCTCTTGCTCCATCGAATTTAGGTTCGATCACCCACTTGCCTGTGTTGTCATAAAAGCCGAATTTCTCGCCTTTTCTTCCTTTACATAAACCATCACGAAAATCATCGAAGGTTTCAGTATCGGAGATCTTTGTTTCTTCACCTTTCTGATTGATATATGCCCATCCATTGTTGGTCCTGGTGCGTGCAATACCACTTACGGGATCGAAATTCTTAGCGACATCGTACTTTGCTGGAATCACCAATTCTCCTTTATGATTAATATAGCCCCAATTTCTACCACCCTTTAACCTCACGGCAGCAAGGCCTCCGCGGAATTTACTTACTTCTGTATATTCAGGTTGGATAGCGATTTTTCCTGTTGGATCAATGAAACCGTAGAATCCGTCTTTAGTCTTGAACTCTGCAAGTCCTTCGGAAAAGGATTTGAAATGCTCAATCCTCTCAATGGGTATATGAGTTTCCTTTCCAGTCTTATCCAACACATAGTAGTTATTTCCTGCTTTTTGGGCAATGGCAAATCCACCGTGAAAGTCTGTGGTAAACTTATAGATGGCGGGTATCACAAGTTTTCCTTTGGTGTCTATATATCCCCATCTGCCGGCATCTTTAACAATCACCTGAGCAAGTCCCTCCGAAAAACCGTGAACATCTGTAAAAAAAGGCGCGTCTCTGAATTCGATTTCAACCTCTGTTTTTAGTACCTGGTTTTTGGTGTCGATAAACCAGAATCCATTTTCTTCGATTCCGGCAAAGCCTTCTTCTGTAAATTCGTCGCACCTGCTATATTGAGGTTGAATAATCATTTCACCTTTACTGTTCATGTACCCCCATTTGCCCGTTTCAAATGTCTTTATCTGGGTGATGAATGTCTGGGCATATGTGGACCCACATGTTAGTAACAAGAACAACAGATTCAGTTTTTTCATATAGTTTAAAGCGGAGTTAATTAAATTTATGAATGTGTAAATCATAAAACGATATAAACAACTAAGTATTCTTAGCACTTATTAATCATTAGATGATTTTGACGCACCGATTCCCCATAAGATCGCGCCTGTTGTTGTTACACCTATTCCGGCAGCCAGGATTACAACTCCAAATCCTCCCATTGGATCTCCTTCACAGTATCCGTTATTGCAGTTATAGTATAATGCATCTGCATTGGCTACCATCATTGTGCCAGCGAGAACCAGGGGCAACCCGGAAAAAGTTAAAATCTTTCCTACTTTTTTCAGAGGATGAGTGTATTTGTCTTGCTGAGGAGTTGCCACGTAAATAAATGTTTCACGCGGTTTTTTAGGAAGTGACAAAGACAGGTCTGTTTTTTTTCTCAAAGGAGCAGTGGATCTGTCAGTATCACCTGCTATTGAATGAGTATAAAATAAAACCCAAAAAGATGAAAGTAAAATAAAGGATTTCATGTTGTAAGTAAATTTTAATTTTACAAAAATACGAATTTGGGCTCATAAATAGGGAAGTGTAGGAAATGAAAATTTGTGAAATGTATTAGGTTGGTTATCAGGATGTCGGAAAATTGTAACTGTAACCAATTTATTTTTAAGGTTTGGTCGGATTTCCAGAGCCCAATCGTAGAGACGCCATGTTGGCGTCTCAAAAGCTTTGGTAATGAATTATAATGGATATATTGGAGTAACCAATGTTTACCAGTTATAATGTTCTGATAATTTAAGGTGCAGTGCTAGAGGATAAAGAGACGCCAGTATGGCGTCTCTACAGGCTTGGTAATGAATTACGATCGATATATTGGAGAAACTAATGTTTGCCAATTATAATGTTCTGATAATTTAAGATGTTGTGCCAGACCGTAGAGACGCCATGTTGGCGTCTCAAAAGCTTTGGTAATGGACAGAGATGGATATGTGCAGAGACTAATGTTTACCTATTGCTGTGTCCTGATAATTTAAGGTGCAGTGCCAGAGGATAAAGAGACGCCAGCATGGCGTCTCTACGGATAATTTCAAATACTGCATTGAACTCTACCTCATTTTCTGGGTTAACAGAAAATTGGAACAATGGAAACCTATAAATCTATTTTCTTTTGTATGGTTTTTTCTTTACCAGCCAGTAAATGTAAAAAGCTAAAAAAAGTATCCAGACGAAGTACATATGCTACAGTAATTTTAATTCATTTTTAAAAACTTATGGTCCTCCAATATCAATATTTTGAGCGCGTCAAGCAAGGCGTTTATGCTATCTGTTTTTGACGTTAACCTCCATTGGTTTAGAATAAAGATAATAAGTCAATTTGTAAATGCTTTCTTTGGTGATTTCCTCAACTTTCTTTAAGGGGGAATTGATAGTTGTCACGTCAATGGAACTATGAAATGTAGTTTCAATATAGGAAAGATCAGTCTCCGGGATTTCTTTATCAGTGCTGTCTTTGCAGGAAACAGTAATTAAAAAAAAGTAATAATAATTCTGAGGGTCTATTCATGTGCCAAATAAGATGATTGGTATCTCACTTTCCATATCAATATAATAGCATTTTATATTACAGACAAATGAATTGTAAGACCAAGAGTATCTTATGTACAGAGTTTAAAATTAGTAAGCCAATTCAATTACTTCGAGGTTGTCCGAATCGGGAGTAAAGGATTTTAAAATTAGCAGGATTGTATCGATTTTCATATTATCTTTGAGGCCCACTTTTATAAAACTAGCCAATGATTAACGCGACAGAGCAAGAAGAAAGAGAGTACCTTGAAGAGATTAAGGAAAAACTTACGCTGGCTATTAAGCACATAGATGATACTGTAAAGCGATACTCAGAAGAGATGAGGCAGAAAAAGCAGTATATCCATGAACAAAAATCGGGCATGGACGAAGCTGAAATGGTGGCTGCCGACCAATCAATTAATAGAATGGCCTTTACAGGAGGAGCAGCAGTTGAAAGAAAACGTAAACTGATCAAGCTTGGTCAATCTCCATATTTTGGACGAATAGATTTTGTTGGCAATGATAACGAAAGAGTACCTGTATACATAGGCATTTATTCCTTTGCAGACATGGAAAAGCGTATTAACCTTATCTATGACTGGCGTGCACCGATATCCTCCATGTTCTATGATTTTGAACTAGGTGAAGCATTCTATGCAACACCTTCGGGAACCGTTCATGGTAAGATTGTATTAAAGCGACAATATAAGATCAGAGATGGACGTATGGAGTTCATGATCGAAAACGAGGTGAATATACATGACGATGTTCTTCAGAAAGAGCTTGCCAAGTCCTCTGATGATAAGATGAAGAACATTGTGGCTACCATCCAGCGTGATCAGAATGCTGTTATCAGGAATGACACTTCCCGTATTATGGTTATCCAGGGAGTGGCAGGATCGGGAAAGACCTCTATTGCTTTGCATAGAATTGCATTCTTGCTATATCGCTTCCGGGATAGCATCGCTGCAAAAGATATATTGATCATTTCACCCAATAAAGTCTTTGCCGATTACATTTCAAACGTCTTGCCTGAGCTTGGTGAAGAGCATATTCCGGAGATGGTCATGGAAGAGCTCGCTACAGACTTACTTGAAAAGAAATATAAGTTCCAGACATTCTTCGAGCAGGTATCTAGTTTATTGGATGCCCACGATCCTGCTTTTATTGAGCGTATTAAGTTTAAATCATCGTTTGAATTTCTCAGCAAGCTGAATCAATACCTTCTCCATGTAGAGAATAATTACTTTAAATCTACAGATCTTAGGATCGGTCAAACGGTAGTTCCCGGTCATTTCATTCTTCAGAAATTTAAGGGATATCATCGTATGCCAATGTTAAAAAGGTTTGAGCTTGTGGTGAAAGATATCCAGACATTTGTCAGAGAGGCAAAAGGGCAGAAGCTTACAGGAAGAGATAAGGCAAGGATATGGGAAGCTATACCACGTATGTTTAAGTTTAACAACGTGTTTGACCTCTACAAGGATTTTTATCAATGGATCAGTAGGCCGGACCTATTCAAAACAGACCAAAACATGGGGTTAGAATATGCTGATGTCTTTCCTTTAATATATTTCCGTTTACGTCTGGAAGGGATCAGTACTTTTGATCGCGTGAAACACCTGCTGATTGATGAGATGCAGGATTACACTCCTGTTCAATATGCGGTATTGTCAAGATTGTTTCCATGCAGAATGACCATTCTGGGAGATATCAGTCAGACGGTTAACCCATACAGCGCTTCGTCAGCAGAAACTATAGAACGGGTATTCCCATCAGCGGATATTGTAAAGCTTAATAGAAGTTACAGATCTACATGGGAGATTACTGCCTTTGCTCAGCGTATCGTGCCTAATCCTGATATCATCCCAATGGAAAGGCATGGCCAGGAGCCTGTTGTTTCCCGTTTCAATAGCAATGAAGAGGAGCTGGAGGCTATTAAAAAGATGATCGCTATTTTCAGAAATTCAGGAAATCAATCTCTTGGAATTATATGCAAGACAAAACAACAGGCAGAGAAAGCTTATGATGCTTTAAAAGCTGAAGGAGTTAATTTGCTTACAGATGAGTCTATCGCTTTTAAAGAAGGTGTCAACATTAGTTCTGCTCATTTGGCTAAAGGTCTTGAATTTGATGAAGTGATTGTTCCATTTGTGACAGCAAGTAATTATAAAACGGAGGCAGATAAAAGCATGTTGTATATAGCATGTACACGTACGATGCACAAGTTGACAATTACTTATGCAGGGGAGGTAACAGGATTTTTATTGGAATAAATAAAAGTCAATAGCCGGTTTGGGTTTACTCAATAATAATTTTTTATGTAATATAAGAAAGAAGGGGCACGTACGAAATTGCAGTTGTTGACAAGAGTTTATTATTCCTTTGAATGACAGATCGATAATACATCTTTCTAATGTTACCTTATTTTGATAGCTATGGTATTCGCTAGGAAAATTTCACGACAGAATATGTAAATTACTTTTCCAAATTACAATTTATCAGTTTTAAGTATTTATTATCAAAATCATGGGTCGTAAGTTTAAATATTAGACAAATATTTGATAATCATATGAAAGATATTTTAAATCACGAATTTATTAAAAACATAACCTGATATGGCCCTAATAACGTATTAGATAATACAGCAGAATTTCTTAAATTTATATAATGTGTTCAATTTGATTTTACAGTAAGTTTATTTTTCTAAATGCACTTTTTCAGCAAGCTAATTTTCTTTTTACTATTCATTACAGTTTCTTATCAAGAGTTGTCAGCTCAGGTTAATTCCGGCAATGTTTCAATTAAAGGTCATATTAAAGAATCTGCAAGCAATGAGCCAATTGTAGGGCGGTGGTGAGCATACCTGCAATCAATCTGACAACAGCTTCAGATACTTCAGGATTTTATTCTCTTAGTTTTGAGACAAGCGATACACTGGAAGTTGTCTTTCTGATGCATGGATATAATACACAGAAATTAATGGTCTGGGATTCTCAGGTACTTGATATCAAACTTGTTTCAGAACATAACCTTTTGAAAGAGATTACCATCCTTGGAGAAGATACAAGTTATTTAAGCAGTGATGTACAAATGAGTAAAATTAACCTGTCGATGAAACAGGTGAACAGTGTTCCGTCATTGTTCGGAGAAAGAGATGTGATCAAAGTACTGCAACTGATGCCCGGCGTGCAAAAGGGAAGAGAAGGGAATACTGCCATGTACGTCCGGGGAGGCGGTCCTGATCAGAATCTTATTATGTTGGATGGTATGCTTTTTTATAATGCTTCGCATTTATACGGGTTCTTTTCTCTTTTTAATTCAGATGTGCTTCAGAATGTAGAATTTACCAAAGGAGCTTTTCCAGCGAGGTATGGAGGCAAACTGTCTTCTGTGTTGGATATGACCATGAAAGAGGGTAACAAAAAAGAATATCACGGAGAGGCGGGGATAGGAATTCTTTCTTCCAAGCTCATGCTTGAAGGACCTATCAAGAAAGATAAGTGTTTCTTTATCATAGGAGCAAGAAGGAGTTATATGGATCTCCTGGTGAGTCCGTTTCTTCCTGATACGATGAAGGCTTCTTATTACTTTTATGATATCAATGCCAAAGTGAATTGGGATATCAATCGAAGAAATAAGATCAGTCTGAGCTTTTATAATGGTAAGGATAATTTTAAAAGTAATTATAAGGACTTTGATTTTGCGAATAAAGTTAACTTGAATTGGAATAATTTACTTGGCAATCTGGTCTGGGATAACATTATTTCAGATAAGCTGTCATCAAAGATTTCCGTGGGGGCCAGTAAATTCTATTTAATGACCAAACAATATATGTTTGATGATTCTACTCCTTATGAGTATGCCTATAATTCTTCTATTAAGGATATTACTCTTAAGTACCAAATAATATATGAACCACATGAAAAACATACTGTAAACGGTGGTGTGCAGATGATCTTTCACCATTATGTGCCCGGAGCATATATTGAAAAATCAGATGGGAAGGCAGCGGATCGATCTGATCAGCCTGTTGATTCTCAAGAGATGTCTTTGTATGTTGAAGAGACCGGGAGGCTTTCTCCCTTTTTTTCTTATAACATTGGAGGGAGACTTACAAGATATAGTGTTAGAAATAAAGTTTATATCAAGCCTGAACCCAGGGTTTCAATGGCTTTTCATTTAACTAAGAAATTTGCGATCAAAACATCTTATGCGGAGATGAACCAATATTCCCTAATGCTTGCTCAGTCTATATTAGGTCCTCCTTTGGATTTGTGGGTACCGGCAACTGATAAAATCACACCCCAGAATTCTAAACAAATGGCATTAGGCATTGCCAAAGATTTTAATCATAGCGTTTCTTTTACAGCAGAAGGTTATTATAAAAGAAGCTCTAACCTGGTTGATTATAAAGAAGGGGCAAGTTTTCTTGTCAAAGACGTTGACAACTTTAATCAGTATTATACCTGGGAAGATCAGGTAACCCAGGGAAAGGGCTGGGCTTATGGAAGTGAGTTTATGCTTCATAAAAAAACAGGCAGGATTTCCGGATGGATGGCTTATACACTTTCATGGAACTGGATGCAATTCCAGGAGATCAATCTTGGCAAAAAATATCCTGCCAAATATGATCACAGGCATGATGCATCTGTTGTGTTGATATATAAACCGAATGAAAAGTTTTCGTTATCAGTAACCTGGGTATACTCGTCAGGTAATGCTTATACAATTCCTACAAGTATTGCCCGAACATTAAATGGTACACCCATTGGAGGTCCATGGGGCAATTCTTCTGGTAAATACTATACTGTTTATGCTCCTAAAAACAGTTATAGAATGCCTGCATATCACAGGTTAGATCTTGGAGCCCAATTTCAGAAAAAATTAAAAAGAAATATTTCAAGAGTATGGGATGTCAGTATATACAATGTATATAACCGGGAAAATCCTTATTACTATTTCCTTGCAAAAGATGGGTATTCAGGACAAGATAGGAGATATGCCAAATACAAAATGAAAAAGATTGTTTTATTTCCCATCATACCTTCTGTTTCATATAGACTGATTTTCTGATGATACGTTTTTACTTAAATATATTTTTGATCCTTATATCAATACCTTTCTTAACTTCATGTATAAAAGAAGCCGATGAAGTGAAAGTTTCCACTTCAATGAAAGATATGAAAATTGTTGTGAGAGGATTTGTGAGCCCTATTGAGGCAAAGGTTGCAATAAGTCAAACCTTACCATTCTTCAATAAAAACGGATACTCTTTTGAAGAGCAATATATAACAGATGCTAAGGTAACTGTTTCTGATGGGAAAGATACAGTCAGGTTGTTCCATCAAAATCTAAATGATAATGAAATCTCCTTTTATGGACATACCTCCATATCCCCTTTTGATTTTAGACCTGGTCAAAAATTATATCTCAACGTCGATCTCCCTGATGGAAGGCATGTTGACGCAATTACTACCGTTCCTGATACCATTGATGTAATAATAACAAAATCAGATTCCATTTTTATAGATCATCATTGGATTTACGGTTATAATTGCTTTAACAGATCATCAAATTCAAAGTATATATTAGGAGTTTATGATTATTATACGCGCTGCTATGTAAGAGTTAAATCTTGGAATGATACCGTACGTGATTATTCCAAACAAAGCATTCTGTTTATGGAATATATTCCATCTAATCAATCTGCCACTATGGATTATTATTATAATAAAAATAGTGCTGAGCAAATATATTATATTACATATGACTACCTTAGATTATTCAGTTTTAATGAAAAGTTGAAAGGTTATAATTTCAGTAATTCATTATCTGAAAGACCAGTTTCTGTTGAGCCTCTTTATTCGTATGACAGCACTGATTTTTCAAAAGAACCTTTATTTACCGAACCTATTTATTACGATTATTATTCAAACATAAACGGTGGTTTAGGTTTTTTTGAAGCATATCAGGAAAAGATAGTTAAATTGAGATAAGTTAATTTTTTATATTTGATAATTAATATTTAATTAATTTTCTTGTTTGTTCTCATAAAATCCATCTGGAAGTTCTTGTAAATAAAAATGGTAGTGGTATAAATAGAAAAATAAAACAGCATACTCAAACCCTATCATGTTTAAGTATGCTGCTTGTTCAGTTAGCTTTCTACAGGTTCCCCTCCATTAGGATGAATGACCTGACCTGTTATGTAAGAGGCATCTTTGGATGCAAGGAATACATATGCAGGGCCAACTTCAGAAGGCTGTCCTGGCCTGCCCAGTGGTACTTGTTTTCCGAAGCTTGTTACTTTATCCGGAGGGAAAGTAGCAGGAATTAATGGAGTCCATATGGGGCCTGGAGCTACAGCATTTACTCTTATCCCTTTTTTTGCAAGACTGCTTGCTAAGGATCTTGTAAAGGATACAATAGCTCCTTTAGTGGATGAATAATCGAGCAGAGATTCTTTTCCCCGATAAGCAGTTACAGAGCTTGTATTGATGATGCAATCACCTTCTTTCATTTGCTTTAAAGCTTCTTGCGCAAGATAAAACATAGAATAGATATTGGTGCGGAAAGTTCTTTCCAGTTGTTCTGCTGTAATTTCCTCCAGGGATCCTTTTACATGCTGTTCTGCAGCGTTGTTGATAAGAATATTCAAACCACCCAATTGCTTGCAGGTTTCTTCTACTGCTTTGTTGCAAAAGTTCTGGTCACCAATATCTCCTGAAATAAGAAGGCATTTGCGTCCTTCCTGTTCGACCATTTTTTTTGTTTGTTCTGCGTCTGTATGTTCCTTTAAATATACAATTGAAACATCTGCTCCTTCTTTAGCAAAATGAACTGCTATGGATCTTCCGATTCCACTGTCTCCACCTGTAATCAAAGCAATTTTACCTTTAAGCTTATCACTGCCTTTATAATCATTCCGGATAAACTCAGGTTTAAGCTGCATTTCTGCTTCAGAGCCCGGCTGCTCATTCAGATGTTCTGCCGGTAATGATGATGGTTTATATTCCATTGTTTCAGTTTTTTAGCTGCTTTAAGTATAAGACCACAATGTTAGAAATGTTTGAAAGAGTATATACATGCTCTATGACAGGAATTGAAGACCTGCATGAGAATTGTAAGCTGACTTTCCTTCAGATAGGTGTAATCTCCTATTGTATTCGAATGCTGCTACAGTTCCGTAAATTATATGTGCAATGACCAGGTTTATAAGATAGCTCTTTCTGTCAATTTTAGGAGGATGAGGATGTTTGTTCATATACAGATACCAGGCTGCAATGCCTATTAATCCATTGGCAAAGCCCAAAGTTAAACCTCCTGTAAGGTTAGGTTTTGTGATTCTGTTTTTCCATAAAAGGTGATAGATGTATAGAAAGAGTATTCCTATAGAATAATGTATGAAAGTGCCTGATGCTTTTATTTGAGTATTTGATATTATCCCTTTTTCATTATGTGTTTTGTTGGTAAGTAGTCTGCCCAGGATTCTTATTACCCTCATTTGCTTCTTTGAAATTTCGGATACAATTTTCATATATAAGGTCATGTAGTTCGTCGCGTCCACAGCTGTCCGTACCAATGTTTTATTATTCTTATATACTTTAAATAGTTTTAATGCCATCTTTGATTTTTTATACAAACTCCTCAACATACCTTCAACATTTAATTAATATTATGATAATTAGAAAAGGATCATCATTGTATCATACAGGGTAAAGGAACCTGTTTCTTTTACCCGTATTCATTAATTTATCATCCCTCTCAATAATATATTTTATCAGTCTTCATAACATATATGGAAAAGTTATAGTTTTCCCAATTCACAGTGCTTAACAAAGCTTACATGAATGGAAATAATAAGTATTTAATGTTGTTATTGTGGATGCAGGGAGGTTATTTTTTTATAACCGGAGTCTGGCCTTTAGTTCATATCTATTCCTTTATGGTTGTCAGCGGACCTAAATATGATATTTGGCTGGTGAAGACTGTAGGTGTTTTGATTACCGCAATTTCTCTGGGTTTACTAGCTTCTGCTATTTTGAGAAAAGCTGATGTTCCGATAATGATTATAGCTTTCGGGTCTGCTCTCGGCCTTTTATTTATAGATGTGTTGTATGTCCTTAAAAATGTTATTGCTGAAATTTATCTTGCAGATGCTTTTGCAGAAATTTTAATTTTGATCAGCTGGCTGGTTGTTTTCTGGACATTCAGAGGAGATAAGAAGCGTTATAGAGGTTTTTAATTGTTAAATTTAAGTTCCATCAGCATATATGAAAAATGCCTTTATAGCAGTCTAAATCTTTTTTATTGCTGTTATAACTTGTGAATGATATATCTGCTTCTTTGAAATATTGGTTAAAAGTTCCATTATAAACAGCCGGACTTGTTAACTTCATTTTGCTGATTGAATTGAAACTATTATTCTAATATATATTTACCAGTGCTCTTATCATTAATTTTTATCACGTTATAGATCTTTTTCCAAAATGGTTGTTTGTGTGGCGTGTATGTATAAGTATTAAAAGGTACGAATGAACCTCTTAGATGAGCAATAAAATCAGGTATTTCAAACGCAAATTCAGTATCTGCTATTGCAATATGGGGTATAAAAATTTTACCATTTGTCAATTCGATCTGTGCACCTATACTATTTTCACTATGTGATTTATAATCTCCTAATTCAGCGTAATTTTCCTGTATTCTTGAAATTAGATTGATGATTGCTTTTTGTCTTTCTGAAGTATTATTTCCTAACATATGATATATAATTTAAACCCAGGATTATATATGGATTTCAATAGTCTTTATTAAATAAAAAATTATTGATATTCAAACCTGAATTACTATTCTGACTTTTGATTTAATTGTATTAGATTGAATTAGCAGGGGAAAGGATTCTTTCGTGAAGTATTGATTGGTAATAATTTAATTTCATATAAAGCTGTACTTGAAAGTTAATTTATTAAAAGTTTAAGATTAAAAGTTAAGGTAAAATAAGATACGGTTATTGATAACTTTAGTTGTGTATATCCATTGCTGGCAATGTATTTTGATCGAAATAAATTGAAAGTTTTCAGGTTCTATATTGTAACTTTCCGAGACTCAGAGCATTTCTCTGAAGGGAGAAATGCTCTGAGCTGGAAAAATATTTTACTTCTATACATATTTTCCGTGTTCGGGAATAGCAATGGTGTCGAACTCCAGGGTAAGTTTGAGAAGGCCTTGGGTTAGCTCTTTTCCTTCCATGGCCGTTCCATGTCCTGATACTACAATTTCAGGATGAAGTGCTTCCAGTTTCTTTACTGAATCCCAAGCTGCTTTCCAGTCTGTGGTTAGATATCTTGGAGGGCCATTTACTTCAGCCTTTTGCATAATTACTTTGTACAAAGAGTCTTGTCTTACAGTGACAAAAGCATCTCCGGCGATAAGAGCTTTATCTTCGTCACGAAAGAAAGATACATGTCCCGGTGAATGTCCCGGAGTGTGTATCCATTGCCATCCGGGCATTCCTGGCACAGAATGATCATTAGGTAAAGGTTTGAGCACCGCTTTAATATTTATAGGTTCTACAGGATCAATAAATGAAACCTTTGCCAATAAACCACCTTCTACAGTGGGATCAGGAGCCGGATAACTTTTCTCACCAGTCAGGTAGGGGAATTCAAGAGGATGCGCATAGACGGGAACATTCCATTCTTTGATAAGATCTACCACACCTCCCACATGGTCGAAATGTCCATGAGTTAAAAGTATGGCAGATGGTTTACTGTTTTCTCCAAACCTTTCTTTAACAGCAGATAAGACAACTGAAGAAGAGTGAGGCATGCCTGTGTCTATCAGTATCCATTGATTATCTTCCGGTTTACCAAAGAGAATAAAATTTACAATCTGATCGGTATAGTAATAAATATCTTGCCTGACCTGCCTTCCTTTTCCGCTAGACACGGATGTTACAGGTATGGACTTGTTATCCTTGCTCTGATGCAATTGTTCCTTCTTCATAGTGATTGAAAGTTTAATGCTTAACATCAGATAGTTGCAAAGGTTTTGGAACTCTTGCACTTGCTTAACCTGGTGCTGTTTCAAAAATCTACGAACTAAAAATAGTAGCCATAGAACCGGCTACTATTTTTAGTTTGATTTAGGTAATAATAGGTTTAGATTTTTTCTGTTGAAGAAATCAATCGTGACCGTGAGTTTTTACAAGTTTATTATAAACTCCAAAGAGCAGAAACGGAGCCGCCCATTGCCCTACAAACAGAGCATCTTTATCTCTCCTGGTTAGCTTCAATGTTAAAGAAGCTGCCATAGATCCTATAGCTGCCCATAAATACACATCAGAAGGTAATTTTGCAGTTTGTGTTTCAATAAACTTTGCAATTTTTCCCTCTCTGAAATCTTCACTATTAATTTTAGTTTTGATATCATTTATGAATGTTCCAACGCTTTCCATCATGTCTTCTTGTTTTTCTCTTATAAAAACAGAGGCTGCTTAGCCATTGTTCCTTGAACTTATTTGTAGGTTTGATTAGGTGAAGTCACAGGGCTGTTTGGATTAACTGGAATTGAATCAGCTCTTTTAATTATATTTGTTCCAATGGGTATTTGGATTATCCAGTCTTCACTTAACAAGTTGGTAAAATAGATTTTTATCTTTGTCTTTTCCATGGGGATTGCAAAGCTTTCATATTTGGAAAGCATTGGTAGTGAATGAATAAGCAGTTAAAATATTTATTATGATCATAAAGAAATTACTAGCTCCTTTAGTAAACAATAAAATCCTTAAAGAAGCAGAACATTGCTATATAGCCTCTGGATCTATTTCAGAGCCTGCTTTTGATCTTCTGATGAGCAATTTGCCACGTCACTGCAATGTTGATATTGTTACCGGGTTTGATTTGCCAACTCATCCTAATGTGCTATGGAAAATTCTCAAGCAATATCCTGGTCGGGTAACATTTAGAATATTTACAAAGAATGTCTTTCATTCCAATCTGTATATTTTTGATTTACCTTTCAGGAAAAGGGTAGCGTTTGTTGGCTCCGGAAGCCTTACCCTTGGAGGGCTAAAGGATCATGAAGAACTTTCTTATAAAATAGATGTAGAGAGAAGTGTAGAAGATTTAAAAGCCTGGTTCAGGTCCTATTTTGATTTTGGAGTAGATCTTTCTGATAAAATAATTAGAGAGTATGAAATGCTATATCCTTCAATAGTAGCTAGGGATAATGCTACGAAAGAAGATATGAAGCAATTGACGGACGTCATTACAGGACGCTTCAGCCTGACAGGTATTAATTTCTCCAAGCAATATTTTAAAGCAGAAGATTATGCTACACTTGATAACAGCAAAGCCGCGTTAAGCTCTCAATTGGTTCATCATGAAAGGGTGATGCTTCAGAATAAGATGCTGGAGCTTCATGAGCAATTGAAACCATATCTGAATAAACTTAAGCTACATGAAAATGATGATGCAGAGCAAATTGTAAGCAGCCTTGATCCAATGTTTCACTATGAACATAAAGTAAAGGCTATGTGGCTTGCTTATGGCAGAAGTAAAAAGGAATTGGATGTATATAAAGCAAAGCTATGGGATCTTATCAATATTCAATTATTGCTGAAGCCTCAGGAATTTGAGATTTGTTTATCGTTAGGAAAACCTAACACCGGAACCGAAGATCGTGAGTATTTCCGCAAAGAAATGAATAATGAAGAGTATAGGAAAAAATTCTTTGATCTGTTAAAGAGCTTAGGAAAAGATTGCTGGATAGAGGTTGCAGGAGAGAAGAAGCAGTCAGATTCATTTGAAGATGAACAAGCTTTATGGAGTTATACAAATGCTGATGCAATACAATATAATTTTATTATAGGCAGGAATTATGCTGCTAATGATGCGGAAATATCTGCTGATAATATCGTGACCAGCATTCAGAAGGAGATTGATAAGTTAATTCATCTATACAGGTTGATGAAAGCTTAGCGGCGCCATGCATGGCATCTTCCTCTCTGCATGTGCAGATAATAAATCAATTGTAAAATTTTTAATTGAAGTATGACGCTTGAATTATCGAGAGTAATTAAATACTGGCCTTTATTTCTAATGGTCAGTATTTATCCTGATAACTTCATTTATACTTTATAGCCTTCTGTTTTTTATGTATATTTATAGAACAGAATTAGCATTTTTATACTATGAAGCATTATAAGTTCTCTACCAGAGAGTTTGGTATATCAGATACTGGAATTCATTTGTTAAGAAGCAATTTTAACTACAGTACCATAAATTTTAATGATATCACATCATTGGAGATAGTCAGAGGTAAGCTAATCAGAAACTGGATTTTTGTTTTCATTTTTGGAATAAGCTTGATAGCATTCAGTATTTATTATGCTTTTGGACTTATAGATGTTTTTAATGATCCTTCCATTAATAGGATATATATAGAAGAATTAATGGTTCCTGTGCTTCCTGTTTTGTTAGGAGGATTGTGTATTTACGCTTCAAGCAGAAAGGGGATTGTTCTAAAGATCGAACATAGTGGCAAAAAAAGTTCATACCCACTGGAGGACATTATTAAGAATAATCAATATGTGGACTTTGTTGATTATTTAGCCTTTAATGTAAAAGTTTATTCAAAGATTAAGCTAATTAATAACCATCAAAAACTATCTTCTATCGAATAGTCAATTTTTTTTGCCTTACCAATTTTTAATAATCATATTCATTGTCTGGAGACATTATGCATGGCGTCTCTGCAAACGAATCCTTTAATAAAATGATTCAATCATTGCAACTTATCAAAATATACCATTGTTGCTTTATAAAGGGCTTGAATGCTTAAAAAGATTTAATAACTCAAAGCATTCTAACGGCAAGCAGGTATAGTTCCACCCTGTATGGTAAGGAACAATAAAAATGGTATTTGAAATGAAAAGGATACATAAAGCATCCAGTGATAAACTAGCGACCATGGCGTCCAGAGTGCTTCTGGATGATAACTCCAGCAAGAGGGCTAAATCATTAGCAGGCAGTGTACTTGCACAACATGAACCTCATGAGGAAAATAAAGAGAAAGAAAAAGGTCATTAATAACTAAAAGATATACAAAGCCTATTAAGAATAATAGGCTTTATTTTTTGGCATAGAAAAGTAGTGAGTGATACTGAATTTGATTGTATGAGTGAATGGCTTATTTATGCATATATTGAGGTTGAAAATCAGCACTTTATTTTTTAAATTACAACCTTCATATACTACCATAGCTATGCTTCATAACAGAAAATTGTCATTGGGACATCGTCCCTACCTCCTAATATTATTATTGCCTTTTCTGGCTTTCAGCATGATGATGTGCAAAAAAGATAAAGAAACGGAACCTTTTGCCAAAGCTCTTTACTTCAATAAAAAAAGTGAAAGCGCTCATTTTATATTCTACTATGATGATGGATTAGATGTTTCGAAAGCAAGTTCAATAGAGGCAGCATTGGAGGCCAGTTATGATTCTATCATAAATCATCTGAAACCGGGAGCCATGCCCAAAATTAAAATCGCTATATGGTCTGATAAGGATCAATTTGAAAAAGATATGGGTGGTTGGGCTCCTGGTGCCGCAGGTTATATTTTTAGCAAAGAAGAAGTTCGACTGTTATATACAGGTGCACCGGGAATGCTTAGGGGAGCTGTTCATGAATTTACTCATGCTGTTACATTATATATTTCGGAAAGCTTTGCTAACAATCCAAGGTGGTTTTGGGAATCCGTTGCACAATATGAATGTGGTGAAAAAACAGATCTCAAAAAACTCTCTTACATAGTGAATGGAGAATATCCTACATTGGATGAGCTTAGTAAGGAACAAGGCTCTGTACAAAGGATATACCCGTTGGGATATTGCATTAGTGAATTTATAATAAGCAGATGGTCATATAATGGATTGAGAATATTGATTATAAATAACGGAAACATAAAGGCATCCTTTGGAATAGAGCAACAAGATTTTGAAATTCAATGGCATCGATTTATTGAGGAGAATTATCTAAAATAAGGTTAAGTGTACTGGGCTTAGATTTTATCCTTTTTTTTGTATGTGGTTGGAATTCAATTGTTAGTAAAAGTTTTTAACAAATAGTCTCCTTTCTGGTATTTAACTGAATAAAAATAAGGGACTATGACTATAACGGGATTTCAAACCCAAATTTTTCCGAAAGGTGGAAAAGCACCGGCTGATAATTTTACGGGTAATGCCTGGGTAAAATTGTTAGTCCCAAATGATGGTATGTTGCATTGCCAGGTAAGCAATGTAATATTTGAGCCAGGGGCTAGAAACAACTGGCATACGCATCCGGGAGGACAAATACTGATTGTAACAGAAGGTATCGGCTATTTTCAGGAGAGAGGCCAACCAATACGGATAATCCAACAGGGTGAAGTGGTTCATATTCCCCCAGATGTGGAACATTGGCATGGAGCATCACCAGGTAATGAATGTACACATATTGCAATTAACACCAATACCCAGAATGGAATTGTGGTATGGATGGAGAGCGTTACTGATGAAGAATATAATCAGTCTGTCAATGGTAATTAGTAGCATCTAAGGAAAGACGAGCAAATTGTATTCCGTCTCATCTTTCGATACTTTAATAATACTGAAGAGGGGTTAAATAGCTATAACAAAGGATTTACATAATGACTAAAGTATTAATTTTAGGAGCAGGTGGCCGTATTGCTAAGCACGTGATAGATCAATTATTAGAAGAAAAAGATGTTGAGCTGACTTTGTTTCTGAGAAATGCCAGCAGAATCGGAAAGACAGACTCCTCAGTCGTGATTGATGGTGATGTCCTTGATCACCTGAAGTTAAAAGGTGCTATGTCAGGGCAGGATATTGTATATGCAAACCTTGCAGGAGAAGTAGATAAAATGGCTAAGGTCATAGTTGATGTTATGAGGGAAGCAGGTGTGAAACGACTTATCTTTATTACTTCACTTGGTATTTATGATGAAGTTCCAGGAGCTTTCGGTAAGTGGAATAAAAGTATGATTAGCCAATACCTTGGGCCATATGGAAAAGCTGCAGAGATTATAGAGAATTCCGGACTTGATTATACCATAATAAGGCCAGCATGGTTAACGGACTATGACGAAATAGATTATGAAACAACTCAAAAGGGTGAGGATTTTAAGGGGACCGAGGTTTCCCGAAAAAGTGTTGCAGAGTTGATCGTAAAACTTATCCAACATCCGGAATCTGCAATCAAAAGGAGCCTTGGTGTGAATAAACCAGATACCGATGCTGATAAGCCTGCTTTTTATTAAAATCAAATGACGTGTAAAGGGAAGATGAATTAGTACTATGTTATAAAGGAACAAGACCCGAAAAAATGAAAACATGGAAAATGTACTTGTACCTTTTGGTTTTTACCGTAATAATGCTGACTATTATCCGATGCAGCAAAGGCCCTTTGCAGGAGAATAAAGCAAATAGTAAAGATTGGAACTTCAGATTTTTTTCACTGAAAATTCTAAATCATTCTTCCTGAAGACATGGTTGTCAACTTAAGTTTTATCCTTAAGAGAGGAGTATTAACTGACCGACAGTAAATAAATATTTTCTATATGTCTTGTTTCTGCTCTAGCTCATAGCCTACCAACTCCCCAAGCATTATCAATACTTTCTGTCTCTTTTCTTAATGAATCTGTATACAAATACTCCTGAGATGGCATTAAATGTATTCTCCATGCTGCCATTAAATTTTTTGTCAGGAAGATTTTTAAAGCCAGTATAACCGAAGTTATATCTCATTCCAATCCCGAAGTTTTTGAAAATATAATATTCAATATAGGGTATAACCTCTACAACATTGCAGTTGTAATTTTTAGACCACCATGCTGAGTACTTTACCATCGTTCTTAAAAATAGATTCCTCGTCAGATAAATTGATCCATTTAATCCAATCGTAGGGAGTGGAACAAAAAGACTCTTTTTTTGAATTAAATCAGGATCGGTAGTGCTTTTGATATTTAAGTGATAAAAAATTCCTGCAACACCGGCAAGAGCGGCTATCCTGGCTCTTCCATTATCATAGAAAAAATTGGAATAGCATAAACTTGCATAAGTTAAGCGTAGGGTAGTTTGGATTTCACTTCCTGCAAGGAAGGTAGCATTACCGTACTTAATATCTTTACTGATCACTTCTGTTTCTTTCCTGTTTGCACTGTACATATCAAAAGCGAGGTTGAAAAGGTTTCCGTAATTAAAAATGAAATTTAACCTTGGCGAGATTGTGGTTGTGGGAAATCCCAGATCATTACGTAAACTTATCTTAGTGCCTTGGGCTTGTTCAGAATTAAGCCGGACATTTCCGAAATTTGTAGTATGTGCAACACCAAGGTGAATAGTCAGGAATGGTTTAGGATAAGTTTTTGTGCTATCTCTATTTAATCTATTTGATTTTTTCCCTTTGCTCCATTTTGACCAGTAACTTTCTTTTTGTTCGTTATTGTCAATTCCGGCTTTTGAAGGGACTTTCACGCTGAGTAGAATCAGTGTATAAAGAAGAATGCTTAAATTAAGATTTTTCATAGCTACATTAAGAGGTAAAAACTAGGAATAAAGAGATAACTCCTTGGACGGAGAACTGTTGTGATTTTTTGAAAGTAATGATACTTCTTATCTTTTGGATAGGTAGTATGACGTTTCATTTATTCTGCTGACCCATATTAAATTCAAATTATATTGAGAATTATGGTGTAGAATACTAAGGTGACAAATAATTGTATCTACTTGAGATAAACAATATTATCATTTAAATAAAGTTTGTCCTAGGATCTTTTTAAAGTTTATAAAGATTTATTTATAAGTTAATCTTTTCATAACTGGAGTGTTCTGTCCAGGTTCTTTAAATCAAATTGCTTATTTCTCTATGCATTTGAGAAGAAAAGCAAAAGATGTAAAGACGAAGGTTGGTAACTGAAGCTTTATTTTCACTTAATCAACTTTTGCTTTTGTAAAGATCTTAAAGTATGACCAATGCTTTTTTATTAAAATGGCATACAGTAGTAAGATGATAATAGATACTGGCCAGTTTCTGTAATCTAACAGGATATGGTACAAAAATATATTGATGACAATAGGGCCTAATATTAACAGCGCTGCCAAGATATATCTGTTGAATAATAGAAGTGCACCAGCTATAACTTCAAGACCTTTTTCAAAATATATAAAACCGCTTGAAACCAATATTTCCATGAAGGGATGGAACTTTGGGACTGGTATAAAAGTATAAAACCCATTTAACCCAAATGTAACAAAGGTGATGCCTAGCAGAATTCTTGCAATTAAAGTTACCTTGTTCATATCATAAAATGAGTATGGTTTGTTAATTAAATATAATATTTAAAGTTAACTTTCATACTATCAGATAGTTTTATCTTTTTGTGCTGTCTGGAATTGAAATTTCTTTCTATACACTAGAGCTAGCTAATAAGAGAAGCAAAGCCGGTCACATTTTGAGTCCATTCTTTAATACGTACATATTGCTACTGTTCATTTGGCTTTTGATAAATAATAAGACTAAATTTATAACTCAATTGCTCTTAATAATCTTTTATTGGAAATAAAGACATAAAAGTTAGTAAGAGGAAAATACCAAGATAATTTTTAATGTTAGTTGTACAATTGTTCATTTTTAGAAGATCATTTAACCATGGAAGGTGCAATAGAAATACAAGGTAAATGGAAAGGAACATACTACTATAATATTCCGAAAGAAATTTCAGATATTGAAGTGGGTCATGTGGACTTTGTAATAACAATTCTCTCAGTTAAGAGGTCTGAGTTTGAAGGAACTGTAGAAGATAATATTGAGATGGGAGGCACGCCAGGTATAGGAAAGATAAAGGGTAGATGTACCGATACTCATATTTATTTTGAAAAGTTTATGCCGGTATATGGCTTTATAAAGAGAAATGGAGAACATCATATTGATCACAATAAGAAGCACCCTGTTCTGATATATGAAGGCCTGTTTTCGCAGAATAAAAGGAATATAACAGGTAGCTGGAAGTTTAAGAAAAGGTTAGTTTTTTGGAAAGGAATTATACCAATGTTTATATCAACTGGAAATGGTAGTTTTGTAATGACTCAACTGAATTGATAATATAAAAAAGAAATATGTTTATTATTATTGCCTTTTTTGCTCTTCCATTACTTTTAGTTCTTCTGGATTTTGTAGTTTATCTTTTTAATGGAAAGCGATTTCTTAGCAAAGGAGATCTGGATCTTGGTCTTGTCAAGGTGCTGGACTTTGTATTTATAGTGATATATCCTCTCTTTTACTTTTTTCTGATAGATGAAACAAAGAACGATTGTTGTCAGGAGTCGGCTACCTTTTCACCAGAACATAAACTGACCATATATATCTTTATTCTGATCAGTATTGGTGCATATTTCTATTCTGCTTTGAAAAAAAGAATAGCAAGCCCTGTGGTAGAAGTTTTAATCAATTCAATGTTATTGGGTGGTATTATCTTAAATGTCTTTATAGGCATTCAGATTCATCCTCTTTTAGCAATGTTGGGGAATATTCCTATTATCATTCTGTTTACTTTTCAATTGGTGAAGAACCATAAAATATTTCTTAAGACTAATAAAAACAGGGATTATAGTAATGGTAATTTTTTTGAAAAAATTGCATGGAGAATATTAGAGCTTAATATGTTCTTTAAGATTCCTGTTTTATTAATAGTATTTTTACCTGTGTTATCAGTGATCAGTAGTTTATTACTGCTTTTCGGGCAGAAACCGGATTCATTGATAAGAGTGTTCACCGATACATATAAGCATGGTTTTTCTCAACTGGACTATGAGTGTGCAAATGTTGAGTGTGGAGGACATTTTTTATGTTCAGTAGCAGCAAACGGTCACAAGGTTATTGTCAGGCCTGTCAGATATGGGGAAAGAATGGGAAATAAAATCATCTGCAATAGACAGCTATTAGTAGCAAATGCATTTGAAGAACTTATAGAACAGAATTTTCCTAAGATACATAAAGCAGTTAGGTCAAATTATAACAGAGTAGGGGTTTTTATTCACAGGTATTATGATATATTCAATAATAAATTAGTTTCGGATCTTATTTTTATTCTGATGAAGCCTCTGGAGTTTTTATTTACAATAGTGCTTTATACCGTTGACAGAAATCCTGAAGATAGAATAGCTTGCCAGTATCTTAGTATTTCTGACAGAGAAAAATTAAATGGAATGCTAAATACTGATTGATAAGTTGTGATTTACACTTATAAAATAACAATTTAAGAAGAAAAGATATTTCATTTATCAAATAAAAAAAATATGGATTTAAAGCTTAAAGGTAAGAAAGCATTTATTACAGGTTCTACTGCCGGGATCGGATTTGCCATTGCCAGCAGATTGCTGATTGAGGGAGCGGAAGTTATTATCAACGGCAGAACAAAGGGAAGTGTAGAAAAGGCTATAGCTGAACTAAAGTCAATATCCGGAAATTCTAATATTACAGGGATTGAAGCTGATCTTTCAAATGCAGAAGGAGTAAACAAACTGATAGCTTCATTGCCTTCTATAGATATTCTAATTAATAATGCCGGTATCTTTGAACCCAGGACTTTTATAGAAATTACCGATGAAGACTGGTTTCGCTTTTTTGAAGTAAATGTTATGAGTGGTATCAGACTTGCCAGATACTGTTTTCCAAAAATGTTGTCTAATAATTGGGGCAGAATTATTTTTATCTCCAGTGAGTCAGCTGTTTTTATTCCTGAAGAAATGATCCATTATGGCATGACGAAGACAGCTCAGTTGGCAATTTCGAGAGGTCTTGCTGAGTTGACAAAAGGAACGAATGTTACTGTAAATTCAATATTGCCAGGGCCTACAAAGTCCAAAGGAGTAGGAGGGTTTATAGAAGATCTTTCCAGATCTAAGAATATTTCAGTAGATGAAGTAGAAGCTGATTTCTTTAAAAACATACGGCCAACTTCTCTCATTCAGAGATTTGCAACTGTTGAGGAAATCGCAGATACTGTTGCTTATTTTGTTAGTCCTCTTGCGTCAGCTACCAATGGAGCTTCTATAAGAGTTGAGGGAGGGGTGATAAAATCATTATTGTAGAAATCATATCCACAGTCTTCGGAATCATGCCTGATTCTGAAGACTGATGTGTAGATTTATAACAACCTCTCTTTTTGTTCCTTCGTCAGAAATTTCTGAAGGATATCCAGCAGGTCCAGCTCATATAGGTCATCAGGGTGTTCGATGTCTGTAAGATGGGGAGTCAGCCATTCATAGTTTGTAAGTAATAGCGTAGAGGTACTTACATCCGGCCATCCTGCCTGAGGCTCAGATTTTTTTAATTGTAATATCCTTTCCTGCCATTCTTTTACTTCTTCGGTAAACGGAAGTAAGAAGTCTCCTTCTTTTTTAATCGCATCCGAAATAGCTTTAATTCTGAATTTATCGTTAGGTGCTGGCAATGGTTTTGATTTAAGTATGATGCTTCCGATTCTTAAATCTTTAGAAGCTTTTAATGTACCGTCTTCAGTATCCCATGAAATGACTTCCTGCTCTTTTACCAATGGTGCGAGATCTTTTGGATTTAAAGGAGAGGCTAAGAAAATTTTACCCATACCCTCTCTGGCATCAAGGTTGGCAATGGCAAGCCATGATTCATGTGCCAGTTCATCTTTATGGCTTGCGGAAGCATATTTACCATTGGCAAGCTGAAACTGAGCATTATTGCCAGGTCTGGCAAAGGCAATTCGTTCCGGATGACAATGTGCTAATAAAACACCTGTTTCGTACGGATCTTGCTGACCATTATCTTCCTTTATATCAAAAAGCTTTCTGTAAGAAGCGGCAACCTTTTCAATCCTTCCCAATTGTTTACCCTGACCCTTTTCCTTACGATACCTTCTTAGTGCTTCAATTCGGACGTTAATGTCAATCCCAGTTTCTCTTTTCAATGGATCTCGCTCTTCCAGAAGAGCAGCAAGGTCAGTAGCAAGCGGAAGTCTGTTTTCTTCTTCTGCCATCAGAAGCATATGCGCAATTCTCGGGTGACATGGAAGCGAGTGAATTTTCTTTCCATGTTCCGTAATACGGCCATTTTCCAAAGCATTCAACTGATGCAAAGTTTCTACAGCTTGAGCAAGAGTAGCTTTAGGCGGAGGAGAAAGCCAGGTAAGCTGGTGAGGATCAACTATTCCCCATTGAGCCATATCCAGCACCAATGAAGATAAGTCAGCCTCCATAATTTCAGGAATCCTGTGCTCTGTCATATTTTCCTGGATGCTTTCTGACCACATTCTGTAGCATGTTCCAGGACTAAGTCTTCCTGCCCGGCCAGCACGCTGGTCTGCAGAGTCTTTAGAAATTCTTTGAGTTACAAGCCTTGATAATCCTGATTGGGGATCGAACTTAGAGGTCTTTCCAAAACCAGAGTCAACAACTATTTTAATGCCTTCTATTGTTAAGCTTGTTTCTGCAATAGAAGTGGCAAGTACAACCTTACGCTTTCCAGTCTTGTCAGGCATAATGGCACTATATTGTTTTCCTGGTGGCAACATGCCATACAAAGGATGAATGACAAAGCCCTTTAGCTCTTTTTTAAGAATGCCTTCGCATTGTTTGATATCAGCTTCTCCCGGAAGGAATACAAGGGTATCTCCATCTTTTTCTTTTACAGCCTTAATGACGACTTTCGCTGTCATCTCCGGAAGCAGGAACTGATCAGCTTCTCCTGTATATTTGATTTCTACAGGATATTGTTTGCCCTGACTCTGTGCAACAGGAGCTTTGAGGATCTTAGTCAGTTGAGGCATATCAAGTGTTGCCGACATCACCATAATGCGGAGGTCCGGACGCAGTCTTTGTTGAGCTTCTCTACACAAAGCCATTGCAACATCAGCATGGATGCTGCGCTCATGGAACTCATCAAAGATTACAAGTCCTACACCTTCAAGGCTGTTGTCGTTGTGTATGAAGCGGGTTAAAATACCTTCGGTCAGAACTTCAATTCTTGTTTTATTGCTGACTTTATTTTCAAACCTTATCCTATAACCAATGCTTTGCCCAACATCTTCACCAAGCAGAGAAGACATACGCTCAGCTATTGTCTTGGCAGCCAGTCTTCTCGGTTCTAGCATCAGCACTTTTTTACCTTCAAGCCATGGTTCATTAAAAATTGCCAGTGGTAATAAGGTACTTTTTCCCGCTCCCGGAGGGGCATTTACAATAAGTGTATTTGATTTGCTTAAGTGTTCCTGTACAGCAGGAATAATTTCCCTTACAGGAAGGTCTATTGATAATGGATTAAATGACAAGTGATTATGTTTTTTTGAAAAAGCAAAGGTAATCAAGGATTAGAGAAAGTCTGACAGGTGGAAAAAAAATCTAATGATTTATTTCACGACATTTATCCACCAGGTTTATATGTTGATAGGAATATTTATCAAATCCTATTTTAGAATTTTAATTATTGTAGTTTTAGGATATTGGGAGTAAGTAATTCACTTTGATAATTAGAAAGTTAAGCTTATTTTTGTAAATGGTAAACACTACTAATTATTGTATTCTTAGATGAAAAAACAACTACTTTTATCTCTGCTGATTTCAGCTTCTTTCACTTCTTTGTCCTCTTTTGCAATAGCCGAGCCGATCAAATCCTTAGTGCATCATATTCAGGAAATCAATGAAATCCAGATAGCGAAGCATCCGGAAGATGTAGCTGTATGTGTTGGTACTGGAGCACTTTTTTCTATTCAAGCTGAAGGTGAAAATTTATCTTATCAGTGGCAGGTATATACAGGCTTTGCATATGTAGATATAAATGGTGCAGAATCTAGTTCTTATCAGTCGCCGCCAGTAGAAAAAGAAATGAATGGAAGTCTTTACAGGTGCGTTTTAACAGATGAGAGCGAAGTTAAAATTTATTCCGAATCAGCAAAGCTAACTGTAAATGAGAACCCTATTATCCTTTCAGACCCAGAGTCTGTTTCTGTATGGGAAAATGGAAAAGCAGTTTTTGAGGTCACTGCATCCGGAGGAGGAATATCTTATGCCTGGCTTACAGACAGAGGTTCCGGGCCTGAATACATAGATGGAGCGAATTCATCAAAGTTAATATTAAATAATGTAACTACTGACCTGAATGGTTTGAATTTTGTTTGTGAATTATTATCAAGTTGCGGAAGCAGCATTTCATCAGCTCCGGCTAGTCTTACTGTTTATCAGCCATCTATGTGCATGGCAACTTTTGATAAGACCTCTGGAAAAAATCTGGTTATATTCGAAAAATCAGAAGATTATCCTGCGGTAGACAGTGTCAGGATTTTCAGAGATGGTAAGCAGATCGGCCGTCTTGGAGGAATTGAATTCAGTATATTTAAAGATAACAGTTCACATCCTGAACTAACTTCTTATTCATATAGCATTGCAGTGAAGGATGTTAATGGTAATATGACTCCATTGTCTCAGTCGCATAAAACTGTTTTGCTATCGCAGGATAAACAGGAAAGTGCAATTACAATTACCTGGAATGCTTATGAAGGTGCAGGTATAGCTGAATACGCGATCTACAGAGGTGCTTCCAAAGATGCTCTGGAATTAGTTACTACAGTTTCTGAAGGTATTTATTCATTTACCGATATCAATCCTCCTGCATCTGAAAAATTGTTTTATCAGATTGAAATGCACTGGGTAAGTTGCTTCCCGTCTGCACGCACTTCAGAAGATCTGTCTCTAGGTTCTAATTTGCTGGAAGTAGAAAATGTGATTACGTCTTTGCAAAAGTTAGCTGCAGGTAAAATTAATGTTTATCCTAATCCTGCGAAGGAATTTATATCAGTAGAGGGCCTTCTGGCTGGCGATGCTATAAGTATAATGGATTTGTCAGGTAGGGTAGTTAAGTTGTTTGATGGATCTCAGAATACACTTTCTATATCCGGAGTAGAGGCTGGTATGTATATTCTGGAAGTAAACAACCAAGCAGGTAGAAGATCAGCTCCGATTATTGTGGAATGAAATTTATTGAAAGTATAAAACTAAAAGAGGCCGGAACTTTGCAGCTCCGGCCTCTGGTTATTTTAGGGTTACTTTTTTCTTGGGGTCTGTGGCTTCTTGTTTCTTAGCTTCGTCTGGCTTGCAAACAGAACAAGGCTCATAGCCATTTTTTTGGGCCGCAGCAAGTTCCTGTCCTTTTTTGCCTTCGCTTACAACGGAGCAGTTCTTTTTGTGATATTTTTTACCTTTCTCTGTAACGTATACTGTCTGAGCTTTTGCAAACTGGCTTAGTATTGCAAACAGAATAATAAAAGCTGAAGTAAATAAAAAACGATTTCTCATATTGCTGTAATTTTTCGAAACATACGACTGTTTAGAAAAAGTGTTGTTGTATGTGGAAAAGTATTTGGGTTTATGAGGATAATGGATAGCCTATTTTTGAAAGAATATAATGACAAAGAGGTACACAGAGGAGATGCAGAGTTGTACAGAGGATTATATGAAATATGTAATAATAATATATGTGTGAATTGCTGAAGATCGGTGAAGATTTTACAGCAACTCACAATACATATGAACAGCACCAAAACTATGTGAATTAATTTTTTTTCCTATGGAAAAATGATTTAGAAGAGGGCTTTTCCTGGAGTATCATTGCAAGGTTAAGCTTCAATTCCGGATGTTTCATTTACTCTTTGCCTGAGTTTCTTGGTGGCGATCATCATGTTCTTTAATGCAAGCTCTGTTTCAGCCCATTTTCTTGTCTTTAACCCACAATCAGGATTCACCCATAGATTCCTTGCCGGAATTACAGCTAAAGCTTTTTCAAGTAAATGCTCTATTTCTGAAACTCCTGGTACTCTAGGAGAGTGAATGTCATATACTCCGGGACCTATTTCATTTGGATAGTTGAAGTCTGCAAAAGCATCCAGCAATTCCATCTGAGATCTTGAAGTTTCTATAGTGATTACATCAGCATCCATATCTGCAATGTGTGAGATGATATCGTTAAATTCGGAATAACACATATGTGTATGGATCTGCGTTTCATCCTTTACTCCAGATGCACTTATTCTGAATGCAGTTACTGCCCAGTTCAGATACCTATCCCAATCCACTTTATGTAGTGGTAGGCCTTCTCTGATTGCAGGCTCATCTATCTGGATAATTTTTATGCCTGCTTTTTCAAGGTCTGTCACCTCATCTCTTATAGCTAGAGCTATTTGCATGGTAGTTTCTGATCTCGGCTGATCGTCACGTACGAATGACCATTGCAAGATCGTAACAGGACCGGTAAGCATACCTTTCATATAATGATTGGTTTTTGATTGTGCATACTGAGACCATTTTACTGTCATAGGTTTGCTTCTTTCAATATCTCCATAAATGATGGGAGGTTTAACACATCTTGAGCCATAGCTTTGTACCCAGCCATTCTGAGAAAATACATAGCCGTCCAGTTGTTCGCCAAAATATTCCACCATGTCATTGCGCTCAAATTCTCCATGTACCAACACATCTATACCAATTTCCTCCTGCCACACAATCGAACGATCAATTTCTGATTTTACTTTTTCCTCATAATCTGCTTGAGTTAATGTTCCATTCTTTAATTTAGCTCTGAGCTGTCGAATTTCATCAGTTTGTGGAAATGACCCGATTGTAGTAGTCGGGAATAAAGGAAGATTTAATGCTTTTTCCTGTTTCTTTTGTCTTATATCAAATGTGCTTGCCCTTCTGCTATCCGCATCAGTTATGTTCTTTACTCGTTCTTTTACTTGTGGTTTATGAATCAGTGTTGATTTCTTCCTGCTTTCGATGATATCTTTGTTTGGTTTAATTGCAGCTGCAAGCTCTTGAGGATCCTTGACAGATGCCAGTTTTTTCAAAGCACCAACTTCTTCAATCTTTTGCTTTGCAAAAGCCATCCATTGTTTGATTTCGGCAGTTAGAACTGTTTCATCTTTTTCATTGTCTAGATCGCACGGAGTGTGCAGCAATGAGCATGAAGGAGCGATCATCACTCTATCTTCTCCTAATATTTCAACAGCCTTTTGAATAAATGATAAAGACTTTTCAAAATCATTGATCCAGATATTTCTGCCATCTACAACTCCGAGGGAAAGGCAGGTTTTGGAAAGTATGAACGAGGTCTGTAGTATGTCATTAAGCTGAGAAGGGCATCTTACAAGATCAACATGCAAGGCATCTATAGGAAGTACTACTGCAAGTCCCAGATTGTCTCCGGTGCAGTCAAAGTAAGTAGCAACCATAATTTTCAGGTAAGGGAATTTCTTTCTTAGCTGATCATATACAAGATGGTAGGCTTTCTTTTCTTCGTCACTCAAGTCCATTGTTAGGAATGGCTCATCCAGCTGAATCCACTGAGCCCCCATTTTCTCAAGCTTTTCAATGATTTCTATATAGACAGGCAGAAGGTTTTTGATCAGTTCAATTCTGTGAAATCCATCTTCTTTCTCTTTTCCAAGCAGCAGATAAGATACTGGACCGATGATCACTGGTTTGGTTTCTATTCCTAACACTTTAGCCTCCTGGTATTCATTGGTAATCTTATTTGAAAACAGGCTGAACTTTTGATTTTTATGGAACTCAGGAACGATGTAGTGGTAGTTAGTATCAAACCATTTTGTCATCTCCATTGCTATGATATCTTTTCCATCTTTCTGATAGCCTCTGGCCATTGCAAAATACAAGTCATTCTCTGTGTTATTTCTGTCTTCTGCTATCTCATGATAGCGCTCAGGGATGGCATTTACAATGAGAGACATGTCTAATACCTGATCATAAAAGGAAAAGTCATTAGACGGGATAAGGTCAATCTGTGCATTTTTTTGAAGTGTCCAGTTCGCCTCTCTGATTTTCTTTCCAGTGGTTAAAAGATTCTGAAGGCTCTCTTTGCCTGACCAGTATTGCTCTGAAGCTTTTTTAAGCTCTCTGAAAGCTCCAATTCTCGGGTATCCTAAATTTTGTGTTAGCATAGTTGTTTGTAGATATAAATTCTTTACAAATCTATGTTGGTAGATCTTAATACTATAATTTTGGTTAAAAATTGAAATAAATATCTTTTGTGTTTATTTTTGTGGAATAAAAATCTGTATTTGTGGTTCGAAAGGATCTTAAAAAGAAAATTTATCTATGACTGAATTAGATGATTTGGATATCAGACTGTTGAAATTGCTTCAAAAGGATTCAACACTCACTACAAAGGAGTTGGCAAATAAGCTTAATCTTACCCCAACACCGGTTCACGAGCGGATCAAGCGATTGGAGCGTGATGGTTATATTAAGAAATATGTTGCTTTATTAGATAACCATAAATTGAATAAAGGACTGGTTGTCTTTTGCAATGTGACCTTAAAGCAGCATGAAAAAGGTATAGGGAAAAAGTTTGTAAATGATATAGTTTCACTAAAAGAAGTGACAGAGTGCTATAACGTCTCAGGACAATATGATTTTATGTTGAAGGTGATGGTAAAGGACATGCCTGAATATCAAAATTTCATAATGAATAAACTGGCTTCCATTGAGAATATAGGAAGTACTCATAGTGTATTCGTGATGGGGGAGATTAAGAATTCGACTGAGCTGCCGATATAAGAATATATAGTAATCTTCGTTTATCGGTATTCAGTTTAAATTTATCGTACAGGTTCGATAATATCTATTCCCAATGAAAAGAATATCAGATTAAATAGGCTTTCTGTTATACTGTATATTACTGGTTTGATAAGTGCTTTTGTTTTCCGATACAGTTTTTCGGAATTTTTTCTATGGGTTGTGGATTAAAGATGGAAGCAAAATGTTTTATCGGAGAACTTTTAAATTCTCAATGCAATCAAATTTTATTGAGGGTAATAAGTAGTTGTTGAACAAGTGTAAGCCATTGTGGCATTTGGTATAGATATGTTATTTAATTATTACTACCTTTGGGTTCCTTAATTAAAATAATAATGACTGAATTTGAATTAGAAGGCTACGAATTTATTGAATTAAATAAGTTGCTTAAAATTACCGGTCTCACCGGTACTGGCGGTGAGGCTAATACGTTTATTGTTGATGGAGAAGTGATTGTAAATGGTGCAGTTGAAACTCAGAAAAGAAAAAAATTGAGAGATGGGGATGTGGTAGAATTCCAGGGTGAGAAAGTGAAGATAAAAAAGGCGTATTAGTTTTTACCTAAAAGATAAAAAGGGCAGAAGATAAATTCTTTTGCCCTTTTTATTTAATTATCTTATAAGGTTGGTTAATGTTCTATGAATGCTCAAGGTCATTTTTTACCCAGGATAAATAACCTTCTCCGTGTTGACTGGAATCTAAGCCAGCTTTTTCATCGTCTTCATTAACTCTTAGCGGAGAAATCCAGTTAGTAAACATTAACAGAAGGTAAGATCCACCGAATGCGAATACAGAAACGCCAATGAGTGCAGCCAAATGATGAAGGAATAGTTTTGTTTCTCCAAAGAATAGGCCATTGTCACCATCAGGTATAATAGGGTTTACAGCACTAGTAGCGAATACTCCAGTTAAAACCATTCCTACCATTCCTCCTACACCATGGCAGGGGAACACGTCGAGTGTATCATCAAGTGTAGTTTTGCTGGTTCTCCAGTCAACTAGTTTGTTAGAGATAAGACTTGCAATAACACCTATGAAAATAGAATGAGGTATTGTAACAAACCCTGCAGCAGGGGTAATTGCCACAAGTCCTACTACTGCCCCGATACACATTCCCAGTGCGCTTGGTTTTTTACCTTTGACAGTGTCAAAGAAAATCCAGGCAAGGGCTGCAGCTGCAGAAGCACCTGTTGTCGTCATGGCAGCAGATACTGCAAGTTGATTAGCACCAAGTGCAGATCCAGCGTTGAATCCAAACCATCCAAACCATAATAATCCTGTTCCCAGCATAACTAATGGTATGTTGGCTGGATTATGTTCTGCTTCTTTCCTCTGATGCAAATAAAGGGCAGAAGCCAGAGCAGCCCAACCCGCAGACATATGAACAACAGTTCCTCCTGCAAAGTCTAGAACTCCAAGGTTATATAAAATACCTTCAGGATGCCATGTCCAGTGGGCAAGCGGGGTATAAATGAAAATGCAAAAAAGACAAATGAACAGAATATATGAAGTAAAACGAATACGCTCAGCAAAAGCACCTGTAATTAATGCAGGTGTGATGATAGCGAATTTCAGCTGATAAAGAGCAAATAACAGAAGTGGAATAGTAGGAGCGTTTACCCATGGTTTACCTTCAGCTACTCCATCAAGAAAGAAATAAGTAAAAGGATTGCCGATCCATCCGTCGATACTTTCTCCGAAAGAAAGGCTAAAGCCTACAACTATCCATAAGACAGAAATGACCGCCATACAAATGAAGCTCTGAAGCATCGTAGAAATTACGTTTCTAGGGTTAACCATTCCCCCATAGAAAAATGCGAGCCCTGGCGTCATCAATAAAACCAGAGCAGCAGCTGTGAGCATCCAGGCTGTATCTCCTGCACTTAACTGGTCTTTGTATTTCGTCCAATAGTCAATTGTATTTACACTCGGAATACCTGTTATTAATAAAGTGATTAGGGCAATGCCAATTAAAACGATAAATGGAATAATTGATAATTTTCTGGTCATTTGGTTAATTTTTTGAGTTACCTGGTTAGGTTTCGTAAAAAAACGCATCAAATTTAGGTAAAATTACGATGTATTTATAGGGGAATAACCGGATATTTCTTACAAGTTGGCCATAATTTGAAGCTGAAGTTTTTTTAAGTGATCATTGTGTAAAATAATATGGATCATTTAATGTGTTTTGGAAAAAAACGTTTATCTTTGCAGAGCAGATCTCCCAAGATTTTTTGAAAAGGAGGACATTATGTTGCAAACCTCATTATACATATCACCCATTCAACTGACAGCTTAGTTTTAAGTTCAGGACTTCATTTAATTTATTATAAGAAAATCAAATAGAAGGTATTGCAGAGAAGCCATATTCTGTATGGTCTTGTTGTACACTTTATTAAAGAATGATTTTACGAGAGTATTTAATATCGTTTTTTTACCGGTATTAATTTCCTGTTTTTGTCCTGTTTTCCTTACCTCTTAAGTTGTTTTCAGATACTTCCTTCGGGAAGGGTGGTATATTTTTGTGCCTTCTGAAATTGAAACTACAGTATTGTTAAATAATTAACTGTTTTAAATCCAAAGTTTTATGTTGGTGTTTAGTACTTTTTCTGAATTAGTCTCAGAGACTTCAGAATATTCTCCTTGTACATACAGGAGCCAAATAGATTTTTATTTCAAATATTATAAAAAGTCAATACCCATATGGGAAGACAAACTATTAAAACGAAAGACCTGACTAAAATAGGTTATCATAACGATGTATCCCGCAGCGTGGCAATGGCTGTAGTAATGCGTCATTTTAAGCACATTGCCAAAGAAGAAATATTGAATATGCTGTCTCTTTTAAAAGATAATCCTGACGAATACTTAAACGATGAGCAATTGGGACCATTAGCAAACACATTTGTGACTAAAGTAAAAGTGCAGACATTTGAATCTTATGAGTTGCTTGAAAAGCCTGCAGCATATAAAGTTATTGGAGGAAAAGATATTGATGGGAATGCGAAAAGGCAGATGGATCTTGCCATGCGTTTACCCATATCGCTACAGGGTGCTCTGATGCCAGATGCACACACGGGGTATGGTTTGCCTGTCGGAGGGGTATTGTCGGCTGATAATGCAGTCATTCCATATGCAGTAGGTATTGATATCGGCTGTAGGATGGCGCTATCAGTATTTGATCTTTCTGAAAAATACCTGCAAATGAATGCCTATAGCTTAAAGAAGGCATTGGGAGAATTCACTCATTTTGGTATGGATGGCGGGCTTGAATTTGCTCAGGATCATGAAATTCTTGAGAGGCCTGAATTCGGGTATACTGACTTGCTGAAAAAGCTTCATGGGAAGGCCGTGAAGCAACTTGGATCTTCCGGAGGTGGAAATCACTTTGTGGAGTTTGGCCTGATAGAGCTGATTGCAGGTAATATTCTTGACCTTCCTGATGGAAGATATCTTGCAGTTCTTTCTCATTCAGGTTCACGTGGCTTAGGAGCTGAGGTTGCTAAGTATTATATGAAAATTGCAATGGATACTTGTAAACTGCCAAGAGAAGCCCAGCATTTGGCCTGGTTGTCGCTCAATAGTGCAGCAGGGCAGGAATATTGGCAGAGCATGAACCTTGCTGGCGATTATGCAAGTGCTTGTCATGACCGAATTCATTATAATCTGGCTAAAGCAATCGGAGAAAAGCCAATAGCAAGAGTTGAAAACCATCACAATTTTGCATGGGAAGAATGGCACAATGACAAAAAAGTAATAGTCCACAGAAAAGGTGCAACCCCTGCCAGTAAAGGTGAATTGGGTATTATTCCTGGCAATATGATCTCGCCTGGTTACCTGGTTGTCGGTAAGGGCAACAAAGATTCTTTGAATTCAGCATCTCACGGTGCTGGTAGGCGGTTATCAAGAGGTGGGGCCCGTGAAACCTTTACCATGTCAGCATTAAAGAAACAGCTTTCTTCTGCAGGAGTAACCCTTCTCGGAGGTACTGTGGAAGAGACACCTCAGGCTTATAAGGATATAGAAAAAGTAATGGCAACTCAGCAATCACTCGTGGATGTTCATGGAAAGTTTTTTCCAAAAATTGTAAGAATGAATAAGGAATAAGATGAATGAATATTTAGTACAAATTTCCTCCGGACGTGGTCCGGAGGAATGCTGGAAGGTGGTGGCAAAGGTGCTTGAAATCTTCCTTAAAGAGGCGAAAACAGAAGGTCTGCAGGTTAATATCACGGATAAAGAGATTGGACCATTAAATGGTACCTTATTGTCAGTCTCTGTATTGGTAAAGGGCATAAAAGTAAAAGAGTTTTTAACAAACTGGGAAGGCTCTATTTTGTGGATTTCACCAAGTCCATACAGGAAATTTAATAAAAGGAAAAATTGGTTTGTGGGAATAAAAGCATATGATGTAGCTGATTTTTTTGTCTGGCAAGACAAAGAGGTTGTATTTGAAAGTCTCAGAGCTTCTGGTCCAGGCGGCCAGCACGTTAATAAAACTGAGTCAGCCATTCGCGCAAAACATTTGCCGTCAGGAATTTCAGTAGTTGCCTCAGAAAGAAGGTCTCAATTTCAAAATAAAGCCGAAGCTTTGGAAAGGTTGAAAGCTAAGGTTTTAGGTTGGAATGCTGAGGAAGCAGCAAAGAAAACACAAAGTCAATGGAATCAGCATAACTGTCTGGAGCGCGGAAACCCTGTCAGGACATTCAATGAAAGGTTATAAAAGTCAAATTAAATTTTAAAAACGACTTTAATAGAGCCGTTTTATGCATTTGGCCTGGTAAAAATCTGCTTAATCAAAAAAAAAGATTTATACTTAAAAAACATTGTAGATGTTTCATAGTTTATGTAAATTGTCAATCTTTTTATAAAAAATCACATTTTAGTACAATTAACAAAAGCTTTATAATTCATGAGCCCAGAACCTAGAATGAATGGTCCCAGACCGATCATGAGACCAGTCAAGAAGAAACCTGCTGATCCGAATGACACAAAAAATCAGGCAGCTAGTTCTGATGTTAAAAAGGAGACCAAGATTGAGTCAAAAAAAACTGACGAGATAAAGTTTGATTCAGCTCCGGTTGTACAATCAGAATCAAAACCTTTGGAAAAAGTTGAACCTAAGCAAGAACCTAAAGTTGAAACTCCTAAAGTTGAGGCAAAATCAGAGGTGAAGGCAATAGTTAAACCAGAGCCTAAGGAAACAAAGCCGGAAGTGAAATCAAAACCTGAGAGAGCTCCAAAAGAATCCAGACCAAAATCGAATGGAGGAGGTACTGATTTTGTAAAAATTGCCAGTTTGATTACAAACGTATTGTTATTAGGAGCACTTGCATTTTTTGTCTACAGCAAAGCAGATCAGGCAAAAATTGCTGAAGCCGAGCTACAAAGCACTACAGAAACTTTTAAATCTGACATTAACGGCAAGTTAGCAGAGATTACAAGACTTCAGGACAGCCTTAAGATTGTTATTGCAGAAAAGCAAAAACTTGGTTTAGAGCTTAGTGAAGAGAGAGCTAAACTTGCTGAACTTGATGATTTAAAATCACAGATTCAGAACAAACAAGTTTCAATTAATCAATTGAACAAAAAGCTATCCCACTTCAAAAAGGATTATATCATGGCAAGTGCAAGCCTTCAGTCATTATCTGCTGAAAATAAGCACTTGCAGTATGAGAAGGAAACGCTTTACAAGCAGCTTCAGGAGAAAGATGATTCTATCAAAGCTCTTGTAACTGAAAAAGTAGAATTGTCTGAGAAGGTATCCGTAGCTGCAGCCTTAAAAGCTGAGTCTATCCATATCACAGCTTTAGGCCATGGAGGTAAGGAACTTAAGCAAGCTGCTACTTACAAAGCAATGATTGTTCAGCAGGTTAAAATGTCTATATCTCTTGCTCAGAATGATCTGGCACAAGGTAAAAAAGAGATCTACATGCGCTTTATTGAGCCAGGAGGAGCAACTCTTTTTGAAGGAGATAAAACTTTCCTTGTTAATGGTAAAAAGACATTCTATACAGATAAGCAGACTTTGGATCTTGAGTCTTCCCACTCAACTGGTTTCCTTTATATGAAAGGTAGCAGATATAAGCCAGGTAAATATACTATCGAATTTTACTGCGATGGTAAAAAAATCGGTGTAAGTGCTTTAACATTATCTAAATAAGTATTACTGATACTGAAAATATTAAAAGCATGTCTGATCTTTCAGACATGCTTTTTAAGTTTTATATTGATCAATAATAAAAGTTTATAAGAAGTGAAAGATTACAAAAAGTACTATATTATTCCGGCTGAGCCAGAGGAGGTATTTGCCGCATTGACAAACCCTGCAACCATTCAGCTATGGTCAGGAGAACCTGCAGAGATGTCAACTGTTCCAGGATCTGAATTTTCTCTTTGGGATGGAAGTATTTCCGGAAGGAATATTGAGTTTGCAGAAGGTAAAAAGATTGTGCAGGAATGGTTTTTCGGAGATCAGGAAGCTCAATCAATTGTAACTATAATATTACATCAGGATAAAAAAGGAACCTCTGCAGAATTGAGGCATACAAATATTCCGGATGAAGATTATAGTGATATTGTAGAAGGTTGGAATGAGATATATTTTGGCGCTTTGCAAGATTTTTATGAAGGAGAATAAATTTATCCTCATAGGTTCGATTCTATAAAGGTTAATGATTGCAGCGCTTTAATTATTGTCAAAGGCCAATCTGTTGAGAAATAAAAAAAGCCTCTTGTCGGAGGCTGTTTATATTTCTTTTAAGATGCAGATTAAAATTCGATTTCGAGAATTGACTTGGTTGGAATATTAATGCCACCTTTAAGCGTTATATATTCTTCATTTGCTTCCCAAATGGTAGTTTCAACACAAAGCACATTTCCTTCAAGTGTTTTGAAAAACATCTTTACCTTTCCTTTGTACGCATTTCCAAGAAGCTCTGCTTTTTTTAGGTAAATGTTTCTAAGCCTTTTCTTTGCCGGATCACTTAGAACGTCATCTTTAGTAAAGTGAATTTCGCTAAGTTTTTCCTTTGCTATCGTTTCTAATGCTGAGCTCATAACTTTTAAATTTTAATAATTATACGGCTTTATGTTCGTAATGTTATGACGATAATAGTAGATGTGGGTAAATATTGTATTTGAAGGGTTTTAATTTATCCACATAATCATTTCGCCTTTCATTAAATAAGATTGCTTTATTTAATTTAGCAACTTTCAATTCCATTATGTTAAATGGAAATCTGTGATAAAATTTTTGTATGAATTACAAGCAACAATTTAGCCAAGTTTTAGAAACTCAATTCAGTAATTGTAAAAAGTCTATACTAGTGGCAATTGATGCTGGCATGGCGCTCTCCGATTTAAAAGACGGATTTTTAATAAATAATGAAGTAAACACTCATGCTCTTGGAGAAGTTCATTTTTATTCTTTCACATCTTCAATTATAAAAAATTCTTTTTTGGTTACAGCTTATTCATTCTTTGAATATTCATTCAGGAAATATTGTGAAATTATAGTGACTGAGCATACTGGCTTTAAAAGGAAGTTGTCTGATATGGATAAGGTTTATCAATATCATTCGTTGGTTGCGAATATTCTTCCTGTAAGCGCCTCAGTTATTTCAGAGGACTGGGCAAGGCTAGTTATATATAGAGAAATAAGAAATATAATAGTGCATCATAATTCTATTGTTCCAGGAAATACTACATTAAAAACCAAGCTTACACTAGCAGTTGATAATCATATTGATCCTGAAAACAATGGCCCAATTACAATAAGTGATTACATGATAAAGGAAATGTTGGATGTAGGCCTCCGGTTCCTGCTCAATCTGATTGACTTATATGAACAGCATTATCCTGAAGGAATCTTCTCCGATAAATATAAATTTTAAATTTCAATATGCATTATTCATCTGACTAAAGTGTCCTGAATTTTAGGCCTTTGAGGAAAGATGTTTATATTAAGTACAGGATGTGTTCAGAATGTTTTTATAAATTTGTATTTCAGGTACATTAGTTTTCTTTTCTTTAAAATATTTATACCATTTAATCGTCTTTTCTTTTAGAAAAGAGAGAAATCAGAATTAAAAAAATGGCAAGACCCAATTATAGCAGCAACGGATCCATTAAAGAAGAATTACCAAAGGTTAAGTTAAGTAAAGAAAGTATAAAGGAAAATTTATGGGTATTTAAATACATCATCCCGTATAGATTAAGATTTATTCTTGGACTGGTGTTTATAGCGCTCTCTGGAATTACCACAATGGCTTTTCCATATTTGCTGAAGGAGCTTATAGATAATGCACATAAGATAAGTCTTGGAGAAGATGCTATTGCTCCTGGGCTCGTTGCTCTGACGATGCTTGGAGTACTTTCCATTCAAATGTTTTTTTCATTTTCAAGGGTCTATCTTTTTTCTTTTGTGGGGGAGCATGCTGTGTCTGATCTTAGAAAGGACATTTATAAACAGATGATCATGATGCCTATGGAGTTTTTTGCTCAAAGGAGAGTAGGAGAACTATCTAATAGATTATCAGCAGATATATCTCAGATCCAGGATACCGTTTCTTCAGTGCTTGCAGAGTTGCTGAGAGGACTGGTTGTCCTGATCATTGGTATTGGATTGATTTTCTATCTGTCGTGGAAGCTCACTCTGGTGATGCTTTCTGTAGTGCCGGTGATCGTTGTGGTTGCTGTGGTCTTCAGCAGAAGAATAAGAAAAGAATCTAAAGAAGCACAGGATCAGCTTGCCGATTCTGGTGTAATTGTTCAGGAAACATTGCAAGGAATAGCAAATGTAAAAGCGTTCTCTAATGAAGCTTATGAGCTGAAGCGTTATAGCAATAGTGTTGAAAAGGTAGTGAAGCTTGCTATCAAAAGTGCACAGCTTAGAGGGGTATTTATATCTGTTATGATATTCAGTGTCTTTGCCGCAATTGTAATGGTCGTGTGGTATGGTACAAGTATACTTCAGTTTGGAGAACTTACAGCTTTCGTAGTATATACTGCATTCATAGGCGGATCTATGGCAGGATTCGCAGAACTGTATTCTCAATTGCAGAAAACATTGGGAGCTACACAAAGAGTTAAAGAGCTGTTTGATGAAGTTACAGAAAATGTAAACATCAAGGATGAACCTGTGCAGGATGCTTTCAGAATCGAAGGAACAGTGGAGTTGAAGCATGTTGCTTTCAGCTATCCATCGCGTCCTGAAATGCAGATACTAAAAGATGTAAGCTTTAAGGCTGGCCTGGGTCAGCAGATTGCGATTGTTGGTCCCAGTGGGGCGGGCAAAAGTACGTTGGTATCTTTGCTGCTAGGGTTTTATAATCCTGCTGAAGGCGAGTTATTATTTGATGGGAAAGATGCAGGAAGTTTTCCTTTATCTCAATTGAGAAAACAAATGGCTTTTGTTCCCCAGGATGTGTTACTTTTCGGAGGAACAATTTTTGAAAACATAGCTTATGGAAAACCTGAAGCTACCAAAGAAGAAGTTGAAGAGGCTGCCCGCAAGGCTTATGCTCATGGCTTTATTAGCAGCTTCCCTGAAGGTTATAATACAGTGGTGGGAGAAAGAGGTGTCAAGCTTTCTGGTGGTCAAAGACAAAGAGTGGCCATTGCAAGAGCAATATTAAAAGATCCCGCAATCCTTATTCTCGATGAGGCTACAAGTTCTCTTGATAGTGAGTCAGAACAGCTGGTACAGAAAGCGCTAGACAGTTTGATGAAAGGGCGTACTTCGATTGTGATAGCGCACAGACTTTCAACTATTCGCAATGCAGATAAAATAGTTGTGCTGGAAAAGGGATTTGTAAAGGAAAGCGGAACCCATGAAGAGTTAATTCTTATTAATAATGGGTTGTATAAGAACCTTAATAAATTACAGTTTGAGCTTTCTTAAATTTTAGATAGGTTGGGATTTGAGTAGACCAGCCTCAATACATCTTTTTCAGATTATTCAGTATATCCTGGAGTCCGTTGATTTTAATTTCAAAGACGGTGGCTAACATCATTCCAAGGCTGTTGTCAGGAAATCCTTCTTTTTGAAACCATTCAAGATAGGAGACCGGAAGGTCGCAAAGCAAGGTGCCTTTATATTTACCAAATGGCATTTTGGTTTTTACAATTTTGATAAGAATTTCCGGATCGGGCTGCACTTAAGAAGTTTTTGATAGAACAAAGGTAGGCAACTTTAAATAACAAAAGTATAACAGTGCGGTTTTTCTGAGAATTTAAATGTTCTCATGGCAAAACTTAAGATAATTGCGCTTATCCTTATTGTGTTAGTAGTAGGCGTAGGAGGATATTTTTTATTTGGCAATTACAGTGATGGATATAGGGCAGGAACAATGGTAAAATTCAGTAAGAAAGGAGTGCTGTTTAAAACGTACGAAGGCGAACTCAATCTTGGAATGGTTCTTAATGATCAGCAGCCAGGTGTAAGTGTTGCAAATATCTGGAAATTTTCTGTAAAGGGTTCGGAAGATGAGCTAAACAATAAATTGCAACAAGCATTGCTTAATGGGAAACGTGTAAAAGTACATTATGACGAAAAGTTTTTTCAATTTGACTGGAGAGGGGATACCAAATATATTGTTGACGAAGTAGAGATTCTAAACTGATAATTTAATTTGTATTTTCAATGGCAGCTGGTTCAGTCCCTGAACCAAAAGATACTTCGGCGTAACTGATTTCCTGGCATCCCTTTTTTTGATTGATTTCTTTTATGGTATCAATGATCTTAGCCCGGATTTTATCAGCTTCTTCAGAAGTTTCGTATCCTTCTATACTTCCATCAGGAAAAATTACCATTGTATAAAACTCACCAATAATACTTGGGATGATTTCTCCTATCAATTTATAGCCCGTTTTGGCTTGCATACCTTTCAGAAAAAAATCCTTTGCCTTTATTCTTAATTCATCCATAAGCTTTCTATCCCTTGCGGTAATGAGGATTGCATGATGCTTATATTGTTTCATTTTAGGATTATTTTTATGTTATTTTTAATTATTCTTTTATTTTTAATATTGGTTTAGTTCAAAAAAGTAGATTGGACTTATTGCTCAATTTCAATGGGGGGTAAATGCAAAAGTAGGCTAAATATTAAATTTCTGTTAAAATATACGGTCAAATTCATGTTGAAATTTCATAAAAAGATGTCAAGACTATATAAAGGAGGAGATTTGTCAAGTTTAAATTTTCTTGTCTAATTTATGAATATAAAAAAAATTATATAAATTGAAAACGAATAGATTTTGATTATTCTAACTTCATGAAAAAAATTCAGGCATTTATTAGGACGTCGAAATTTGAAGAAGTGCGCAACGCATTGCACAAAACGGGGATAGAGATTTTCACCTATTACGATGTGAAGGATGCAGTTTTTCATCGTGAAAGTAAAGGTGCTTATCGGGGTACTTCTATTGTTGATAATGCTTCTGTGCCAAGAAGGTCTATAGAAATTGTAGTTCCATCTGAAGATTGTGAAGAAGTAGTTAAAAGCATAAAATTGGCAGCAAGTACAGGTCAGGTTGGAGATGGGAAAATTGTAATTTTCGATGTTGCAGAATTAGTTAGAATCTAAATTATTACTTTATGCAGGATATTATTTACGACACTATTCAGGGATCTGCAACAAATTCTTACCAGTCGGAATTGCTCCGAGCGGAACTCATGCAAGCGATTCAGACAATAAAAGATTCTGTCGCTGCAGCGAAAACTGCTGAGCTTGCTCAAGCCAGTGAAATTCAGAAAAGTGGTTTTGTAATTAATAACCTTTGGATGATGATCGCTACAAGTCTTGTATTTATAATGCATCTTGGTTTTGCTACACTTGAATCAGGTTTGTCCAGGGCAAAAAATACCACCAACATCTTATTTAAGAATGTAATAATACCTTGTATTGGGTTGCTTTCATTTGCATTAGTAGGCTATAGTCTCATGTATCCTGGCTTTCAAAAAGGGGTATCATATGATTTTATAGGTTTTAAAGGATTTGGAATATTCCTTCCTGAGGGCGGTGAAGGAATTGATTACAGCTCCAGGTACACATTCTGGACAGAGTTTTTATTTCAGGGAATGTTTGCAGCAACTTGTGCTACAATTGTCTCCGGAGTTGTTGCTGAAAGAATCAAGCTGATCAGTTTTATTATATTTTCTGCACTATTTGTTAGTTTTGCTTATCCAATTATTGGTAGCTGGAAATGGGGCTATGGTTGGCTGAACACAATGGGTTTTTATGACTTTGCAGGCTCCACGCTGGTGCATTCAGTTGGGGGCTGGGCAGGGCTTGCAGCAGTATTGTTGTTAGGTCCCAGGTTTGGCAAATATGAAGGCAATAACATTTATCCAATACCAGGGCACAATATGACTTCAGCTGTTATTGGCACTTTTTTGTTATGGCTTGGTTGGTTTGGATTTAACGGAGGTTCGGTACTTTCTGCTGATCCAGGGGAAGTGTCTAGAGTGTTAGTAATGACTTGCTTATCGGCATGTGCAGGAGGGATAGCATCAAGTATTACAATTTATTCCATTAGCAAATCATTTGACCTGAGTATGACCTTGAATGGCATTCTTGCCGGACTAGTGGGTATTACTGCCGGTGCGGATCAAATGGGAGTCCTGGACAGCATCATCATAGGAACTGTAGCAGGGATGATAGTGGTGTTTTCAGTTATGGTTTTTGACAGACTTAGGATAGATGATCCGGTGGGAGCATTATCAGTGCACCTTTCATGTGGTTTGTGGGGAACACTTGCTGTGGGCTTGTTTGGAAATAAAGCAGGAGTGGATCAGTTATTTGCCCAACTTATAGGAATGTGTGCTGCAGGCTTTGCATCATTTGTCTTTTCATTTATTGTATTCCTGATCCTTAAATATACCATCGGTATCAGGATAACTATAGAAGAAGAAGTTGAAGGCCTGGATGCTCTTGAGCATGGAATGGAAGCTTATCCCAATTTTCTCCCTAAATAAATTTATATGTCCACTAATGAAAATTCAACCAAAAGCGATTTGAAAAAGCTAATTTTTATAGCTTTTTTATCAATCTCTATTGCTCTTGCTTATTTTATATATAGCGGAGTTGAGAAGAATTCAATTATCATGTCCCAAAGAAACCGCATCTTACAGGACAGTCTCCTTATTGTAAAAAAATCAAGCGAAATTGAAAAATTAAAAGCTGATTTGCTTGCGTTGCAACTGGAGAATGAAGTAATGAAAGATTCGGTAAAGCAAGAGTCTAATAAATTTGCTTTGGTTTTGGGTGAATTGAGGTCAAAAGAAACTGAACTAGAATACATTTTTGAAGAAATTCAAAAACAGAAGGCAACTCGAAAGTTAAAGGATAAAGAGTATGCCCGAAATGAAGCGAATGTAAAGTATCTGATTAAGGAGCTTGTGAAATTTGAAGATTCTATTTCTAAAAAAGCTGAAGAAGCAGAAGGGGGAGTCGAATTTGAAGCCAATGCAGCCGGAGGTTTTGATTCCGATAATTCCGATGAAGTCTCTGATGCATCATATTCAAGAACAGCTCCTGCCAAAACAACTTTGAAAGTAAGAGAAATAAATATTGTAGCTATTGTTAATGGCAAAGAAATAAAAGCAGACGCAATTTCTTTACAGCCGAAAGATAAGCTTAAATTCAGAATAGCGTTGGCTGCTTTTCCGGAATCGTCCAGAGGTCATGTAGAGGTTACTGTTCGTTTGGTGGAACCTGGAGGAAAAACTTTATACAACCCTTTTGAGGGAGGAGGTATGTTGAAAGTTGGTGAAAAGGAAATTCCTTATACTGTAAACAAAGATTTTGAATATTCAGGAAGTAAAAATATTAACTTTGTTTTTGAAAAAGGAAGTGAGTACAAACCCGGCAAACACTTTATGCAGGTGTATCTCGACGGAAAGCTTTCAGGAGCTACAAGTTTTCAAGTAATTTAAAGGTGGCTATATAAAAATGTTGCCGGTATAAAAGCGAGCTTTTACTACCGGCATTTTTTTAAAACTTTTTACTTTTAGCTTTCTGCTTATATTATTCTTTCAGAACCATATCTATACACATCACTGCCCCAAGAATAAGAATTCTTGCAGGAGCATTTTCAGGCAGCACTTCACTTATGCAAAGCATATAGTTATCAGCAGTAGTGAATAATTCTTTACCAAGTCCACTCCATTTTTTACTCACTTCAGCAAGTTCCTGATTCTCTTTCATAAACTTAAAATCCCAGCTTGTCCATTTCCCTTTAAGAGTACAAACTAGATTGTCATTGGCATCCACCACGTCAAATTTACCACCGATAGAGAAGAATTTTTGTTTAAACTTACCAATCAGATTATCCTTTTCATCAAATACTTCAACCTTTGATAAGAAAATTGAAACACCTCTTTTTACTGTTAAAACAGTTTCTCCTTTGGTGGTTTTTACTACAACATTAAATGGAGTATTTCTTTTATATTTTGTAAATCTGAAAATTTTAGTAAAAAAGCCAAGCTTCTCTTCAGTACATGTAAGAATTAATTCTTGTGTTTCAGGATTAAAAATGTCGTAGTTATTAGATGCTTTAAACATGCCGACTTTTTCCTTGATGAAAAATAAATTTCTATTTAAAATAGGGTGCATATGTAAGTGATTTGTTTAATTAAATGTAAAAATATTACGGAAATTATTGAAAAAAAGATGATTAAAGACAAAAAAAAGAGACCCGATTAAAGGTCTCAGTTTCTTAGTTAGCAACTACATTTTTTGCTTCAGAAAGTGGCACTAACTTTCTGGCTTTAATGACTTTCCCCGGAGTAGATTCAAAATACCAGCTAACAGATCTGCCAGTACTTTCTGCTCTGCATTGAGGGATCAGGTCCAGTGCGTTGTTGTTAGATAATTTTTTTAGAAAATCTTTGAATTTACCTGTGCTGTTTTTATCCCAGTTACTTATTCCTTTCTTGTAGATAAACTCATACATGTCATTTGTACTAAGTGAACCACAATTTTTGTTTTTGTCAAAATGATCTTGAATGATTTGGGATAATTTGATAGCCTGAATGGTATCTTCTTTAGAAATCGCCATGAATTTATATTTTATTTCAATTGTTTTGCCCGAGCTAACTTAACCTTAATTCTGAAAGCTAAAAAATGTTTAAGTTTTAACAATTTTTTAACATTAAAGACTTCAAACTTAGCAAAAATGTCATTGTAAAAGTAAAAGAGGTAAGAAAAGATGTTAATTAGTATGATATTTATAGTTATGTTGTTTGTTTACAGGTAGTTATATTGATTTGGTTTGTCTTTTTTTTGACAGTTGTAAAGTATTATTGTCTATTTGATTTTGTAGCTAATAGTTTTAATGAAAATTTAATCAGATATAACCTTGTAAGAATCTTTGAGTTGTAGAATTTTTACTCCTAAGTAATATACCAACCGCTGATTTTCAAATATGAATGGTTATATACTCTCAACTTTAAGTACTAATTTTAAATTGTATTAAATAAGTTAAAGAGGTGAAGTATTCAATCGTTTTTTGTGTCCTTTTAGCATTTTCCAATATTATTTTAGCACAGACTAAGCAACCTGATGGAAATACAGCTACGTCGACTGCTCCTAAAGGTAAAGGTAAGATTGAAGGTGTAATTAAAGATTCTGCCAATAGTGCGTCTGTTCCTTTTGCTACTGTAGCTTTGATAAGTCAGGAATCAGGAAACCCTGTTAATGGAACCATGGCAGATGATAATGGTAAATTTGAAATTACTAAAATTGAAGCTGGTATTTATAGTATCGAAATTTCTTTTATCGGCTATGATACTAAGTTAATAAAGGGAATATCTGTTGCTGAAGGAAAAGAAAATGTAGAGCTTGGTGAAATTAAACTAAGCCAGACCATTCAGCAATTAAAAGAAGTAACTGTAGTGGGTGAAAAACCTATTTTTGAAGAAAAGGTAGACCGTACAGTATATAATGCAGAAAATGATGCGGGTAATAAGGGAGGCGATGCTTCTGATGTGCTAAGGAAAGTTCCTATGCTTTCTGTTGACCTTGATGGTAATGTTTCACTTAGAGGTAGCGAGAATGTAAAGGTGCTCATAAATAATAAGCCATCAACAATCACCGCGACCAGTGTTGCCGATGCTTTAAGGCAAATACCTGCTGATATGATCAAGTCTGTTGAAGTGATCACTTCTCCTTCTGCTAAATATGATGCCGAAGGTTCTGCGGGTATTATTAACATCATTACCAAAAAGAATACATTGCAAGGTGCTATGGTGAGTATTGATGGTAGTGTTGGAGTCAGAGCTTCTAGCCTTGGCTTGAATGGAAGCTATAGAAAAGGGAAGATGGGATTCTCACTTGGTGGCAATGGAAGGTGGAGCTATAATACACCTGGAAGTTTTAGAAACACTCAGACTACAGTTAGTGAAACAGGTGAAGTGAATGAAAATGTTCAGTATGCGAACACCAGAAATTTTCATGGATTTGGTAATTATCAGTTTGGTTGGGATTATGATATTGATAAGAACAACTTGCTGACTGCATCGGCGAAGTTTGGTTTCAGAAATGGTAATAACTATCAGGATAATCTTACTACGGAAACTTATCAGAGTGGAATATTAGAGAATATAGGAATAAGGAATGTATTCACTAAAAACAACAATAACAACCTGGACCTAAATTTAAACTACACTCACCTTTTTAAGAAACCTATGAGGGAGCTGAGCTTTATGGCATTGTACAGCAGGGATAAAAGTGTCAATGACTTTACAAATTCCATCATGGACAACTTAGGTCTTTCAACTGTAAGCAGGTTAAAGAACATAAATGACAGTTATAATCAAGAAGCAACTTTCCAGGTTGATTATCAGACTCCAATAGATTCAATGGTCATGCTTGAAGCAGGAGTCAAGAATATATACAGGAATGTAACAAGTAATTATAAATATTTCTCTGCACCAGGCAGTGATGGGACATTTTCCGAGGTGAATAATAATGATTTGAGCAACAAGCTTAACTATAATCAAAATGTAGCTTCTGCATATAGCGCTGCAACTGTGACTCTTAAGAAAGTATATAGTGCGAAAGTCGGTCTGAGATATGAATATACCACTATTGATGCAAGGCTTCAAAAAGGTGGAGATAATATAGATATTCCATCCTATGGAATTCTTGTTCCTAGTATTAATCTATCAAGAAAACTGAAAAGTGGAAATATTGTCAAAGCCTCTTACAACAGAAGGATTCAAAGGCCTTCATTAAGATATCTGAATCCCAATTTTCAGGCCGCTAATCCTCTTAATGTTTCTTATGGTAATCCTGAACTTGATCCGGAATACACCAACAACTTCGAATTGGCTTACAATGCTTATATAAAGAAAAGTTCATTGACTATTTCAACTTTTGCAAAAAACTCCAACAATGCTATTCAAAGTGTAAGAAATGTAAAGGGAGATACCATTCAAACTACATACAAGAATATAGGAAGTGAAAATTCTTATGGCTTCAGTATTTTTGCTAATGTTAAATTATCGGATAAGTTTACCTTGAATGGAGGAACAGACGTGTACTATGCTGTATTAAAAAATAATGTACCTGACCCTATTTATAATGCAAGCAATGAGGGGTGGGTTGCTAACTACAGAATGATGGCAGGCTATAAACTACCTAAAAGTTGGGAAGTGCAGTTTTTTGGTTTTTATAGAGGAAGAAAGGTTCAGTTGCAAGGCTATCAGGGAGGATTTGGTATTTATAGTCTTAATTTCAGAAAACAACTTAAGAATGATAAAGGAAGTATCGGATTTGGTGCAGAAAACTTCTTTAACGCTTCATACAGAATCAGAAGTGAATTAGTGTCTCCTGTTATCAATCAGAAGAGCACCAATGTTCTTCATAACATGAACTTTAAGGTAACCTTCACTTATAAAATAGGAAAGATGTCAATGGAAGATGCTAAGCCTAAGAAGAGAAGGAAGCTTATCAATAATGATGACCTGAAAGACGGAGGGGGAGGTGATGGTACAAACATGTCAGATATGCCATCGGGAGGACAGGGTGGAAGCGAGCAACGTCAGGGGCCGGTAAGAGGGAAAGGTGGAAAAGATAATAGAAGTAAATAATCGAAAATGAGTTGGATCAGGTTTAATCAAGCATAAATAGAAAGGAGTAAGCATAAGCTTACTCCTTTTTATTTATGCATTTTATTAGCAAGATATAATTAAAGTCCCGATGCCTGTAGCTTAGACCTTTCTTTATTTACCCATTCAATAAGTTCCTGTGTCTGACTCTCATTTAACTTTGCTTCTGAATGCATGATCAGATAAGTTGAAAGCGGCATGTCATGTTTTTCAACTTCTTCAGCAGTCTCCTCTAGTTTATGATCAATCTTCTTTTTGGCATATTTTGAAAAGTCTGAAAAGTTTAAATGTTTTTTACCATCCTTTACATGATTGGCAAGGAACCATCCGAAAGGCATTATCTCAGAATACAAAGGGTAATTGGTATGATTCGAATGGCAATCATAGCAAGAGGTCTTAAGGATTTTTAATGTGCTTTCCGGAACATCAACATGATGAGTTATATCATTTGAAGTATCCGCTATACCTTCATTTTTTTCTGGTCTTACAAACTGAATTGCAATAAGCAGGAGCAATGCTCCATAAATAATTTTTTTCTTCATTTAAGCGAAATAAATTCAATATCTAAAATTAATTAAAAGTCAATCAGATCGGTAGCTTCTCTTTCTCCGTGTCTTACCCTGTCTTTTGTCTTTACTTTGCTTTTTTGTTCTTCAAGATACCTTAAGTATTCCTGGTAGCTAAAAGGAGAGAGCACTTGTTTTACACTCATATCTCTGTTTTGCTCTATCGCTTTCGCAAATTTTTCATTGTCTTTGCTTCGATTGAGGTGTTTATCAGAATAGTATTTGTTAAAAATAAGGATAAGAGAATCTTTTTTCTGAGAAGTTAATAGCATGCGATCATTAAGCTCTTGCACCGTCTTTTCGGCCATTTTATAGGAATCAAAATTATTTTGCGAAAATGTCTGAATTGAAAGTAACAACATAATGGATGTTGTTGCGATAGGTAATATTCTCATGTTATATAAATAATATTGATTATTAAAGGTAAAATTTTTTTTTGTTGTAATTCTGAAGATAGTAAGTAAAATTGAGGTTTATCGTTGAAAAAAGAAATTATGTGTTTTACATTGGGCTCTTGAATCCCATTAGAAACAAGGGAAACCAAATTTAGCTATACTGTTGTTGAATATCAGTAGTTTGTGAATAAAAGTTTTTCAAAATGTATATAAGTGTATTAGATCAATCACATATTCCTAAAGGGGGAACAGCAGAACAGGCACTGGCAGCGACCATTGAGCTTGCGAAGCTTGCAGATAATCTAGGGTATCACAGATTCTGGGTTTCAGAACATCATAATATGTATTCTGTTGCGGGCTCATCGCCAGAAGTATTATTGGGCTATCTGGCAGCTCAGACGAAAAAGATCAGAATAGGTTCAGGTGGTGTTATGTTGCCGCATTACAGTGCCTTAAAAGTGGCTGAAAATTTCAGGATATTGGAGGCTCTTGCTCCTGGCCGCATAGATCTTGGTGTAGGCCGGGCACCCGGTGGGGACAGACTTACAGCTTCATTGCTTAATCCTCATAATCATTTCAGTGAACAGGATTTTATAGAACAGCTTCAGGATCTTCAAGGGTATCTCGATGATTCTCTCAAGTCTGAATCCGATAAGGGGAAGGTACTTGCAACTCCCATTGTTAAAGGTATTCCAGAGCAGTGGGTATTAAGTTCCAGTGGTCAAAGCGGTCTATTTGCGGCTCATTTGGGAATGGCATTCGCTTTTGCTCATTTTATTAATCCTAATGGAGGAGCAAGGGCTGTAGAAGTTTACAGGAACTATTTTAAGCCTTCTGAACAACTCAGGACACCGAGGGTATTGGTTGCTCTTTTTATGTTTTGCTCTGATTCAAAAGAAAGAAATGAACAAGTAATAGCCGTGTTGAATTACAGGTTCCTCCAACTTGAAACCAAAGGCCGGTTTGATCCAGTTACCTTCGAAGAAATAAAAGATGTAAGATACAGTCCGGCTGAGGAACAAAGGATCGCTTTTAACAGGCAACGCTTTGCAATAGGCACGCCAGAAGAGCTCAGAAAGCAGCTTACTTTACTTGCAGATGAGTATGATGTGAATGAAATAATGGCGGTAAATGCAGCATTTGATTTTGAAGACAGGTTGAAATCTTACGAGTTATTTGCAAGTGTTTTTCTTTAAAATTAGTTTTTGTAAAAGATTATAAAGTATCTGTTACAGAGTTTTTTTATAAGGTTGAATTTTCAGGATGTTTATTGAGTGAACCTTTCTGGATGATTAAATGAAGTTATGAAAGAGCTGAAACTATAATGGTTTCTACTCTTTCATACTAATTTTTTAGGATTAGTACTCTACCTCCCGTATTAAAATTTCTAGTTTCATAAAGGTATATGCCCACACAAAACAGTCGTGCGAGCTTCCGGAACATTTGGATTGCCCAACGGAGCTTTGGTGGGACCCCACGGAATCTCTGTGGGCGTTTACAACGAATAGTATGTTCCCACAGAAGAGTCGTGGGAGCTTCTGGAACATTTGGATTGCCCCACGAAGCTTTGGTGGGGGCCCACGGAATCTCTGTGGGAGTTTACAACGAGTAGTATGTTTCCACGGAACAGTCGTGGGAGATTCCGGAGGATTTTGATTGTTCCACGAATCTTTGGTGGGCCCCCACGGAGTTCCCGTGGGAATGAACATAAGGCGAATAGACTCTACAGAAATGAAAATACGAGGACAATTGGAAGTTAAGATAAGGGAGTAAAGCACTAATTCCCTAATTTTTTAATCCTGCAATATTTCTGTTTGATAAATCACATTTCCTTTTTTATCAATGAAATATACAGTGAGTTTATTGTCAAGTATAGAGAATGCCATAAATCCTGCCACTGCAGCAGCATATTTAGTCATAGCCGGATCAGGAGTATTAGGTCTTACTTCTGACCCTGCTCCGCTGATCAGATAATTTACACTGCTGTTAGCTGGTTTTTGAAATTGCAAATCATGGTCATGTCCGGCAAGATATAATTGAACATGATATTTTTCTAGAATAGGTTTCAATGTTTGAATAAGTTCAGGAGTACTGCCATGCTTGCTTCCTGTGGAATATATGGGATGATGGCCCACAACGATCTTCCATTTTTCTTTACTATTGACTAATGTGCTATCCAGCCATTGAAGTTGTCTTAATGTATCCTGAAGAGCCACATCAGCATATTCTCCTTGTTTTTTATAATGCTTTTTGATAAAAGGATTGGTGTCAAGAAAAATAAATAAAACGTCTTTCGTATTCACCGTGTAATATCTGGCTGGCATTCTCCATCTCCTGCTGATTTGAGAATAGTCTATCTGAGCCTGTGGATTACCGAGGTAGTCATGGTTGCCAAGAATAGGAAACCAGGGAATATTAAGAGAATGAGCTCTGTATACATCTTCATAAGAATATTTCCACTGTGGATCTTCGGTGCTTGCCACCCCACAGCAGTAGAAATTATCTCCCGCAGAAATAATAAATTTGGGATCAAATGTTTCTCCTGTCTTTCCCATTTGATCCGCCACTTCCTGCTGATTGTGTTCTCCATTCCTTCCCCAGTCACCTATAAAGAAGAAGCGAATAGAATTGGATTCAAGAGGAATCTTATCGGATTTTTTTACTTGTGCAAAGCATGTTGAGGGAAATATTGATAATAAAACGAAATGGATTAGTAGAACTTTTTTAAGTAAGGAATTTGAATTGATTTTAAAGTGCATTGAAAATTACTGGTTTATTATAAGTTGGTTAAATATGAATTTGAAATCTATCAAAGATATGAAAAGATCAGTGAATGCGGATAGGATACCACCTTCAGAAGAAGGAGTTAAGGCAAGGTCTTTAATATAAAAACAGTTCTGTCACTATCAGTGCAGAGCTGTTTGCAATAGTTAAAGATTAATTTCCTGACGATCCTATAAATGAAGAAGGTGCAGGTGCCGAATATGTTTCTCCATCTATTGTCAAAGATGATAGCCTTGAAGAAAATCCTGTTTTACCTTTTCCTAAAGCCGGAGAACCAGCTTGCAGCTTAAGGTTGAATGTTCCTGGGTCTTTAATGTTATCAGAATTTTTAGCGGCTTCTGAATCAAACCCTGATATGTTGAAATTAACAAATTTAGGATCGTTTTCATTCGCATTTCCTGATACATCATTAGCAGTTTCTAAGTCACCCTTAATCAATGAACCCGTTGATGGATAAAACTGACCTGCGATATCTACACTGTTTCCGAAATAATAGTTGTATCCTGCATAAGAGTTTACAATATCAGGATTGTCCGGAGACTTAGGGAAACGAACTCCATAACGACAGTTCACAATCATGTTGTTATATACTTTTCCTCTGCCGCCTTTTTCAAGATTTACAGATCCACCACGACCTGATTTAGTTTGTCTCCATCCTGAATTTACTATAGTATTATTGTAAATGTTTACATCAGTCTGAGGTGATCTGTCGTCAGAGTTAGAGCATTTTAACCCATTGGTAGCTGCACTAATCATAGTATTAAATGCAACATCTCCAATACATCCACTCTTTACATTTAAAGCTTCTCCACCTGTTTTACCTGTGTTGATATAAGTATTGTAAGCCACAAGCAATTGTCCCTGATTAATTCTCATTCCATCATCTTTGGAATTGGCGATGGTAGAATGCATCATTACAAACTTCCCGTTAGGGTTATTAAAGTATATGCTATATCTGGGATCTCCTTCTTCAACTTCCCCTGTTGTTACCATTGGACTGTTAGCGGGAGCCGGAGCACCTGCATACTCTATTCTGGTGTAGATGATAGCTATTTCTTCTACATCTTCGACTCCGCATATTCCACCCCATAAACCTGCAAAAATATTTGCTTCTGTTCTTTTGCTTTCAGCTACAGTTATTAGAACTGGTTTTTGCCCTGTTCCATAACTGTATAGTTTACCGTATACAGCAATTTCAGGACTGTTGGCTTGCGTACCATCACCTTCAACGATTACAGTTACTCCTTCTTTAATTGTCAGAGATTTTCCTTTAGGGATTTTAATATTTCCACGAATGATATAAGTCATGTTTGGTCCCCATACACCTTCAACATCTCCGGCTGTCAATTCTACCGGTGCTGCTGCTGAAACAGTTACATCTATTTCTGAAGTCTTTGTAAGTCCATTTTGGTCAGAAGCGATAACTGTTATTTTGCCAGTTCCTTCTTCATATGGAGCATTGAAGGTAATAGTAACAGTACCAGTAGGTGCGCCTATGCCTGTAAGATTGGAAGTTTTTAATGTTCCAATTGTTGTTGTTGCCGAAACGTCTTTTATCTTTCCTGCTGCTGATAGGGAGATGGTGATCGTTTTAGTTTCTCCGAACTTTGCCGCAAGCATGGAAACATCTGATGAAATCTGAGGAGGTGTAGGGTTTACTTTTTCCTCCTTCTTACATGCAACAAAAATAAATAGCGCTGCCGTAAGCATTAAAAGATAATGTGTTACTCTTTTCATTTTGTTAACTTTTGAGTGAATGGTTTATGTTATTTTTTTTGTTAAAATTCGAATCTTAAACCTAATCGGAATGATTGGTAGAACTGATCTTTTCTTACAAGAGTCTTTGTGGATGAAATCTGCATTGGATAATTAAGTGTGCTTCCTTCATCTTTGTACACTGGCTTCTTGATATATACTTCATAAGGCGAATTAAGAAGGTTGTTAATTTTCAAAAGGACTTCCAGCTTCTTCCATAATTTTTTCTCTAATGAAAAATCTAGCTGAAAGACTGGCTTAGCATACATATCATTGTCAAGAAAAGGAGAGATGACTTCAAGTCTTTCTCCAGTATATATTCCTGCAAGTTGCGCTTCGATACCGTGCTTCAGATCTTTGAAAAGCAGGGAGATGTTTGCAATATGTTTGGCTTGTCCTTGCAATGTTCTTTTCTGCATAACATTCGTCAGTATAAGATTACTCGCAGGGGCTGCAGGGTTCTCCCTTGTTCTTAAAGCTTTGAGAGTATTGATCTGTGAATGAGTAAAAGTATAATTACCTCTGATACCTATTTTATTAAAATACTTTGTGAAATCTACTTCTATACCTGTATTAAAAGCAGTACCATAGTTACCCGGGACAATCATAGGAGCATTGTTGATCCCGCTTCTTATCAGAGCATATTCTATCGGGTCTTTAATCTTTTTATAAAAACCACCTATAAGTATCTGTTCTGAAGGAGAAGGGAAGAATTCCCAACGAAGATCTATATTATCTGCTTTTACTCTCTGTAGTCCTGGATTTCCAGCCTCTTTATAATCGTCATCTTCAAGCTGATAAGGGACGATCTCAAAGAAACTTGGCCTTGATATAGCTTTGTAATAAGTGAACCTCAGGTTCTGAATTGGAGAGATTTTATATTTTAAACTTAGGCTTGGTGATACATCTATATATTGCTGCGAACTATCGGCGGTCTGATTTTCTTTAGGATTCTTTAATGTATAGCCCTGATAGGTGTTTTCAACTCTGATACCAACATTCACTTCAGTATTTAATACTTCAGTTTTAACAAGGAAATAACAGGCAGTAATGTTTTCTCTTGCTTTGTAATTAAGTTCATCTGATGTGCTTCCTGCAGGATTTATAAGATCCCATTGAACATCGGAATAGCTATTCCAATCCTTTCCTTGCAATTGTAAACTTGGACTTGGATCGAATGTGTATTTGTTAAAATAGTTATCTCTGTTTTTATTGCGGAACATCATACCTGTTTTAAGTAATGTTTTCTCCCATTTCTCAGACTGATAAATAAGATTAAGGTAACCTGTTATATCTTTATCCTGATTGTGTTCCCACCTTCTTGAATTCCCTCTTTCTATATTTTGCGGTTGTTCAACAAAGTTTTTTAGTTCTCCGTTTCTCAGAAATGTAGCGTTGTCCGGACGCTCCATATTGGCCTGGGAAAGCGCTATTGACCAATGAACTTTGAATGATTTTGAGAGCTTATGATTTCCCTGGAAATTGGTAATGAAAATTTTCTGATAAGTAGTTTTTACTCTGGTCTTGTATGCAAGAATTGCATTTCCTGCTTTGTCATCATAGTTTCTTCCATCAAGCATCGTTTGCCTGATATCTCTTACTTCGAAAAGATTAAGGTTATAGAACCCAGTGTAGTTCTCTATTTTATGATTCTCATTAATTCTGAAATCTATTCGTCCATGTATCCCGGTTCGGAATTGTCGGGTGCTGTAATTCCTTTCCTGCATGCTCTGAAGGGCTGGCTTGTTGGAGCCAAAGCGATCTGTGGCAACATCAAACCAGGTACTTTTAGTACCACGATAGGAGTTTAGCCCACTAAGTCCTATCATTAACCCCAGGCGTTTATTGAATAAGCGACTCCCTGCAGACAAAGAACCATTAAAGTCAGGTAGCGGATTTATCTTTTGAGTTTCCAGATTTTTAATTGTAAAGTCCAATGGCTGTGCCTGATAGTCTGATCCATATAATTCTCTTGGAGAAAGCTTCTGGATAACTGAAGCATTATATGTCTGAAAGCCCTGTATCTTATTAATGTAGTTATAACCTGTTTGAAAATCTCCTTTTACTTCAAAGGTTTCAGGAGCGCTCTTCATAACCATGTTGATACCTCCGGCGATGGCATCACCTTCCTGGTCAGCTGTAAGACTCTTATATACTTCAAGTCTTTCAAGGAGATTGGCAGGAAAGATGTCTAAAGGGACATATCTGTTTTTATTTTCAGGACTGGGAATTTTTAACCCGTTTACAAGAGTATAACTATACCTTTTGTCCATACCTCTTACTATAGCATACTGAGGATCTCCGTTGCTACTTCTTTCAGATGATAAACCTGAAACACGCTGGATCACATTGGCGACAGTGATATCAGGAGAGAGGGCAATAGTTTTAGCAGAAACAACATTCATCGTTTGCGCAGCCTTCTTTTCAATGCTTCTGGCTTCTGTGTCAGTGCCTTTGTCCGTATATGCAGTAACGACTACTTCTTTGAGTTCCTGAAGATGAGCCTCCATAAGAAACGATTTGATCATTGTTTCGTTTTCCTCTTTAATTTCAATGGTCTCAACGATTTCTTTAAAGCCAATGAATGAGATACGAACTTCATGTATGCCAACAGGAATATCATTAAGATGGAATGAGCCATCCAGACCGGCAATGGTTCCAGCCTGAAGACCTGGTATTGAAATCTGAGCACCAGTAAGTGGTTCCTTGGCTGGTCCGTTGATTTTACCTTTAAGTGTAGCTGCTTCAGAATAACCAGTACCCAACAAGCAGACTATCGTCATTGATAAGATATTTCTGAAGTATATAATCTGTTTCATCAGTTAATATTTGAATCTTCTGAAGAGGTTTTAATAGTTAATTATTTTCTTTTGAGTGATATGGATTCCTTCATATAAGTCTTATCAGGAGATGATTTAAGATCATTTCCTGCGATGTCTTCCCAACGGTAATAATGAAAAGTTTTGTCAGTTGACATCACCACAAACAGACCGGATTTAAACTCATGATTTAATGGCACACTAGTGATTTCAGAGCCATCACTTTCCATAGCAGTTACCGAGATGGTTTTTAAATGCTTGTGTTCATTGGGATTGGAGGGACTACCTTCTCTTGAGTAGATCTGAAATTTATTTGCTCCTTGGTCAGAAACCAGTATATAACCTTCTTTATCACTGGTTTTATAAATAGAGATACCTTCATGGTCAGCTGCAAAACCATTTGTAGCAAACAGTGAGAGCTCTTTATTGCCTTTTGCAGGGTTTGCATAATATTTCCGAACGCCTACGCCTTCATCAGAATAATATACATATCCAAGCTCATCATCTACAGCAATTGCTTCAATCTCTTTATTGCCGCTGTAGGATCCGAATTTTCTAACAAGTGATGCTTTAACTATTCCATGATCGTCAGACCAAAGCTCATACTGCCACAGATAGTTTCCATCTGTTCCGGTCTTTCTGCCAACAATTGCAAATATTTTAGAGGTAACAGGATCTTTATATAAGGAGGTCCCCATCAAATCCCTGCTTTCAGGAGCAGTTTCTCCTTCGAATACAGATATGCCACCACCATCGACTGGTGTCATTGAAGGAAGTGCATAGATTCTTAAGTTATGAGTAAATCTTTCAGTGACTACTGCAATATCTGTTGCTATTCCCTTAATTGGGAGGCCATATTCAATGTCCACATTGTTAGGGCGCTTTAAGCCTTTAATGACTTTATTGCTCAGGATTCTTCCTTTAAGATCAAATGTATAAAGAGCACCATCTTCATCTTTATCTGTTCCTATAATAAAGCTTTGGGCAGGATTATCTTTATTAATCCAGATGGCAGGATCATCCGAATCAAATTGAACAGCTTCAGTGATATAAAGTGGTTTTAAAACTGAATCGCTAACAATAGCTTGTTCAGGAGTTTTTTCATTAAGGGTTTGTGAAGTATTACAAGATGAAAGGAGAATCATTATTAAACTCCAGTTCAAAAGCTTTTGCATAGAATCCTTTTGTGTTTTTAAAAATTTCACTGCAAGGTTAATTTAACAGGGCAGGGGCTGCAATATTTTGATGTATACATTTGGGCAACATTGCTGTGTGACGGCGTTAACAGAAGGGCAACAAAGCTGTAGTTTTAATGGTTAAATAGTTATAGTTCAGTGAGATGTAAAGTGTTACCGAATTGTTATATCTATGTTCTTTAAAGATTAAGAATAAAATTAATGAGGTTTTCACCTTCTGATAAATTCATTTTTTTTCTGAGTCTGTATCGAGCAATTCTTAGACTATCCTGTGAAATACCAAGTGTAGTTGCAATATCTTTTGAAGGTAAGTTGAGTTTAATCAAAGCTGCTAATCTTAAATCAGCAGGAGTGAGGTCAGAGTTTATTTGTTGAAGTTTAATAAAAAAATCCTGATGAACTTGTTCAAATATTGTTCTGAAATCTGTCCAGTCTTTATCTTGAATGAAGCTCTGATCTATCTGTTTAATGAGCTTTTTCAAATTCCTTTTTTGAACTTTAGGCTCTTCTTTAATCGTTAAATTCAGCATCTCTCTGATTTCTTCCAGCATTTTGTTTTTTCCTATAATATGTAATGTGTGTGCTGTCAGTGATTTAGCCTTTGTGTCAAGCTCAGTTTGCAATTGTTGCCGTTTTATGTTGATTGTTTCAAGCGCATTGTTCATCCTGCTTGTATGAGCTTCAAACTGTTCTTTGTCAGACTTTAATTGTTTTTCTTTGTTTAGTAATCTGTTTTTCTGTCTGCTTATTATTAGGGCTCCTATAAGAACTACTATGAATAGACCGGCCGTCAGTATTGATTTGATTAGATAATTGAACTTCTTGTCATGCTCTAACTTTTGTATTTCACTGTTTTTGCGCTCCATCTGGAACAGGCTCTGCATAAGCGACACCTGACGGGCAGTTTCGGATTTATAGATGTCTTCATAGATAGTTCTTCCGAGCTCAAGATTCTTATAGGCATTGTGGTAGTCTTTAAGTCCAGAATATATTTTACTTAGATCTTTATATGCGCTGCTAATCTGGTATTTGTCTTTAATATTGATTGAAATTTGTAGTGATCGATTGGTGTAATGTATGGCAGAATCATAAATACCGGTTTTACGATAAATGTCAGCTATGTTGTTAAGGTTGATAGCCATTAACAAGCTGTCTTTGTTTTTAGCTGACAAATGGAGTGACTTCATGAAGAATGAATGGGCAATTTTAAACATCTCCTTGTCTTCATAAATACTACCTATGTTTTCCATTATCGTGGCTAGACCTGAAGAATCATTTATTTCAGTATAAAAATTAAGTGCTTTCTCCTGATAATTGATTGCCTGTACGTATTGCTGTTTCTTTTCATATAATCTACCAAGGTTTCCATATGCATAAGCAAGTCCCTTTTTATCTCCAAGCTTTTCATATATTTTTAAAGCTTCTTCCTGATATTTATGTGCAAGCTCTGGTTGTTTGATAGTTGCGTATAGCAATCCAAGCTGCCCATGATTCTCAGCTATTCCGGATTCATTGCCAATATCTTTTAATAAAACTTCAGCCTGCTGGAGATGTATGAGCGCTTCATGGTATACGCTTTGATGGTAAAAGACAGATCCTATAAGCTGATGAGCCTTTGCTTGTCCTTTTTTATAGTTCTCCTGTTTTGATAATTCAAGGATCAAATCGGCAATTAAGACCGAAGAATCAGGTTTGGCAGGTAATAATTCCTGGGCTTGTTTTAGTAATTCTTCTATCTTCTCGTCATGAATGTCGTGCGATGAAGAAGCTTGTAAATGATTATTTGATATTTGAAAAAGTATGTAAAAAAAGAATATAGTAAATCTTTTCATGTATGCTGAACAAGTTATTCATTGTCAGATACAATATTATTTCCTAATTATTACCTTAATGTTAAGATGGTGTTAAGCGTGGTGCAAAGAGTGATTTTAAGTTATTTCATTGAAAAAATCCCTGCAAGAAGAGAATCTATTGCAGGGATGGTATAATTAATCTGTAGATTATTGATTTACCATTTTTTATAGGGTAAAAATTTTCCATTCATAGTCACGACAACCCGGTCTCCTTTCGGATCTTCTACTTTATCGACATTCATGGTGAAATCAATTGCACTCATAATGCCGTCTCCCATTTTTTCCTGGATAACTTCTTTTAGAGTTGGTCCATATACAAAACAGATTTCAAAAAATCTATATATAAGTGGATCAGTAGATATTTCCTGGCCAGGTCCTTTGCTAGAGAAAACCTGCAAGGTTTTTATAACATCCGAACTTAAGTTCAGATATGCCCCTAGTTGTTCCGCTTCAGTTTTAGAAAGTGTGTTCTGGCCAAGACATGCAGAAGTAGTAAATATTTCAGACAAACCAATGCACTTGGAGATTTCTGTCCATGTCGTGTTCTTTTTTGCTTTTGCTGCAATGATGGCTTCGGTCATTTCAATTTTGCTGATCATAATTAATTTAATAAAGGTTATGTATAATTTATTCCGAATCTCAAGTCTGCGTCAAAAGCACATTGCCAGCCACAGGAATATTAATTAATGTATTCTGATAGTTGAATCGTTCTGAATTGCTCTGGTGTCATGTTAGTCAGCTTTCTGAATAATCTTATGAAATAAGAATTGTCAGAATAGTTTAGTATACCTGCAATAGAACTGACTGAGTTGTCTGAATAAACAAGCAGTCTCTTGGCTTCAAGGATTAATCGATCCTGTAACAAATCTCCTGGTGTTTTATTCAGTGCCTTTTTACATAACGTATTCAATTGTTTTAGAGAAATATTCATGACGTCTGCGTATTCAGAAATCTGCTTGTGTTCTTTGTAATGCCTATCAATCAAAGCCTCCAGCTTATGTAACTGATGGGTCTGATATTGCATAAGGCCAGGAGTTTGTTGAGTTGCTGTATACTTTCTTTCAAGCTCAATAAGCAGCATTTTAAGATTGAGCCTAATAACATCATGGAAAAATTTCCTCTTAGTCAGATATTCATTGTCAATTTTTTTAAAAATGTTTGATATTTGTTCAATTTCCTCTTCTTTAATCTCCATGCAAGGCGAGTTGATATGAGTATAAAAGAATGGCAGAGTTAAGAGCTTATTATAATTAAAGTCCAATAGAAAGTATTCTTTTGTAAAGAAAAGAATATATCCATTGATGTCTGAAGATAAATTCCAGTGATGGACTTGTCCTGGTGATAGTAAGAATAAACTCCCAGCTTTTACTTCATAGTTTTTAAAATCAATACTATGCGTTCCAGATCCATTGGTTATGAAAAGCAATATAAAGAAGTCGTGACCGTGGGGCTTATCCAGAAACAGGTTGTCCTTTAAGTGCTTGTCAAAAGTTCTGATGTAGAAACTATTGCCGCAATGCTGACAATGATTGTAGTCTTCAAAATTACTGATAGTCAAGACAGGCAGATCTTTCATGTTGCTTATTTGATTTAAAGGTAAAGATTAATCATAGGGAATTGCAGGACAAAAATTCCCTTGTATAGGATAAAAATAACCTTTTTGATTTTAGGTCAAAATTTTGAGGGATGTTTGTGAAAATGAATGTATAAGAAATTTTTTAAGTTAAAATTTCTATTGAATTTTTTATGTTTATTGTGTTTTTGGGGGAATGGTGTCTATTTTGATGTGTAGGGGTGGTTAAACTTTCATTGCCTGGATTACCATATAAATTGCAGCAGAAATCCCAGCAAAAAGCAAGAGCGTAGCAACAATTAAGGTAAAAGAAACTGGAAATTTATCCTCATCTGGAAGGAGGCCTTTGTTCATCATCTCTTCTCTTTCAATGCGAATTTGTTTCATAAACCTGACATGATAAGCAATCCCGATGATCAGCATTAAGATGCCTAGTATAACAAGAATAAACCCTAATGTTCTAGGCATCAATGATCGCCAGTGTTTATGGAATTCCTCCCTTAAGTGCAAAAAAATCTGAAAAATTGTGAACCCGAAACTTATCAGAGACAGGGAAGTCCTTATCACAGACATTAATGTCCTGTCAGCACTCAGACGTGTTCTCTGAAAAGCTAATCCTGTCCGCTGAGATGCAAAAAGAAATGAAGCATGTACAGGGTTTTTGGTAAGAAGCTTATTAAAGGAAAGTTGGTTTTTATCGTCATCTTGCATATGTTCCCTATAGTCTCATTGACTTCATTTGTTATCATGTAAACTGTTCATTTTGATGAATGTTTTTAATATAGAGAAATGATGATATTCAAAGAAAGATGCAGTTGGAGAAAGGATTTATTGTAATAAGATGACCATTGATCTGATAAATTCTTTTTTAATATTTCCACATAAAAAAATACCTTCCCTAAGTTCATATTTTATAATCGAACCTTTGGGAAGGCATATTTATAGGATAGAATAGGGGGCTATTATTATCCCTTTATTGAAATATTACTTTCTCCAAATTCTTTATATAAATGATATATGATACTGCTTTTTGCTTCCTCTGCCTTGTATACATCTTTACACCAGAAGTGTATTTTTAAATCACATACATCTTTTTTTAGCCCAATAAATTCAATTCCTGGAATAGTATTCGCCATTACATATGAAGAAGAAGATATACTTGTTCTGATGTTATTGGAGATATTTTCAATATCCTGATTGCCGTTAACAGAGACTGAAATAGATAGTCTTTGTTGAGTATTACTTAAAGTCCAGTTGGTGATGTGCTGAGATAAAATGTCACCATTGGGTATAATTACTTCAGCTCCATCACTCGTTAATAGTGTGCTTGAGCGAATGCCGATTTCTCTGACTTTACCGGTTTTATCCCCGATTTCTATAGAATCGCCTACCTGAAGTGGCCTGTCAAAAATAAGTATTATACCTGATACAAAATTTGTGACAATATTTTGTAAGCCGAGCCCTATACCAACACCAAGAGCTCCTAATACAATGGTTATCTTGTCGACGGGAAGTCCTGAAGCTGTTACAGCAAGCAAATATCCTGCACAAAGCACAACAAGTCTTGCAATAAGCATTCTTGAACGTTGGTTTTTATTCTGAACATCGTCATTGCCTGTATCACCGAAGAAATATCCAACATATTTCTGTAGGAGATGAGCTATCCAGATAATGATGAAAAATAATACTATTCCTCCGAGAGTGAAGTTAGCGCTTCCGATAGCACGTTGTTTGGTCATCAGAATAGCAACGGCATCTTTGGAAGTGTTATAAATATTCAGGTTAGTTGTAAAGACAATTACCCATAACAAAATAACAGTGAACATTACAAGTCCCTGGAAGTCTTTTATCACTGCCTGAAAATCAAAAGTAGTTTTAAAGCCTTGCTTGATTCTGCTGGTTTCGATCTGAAGCAGAATAGCTTCTATACATATCTTGCTGAATACAGCGAGTCCGATAGCTTGAGTAAAGGAGAATATTGCAGTGTTGCCAAGAATTTGAGCCAGAGAGAATCTACCGAATACATTGCATAGTATTGCCAGGATATTCATTACATTGTGAAGGATGATCACAAATCTGAGGAATCCTTGCAGCTGCAAATGATTTTTTAAACCTCTCAGAAATAAAGATCCGAATACAACAGAAAGTATATTGAGTAAAATAAGTCCGAACCTCTGGAAAAGTCCAGGGAGAAGGATATGATGTGTAAATGAAAAACAAATGTAAAGGACTACCATTGCAAGCCAATAAATAAAGAGATTTCTTGGCCATTTTTTAAAGCATATAAAAGTAAGTGTCAGGATCAATAGAAATTGCATGGATTCTATATACACAGATGGAGCATCAAGATCAAAAAAAGGAGCAAGCGTAAATATGACTACAAAGGATGATGCTATGAAGTGAGGATATAGATATTCAATCTGAAGATATTGAATCTTATCCAATGCATCTGATTTTTTTAGCCTGTATACATTTCTGTAAAGCCATATTCCAAAAATTAATCCGATAACAAGCAGAAATAGCCTGTTATTAAGACTATCCTTGAAATAATAATTCAGCGCTTTGTGTTCACCATTACGTGCCTTCTCATGAGATTTTCTCAATGTATCCAGTGATCGATGAGGTATTGGTTCCCACAGATAATTATATTCCTTGCTGAATACTCTTGAGAATGAATTAAGCAGCAGGTTGTTAACTTTTTCGAGCAATGCAGCTGTAGTTACAGCATTGGCAGAATTATGTGTCTGGAGTAAATTGATGAGCGTAATACTTTCCTTTAATTTGGAAGTTCCGGAGCGCCAAGCCTCTCGCATGTCCTTAAGTTGTGGAGCAAAAAGCTGTCTGTTAACGGAGTCTTTCATCAGGCTTCTGATGACTGTATCTTTCATCATCACCTTCAACTCATTTTTCAGACCGCTAAGAGTCGCTTCAGCACTGTCAAGGACATGCCTCTGTTTTTCAATATCTTTATGTATATCGTTTAACAGGCTCCTAAACATCTGAAGGTTTCTGAGGCCAAGGGCCTGACTGTTATTCAGGATGTTTTCTTTCAATACAAGTAGTGCAGAATCACTATCTGCAAGTTTTACCTGAATGTTGCTGATACGAGGTCCCAGATCGCTTTTGTTTTTAATCATAGAGAGGATAGCATAATTTTTCTCTATGCGCATCTGATAGTCACTACTTGTAAGTTTTGCAGTGTCGGAGAATATAGCAGCCAGATCACGATTCCTTCGGAATCCTCTTTCCCGCTTTTTAGAGAGTGAGTCTTGATGAGTTTTTAAAGTGTCCGAATGGGTTCTAAAGGTATCCTGACCAATGGACAGATTTATTATTAAAATACAGAAACTTAAAATTAAAGAGTAAGAAATAATTCTTTGCATGATCATATTTGTTGTATAGTAAAAGTAAACAAGTATGCAGGGATTTCAAAAGGATGCGGACGTAGGTATCGGATATAAAGTGAATTTACAGGATAAAGCTTTTTATATTCAGTTTTTTAATGAAATTAATTTGATTCAGAAATTTAGGAAACTTATTGTTTTTGCTTCTTTTTTTAAAAGAAAAAATTTAGCTCTTTGAAGTTGATAAATGAATTGATATGGCTTTGATAAACAATTCTATTACGAGATCATTTGTATTTGAAAAATTTTATTCTGGATAACAGCAATAAGAAAGTTATAATAATATTATCAGGCTGATATCTATTCTGAACAAAAGGTTTGAATAATTAATATTCTTTTTATAGATTCATTGTTACTAGATTAAAACATTATGCCATACGTCAATATAAAAATTACAAATGAAAATGTGACATCACAACAGAAAGCGGAGTTAATCGAAGGTGTCACAGAGTTACTTAAGATTGTTCTTAATAAAAACCCTGAGACAACAGTTGTTGTCATTGATGAAGTATCGACAGATAACTGGGGAATAGGTGGGCAGCAGGTCACAGAGAGACGAAAGCAAGGGAAATAATATTTGATTTAAGATAAGATGAATATGAAAGGTTCCGAATGTCAAATGCTCATAAGAAAGCCCGCTGATAAAGTATTTGAAGCTTTTATTGATCCGGATATTACAAAGAATTTCTGGTTCACTCATGGAAGTGGTAAGCTGGAAGTGGGCAAGACTGTAACATGGAAATGGGAGATGTATGGAGTGTCTACTAAAGTGGTAGCTAAAGAGATTGTGCCCGCCAAAAAGATCATAATAGAATGGGATGAGCCGGCAACAACTGTAGATTTTGATTTTAAAACCCTAAGTGACAGTTCTACTTATGTCACCATTAAACACTTTGGTTTTGATAAAACCGGAGATGAATTACTCGAGGCTATCAAAGACTCAACAGGGGGCTTTACGACAGTACTGGACGGACTTAAGGCTTATCTGGAACATAATATCAAACTTAATCTGATTGCAGATAAATTTCCCGCAGAAGTTATGAATCATGGGAAATAAAATTTTCAATATATGGAAGCTCACAAGTTCACAACAGTTGATGAATATATAAGTACATTTCCTCAGGAAATAAGACCTATACTTGAGAAAATGAGACATACTATTAGCAAAGCTGCTCCCAAAGCAGAAGAGGTTATCAGTTATAATATGCCTGCTTTTAAATTAAACGGAATGTTGGTCTATTATGCAGGTTATAAAAAGCATATAGGGTTTTATCCTACAGCCTCTGGGATTGCAGAGTTTGCAGATGAACTGACAGATTATAAAACCTCAAAAGGAGCGATACAATTCCCCATTGATAAGCCATTGCCAATTGGGTTGATAACAAGGATTGTTAAATTCAGAGTTGCGGAGAATAATGAAAAAGCACTTGCGAAGAAGAAAAAGTAATATCAGTAAGTGATGGATAAGGTTTTTCAGTTTTTAGCAATATTTGTTGCTTGTGTATCCTGCTCCAGACCTTTTGAAGAATGTCAATCTGAAAATGATTTGTTAATCGGGAAATGGAAAGTTGAAAAACTATGGATAAAATTTCTTAGTTCAGGATGTGGGGATGTTCCTATTGGAAAAGTACCCGAAGGTAGCTTGCATGAAAAATTTACTTTAATTCTTAATAAAGATAATACATTTATATTAAGTGATGGAGTTGGCCAAAATAACTTTGCCGGCATTTTCCGATGTTCGAACGATTCTATTTTATTAAGTTTGAAAAGAAATATTTTTTTGATTTTTAAAGTTGATAGCCTTTTGGATAATAGGCTTTACTTGTATCTGGAAAGAGCGCAATTTTATTCGATTGAGAATGATTCATTTTTACTATTTAGGGGGCAGGATGTAAATATTCAGCTAAGAAGGAATTAATACATTTTAACTTCACTTTTAACTTAATCCGAAGGAGTTTTTCATTTCCCCACAAAAAGATCAGAGTAGTCACTTTTAATTAATGTCAGTTTGCTAAAATATTAGTACAACTTCAGAATTCCTTCAGAATTTTACCATTCTATTCTTATAATTATCCAAAAAATAATTCCCGTGTCGGGAGTATTTTTCTAAATAATTTAGTTGTATATTTGACTTATTAGGTCAGAAAGTCAAAAAGTCAAAAAGTCAAATGGTCGAAACTTCTTCAAATACGGATAATGTCAAAGTGAATTTAATTCTGGATGCAGCAATGAAACGCTTTGGTTATTATGGACTTGCGAAGACGACCATGGCGGAAATTGCATCGGATGTCGGAATGTCCAAGGCATCCATTTACTATTATTTTGCAGATAAGGATGCTTTGTTTCAGGCAGTTGTGAAAAGGGAGCAGGACGGATTCATTAGCAGTATTAAAAAGGAAGTTGTTGACAATAAAGACTCAGCAAAAAATAAGCTTGTTCAATATGTAGATAAAAGACATGAATATTTTTTGAATGTGTATGTGAATCTTGGTAAAATTAAAATGTCCATGGAGAATGTAAAACCTCTGTTAGGGAACCTCCTGAATGATTTTTTCCAATCAGAAGTAGCATTGGTTTCTGAAATTTTGAGAGAAGGGGTAAACAATAATGAGTTTGGGGATATTGATGTCTCTGAATATGCTGATTTGTTTATCGCAACGATGAATGGGTTGAGAAGCATTACAATCAAAAACAAAGACTCTTATCAGCTTGAACAAAGCGATTTTGATTTGATTGAAAAACGCATCAAAAGCCTGAATGAAATTTTTATTACAGGAATACTTAAAAACAAATAAAGACTTTAGAAAGCAATGCTGCCATTTAAAAAACGAATGATCGCCGCTGCATTAATTATCGCAGGGCTAAGTTCAGAGTTATCTTTCGCTCAGAGTACAAAATTTCTTACTCTAAGTGAGGCTGTAGAATTGTGTTTGCAGAATAATAAACAGCTTAAACTTAATAAAGTAAAGGTGGAAGCTGCTACTGCTTCAACTGTGGAAGCGAGAGAGAGGCGACTACCTGATCTGAGTGGGAGCGCAAACTATTTACGATTGACAAAACCCACCATTGGTGGTCCTCTGGGCAATACGGCATCTCCTGATATCAATGAGGCAGCTTATGCAATGGTAAATGGCTCAATACCTTTATTTACAGGCTTCAGAACTAAAAATGGTATAGAGTCAGCCAAGTACCTTGAAGAAGCAACAAAACTAGATGCGGAGAATGATAAGGATGCTGTTATTCAAAATACTGTTGCAGCCTATAGTAATCTATATAAAGCTCAGTCAACTGTTTCAATAGTAAAAGAAAATCTGAAACAGGCTGAACTGAGATCTGCTGATTTTGAAAATCTTGAAAAGAATGGTGTTATAGCCAGAAACGATCTCCTGAGAGTACAGCTTCAACAGTCTAATGTTCAGCTAGCACTGCTGGATGCTGAAAGCAATCAGAGACTTGCAAATCTTAATATGAACATTATGCTGGGGCTTGATGAAAATACGCAGCTTCAACTGGACAGCACATCTTTCGTGGAAGTTACTGATGCAAGAACATTTTCTGATTTTGAACAGGTTGCGCTAACTAACAGACACGATCTTGCAGCTCTTAGATATAGAGAACAGTCAGCATCATCAGGAATTAAAATTGCAAAGGCAGATTATTTCCCTTCTTTAAAAATAACAGGCGGGTATTTCGCAGCTAATATCCCAAATCTGTTTACCATTTCGAATGCATGGAATGCAGGACTTGGAGTAAGTTATAATGTGGCTTCACTATGGAAAACGGGAGCAAAAGTGAAGTCTGCTAAAATCCGTCTGGCTGAGGTTAAAGCCAGTCAGGACTTGATGAGTGATAGAGTGAAAATAGAAGTTGCTCAGGCTTTTGAAGGATATGTTCTAAGCAAAAAGAAGATTGAAGTATATGCTCAGGCGCTAGAACAGGCAACTGAAAACAATAGAATAACAAAAAATAAATATCGCAATAACCTGGTCACTACAACAGATCTGCTGGATGCTTTTGTACAACAATTGCTGGCCAACCTGGACTATGCTAATTCCAAAGCAGATGCAGCGGTGGCATATCGCAGGCTTTTACAAACTTCAGGTGTTGCTAATAACGAACCTAAAAAATAAATCTTAAACATAGCTCCCGATTCCATTATGGAAACTACTGAAATTGTCGAAAATAAATCTTCGAAAAAAATGAAAGTTGAGAATGCCACCAATGACCAGGTGGCTGTTAAAAAGAAAAATAAAACTTTTGCTATAATCCTTGTAGTCCTTGTCGCTCTTGGAGGCTATTATGGAGTTAGTAAATATGTTCATGGTCAAAACAATGAAGAGACGGAAGATGCTCAGGTAAACGGAAATATAAGTCCGGTTATTCCCCGTATTGCAGGTTACATCTCTTCTGTAAGGATAAAAGATAACCAGCTTGTAAAAAAAGGAGATACCCTGGTTATTCTTGATGATCGTGAAATGAAAATTAAGGTTATGCAAGCTCAGGCTGCTCTTGATAATGCGAAAAGCAGTTTATCTGTAGCTCATGCTAATACAAGTGCTGCGGCTGCTAACACAGTTTCATCTCAATCCAATATCAGTACTGCTGAGGCTAATATAGAAGCTGCAAAGGTTCGTCTATGGAGAGCTGAGAAAGACTTTGCCCGTTATTCAGATTTGATCAAAGATCATTCTATCACTGAGGTACAATATGAGCAGGCTCTTGCGGAAAAGCAGACAGCGGAGCGTCAGCTGAAAATATTGGAAGATCAGAAAAGATCAACAGAAAGTCAGTCTAAGGCTGTAGCTTCTCAATCTAATGCTACTGTGCAACAGATTAAAGTTGCTTCTTCTGTAATCAAACAAAGAGAAGCTGATCTTGATAATGCGTTGTTGAATCTTTCTTATACAGTAATTGTAGCTCAGGCTGACGGACAAGTATCTGCTATAAACCTTGAGCCAGGCCAGCTGGTGCAGGCAGGACAGCAATTGTGCAATATTGTTGTAAGTGATAAAGTCTGGGTAACAGCAAACTTCAAAGAAACTCAGCTTGAGAAAATGAAGATCGGACAAAGTGTAACTGTAGAGGTAGATGCTTTCCCCCATCACAAGTTTGAAGCAAAGGTAGCTTCATTCTCTCCGGCTACAGGTTCACGTTTTGCTTTGCTTCCTCCGGATAATGCCAGTGGTAACTTTGTGAAAGTCGTGCAGCGTGTGCCTGTAAGAATAGAGCTTTCTAATAATGATCCGATGGTGAAAGATCTTCGTCCGGGTATGAACGTGATTGCCGAAGTACATTTTAAAGAATAATATTTTAAGGCATTAGTCTTTGTTTACTAAATTCAAGTTTAATTAAATGTCCTTATTAGAGTCAGACTCACTGGTGGAGTATGGGGCCCGACGGGTTATCATAACTATTACCGTAATATTTTGCGCTCTTCTGGAAGTGATAGATACAACCATTGTAAATGTTGCCCTCAATGAAATGGGAGGAAACCTTGGTTGTACTACCGCTGAGGTCAGCTGGGTAATCACTGCCTATGCTATAGGTAACGTAATCGTAATGCCTATGACCAGCTGGCTGTCCCAGCAGTTTGGAAGAAGAAACTACTTTGCAGCTTCAATTATTCTCTTTACTATTTGTTCTTTTCTTTGTGGAAATGCAACTTCTATTAATGAGCTTATTTTATTCCGCTTATTACAGGGTATTGGTGGAGGTGCTTTGCTTGTTACTTCACAGACGATCATTACAGAAAGCTTTCCATTAGCGGAAAGAGGAATGGCCCAGGCTATTTACGGTCTTGGTGTAATTGTCGGTCCTACTTTAGGTCCTCCGCTTGGTGGATATATAGTGGATCATTATTCATGGCCATATATTTTCTATATCAATATACCAATTGGAATTATTGCTACAATACTGACCATTCAGTTTGTAAAGAGTCCTAAATATGCGGAGAAGACAGCAGCAAAGGATATCGACTGGTGGGGAATTATACTTCTTGCTATCGGAATCGGCTCTCTTCAATTTGTGTTGGAGAAAGGGCAGGAAGAAGATTGGTTTAGTAGCGAAAGTATCGTTATCTGCAGTGTGTTGGCTGTATTTGGATTCTTTTTCTTTATCTGGAGAGAAAGTGTATATAAAAATCCGATCGTTTCATTTAAAGTATTGAAAAACTTCAATCTGAGGATAGGAACCATACTATCATTTGTGCTCGGCTTTGGCTTATTCGGATCAACATTTATTGTTCCTTTATATACACAGTCAATATTGGGCTGGACGGCCACGCAGGCTGGACTTCTGATGGTGCCTGCATCTCTTGCGACTGCATTCATGATGCCGATTATGGGAGCCACGCTGAAAAAAGGATTTCCTGCTCAATATCTCGTTGCTATAGGTATGTTCCTGTTCTTTACTTATAGCTTTTGGGCATTTTCGATATTGTCTCCGCATACATCGGGTGATGATTTCTTTTGGCCACTTGTAACGAGAGGAGTTGGTCTGGCATTGTTATTTATGCCAATTACAAATTTATCTTTATCCGGATTAAAAGGTCAGGAGATAGGGCAGGGAGCGGCATTTACAGGATTGATGAGACAGTTAGGTGGATCATTCGGGATTGCAATTATTAATACTTTTATCGTAAGAAAAAGTGTTCAGCACCGTTCTGATGTTGTATCTCATTTAAGTGTAGATGGTGGAAGTGCGATGGATAGAGTTCATCAGATGCAGCAGAGTTTTGCAGTAAAAGGCTTTTCAACAGAAGAAGCACTTGCTAAAGGTTACAAACTGATGGACCTCGGAATAACCAAGCAGGCTATGGTTTTATCTTATATGGATGCCTTCCTTTATCTTGGAATTCTTTTCCTTGTATGTGTTCCCTTTGTATTGATATTGTTAAGAAAAAATAAAGGCGCCAATGTGGACTTGTCCAGCGCCCACTAATTTTTAGGTTTGTTTGTGCTATGTTTCATCGGGTCTGTTCAGAAATGAACAGGCCCTTTTTTTGCTATTTCTTTATATAGTTATTTCAGTAAGGTGCATCAGTTACCTTAGCATTTAGCTAATAATAAATAACAGGTGGCTAAAATATGGATGATATATAGCTAATATATGGTTAATGTATGCGAGAACTACGGTGAATTATATGTGAGCTATACGAGAACTATACGTGAACTGGTTTGAAACCCTTGATATTACTGGGCGAGGAATGTGAAAAAGGGACTCTTTTTCGGGAAGAATTAGACCTTAGTTTAAAAAACGAGTAATCAAATGGATAGTTTATAAGATTTGTTGTAACTCTTTAAATTAGATGACTCAATTTCGTTAAATTTTTAATGTGGAATTTTAATTGCTGAATGTGAAACCTAATTTTTAATTGTTTATAATTGCAAATATATCTATTCATTATAGATTAAGTTTTTATCAACCGCTAATTTTTCACAGCTATGCCTAAACAAGAAGGCCCGAATAAAATGACAGGGTTCATTGACGGGAAAATTTATTACAAAATGAAAGGTGAATTCTATGTCAGAAATTCATCTGCTCCATCAAAAAAGAGAGTAAAAAAAGATTCAGCTTACAAGGCTTTCAGGAATAATTCCAAAGAGTTTGGAGTGGCTTCCTACGTGGGGAGTTGTTTTCGAAAGTCTTTTGGTTCTGTATTGGACAATGTTTCCGATAAGAAGGTTTATACACGTATATCTAAATTGTTTGCAGATGTAATACATTCGGGTGAAGGAAAGCCTGGAATGTGTGATGTTAAAATACGAACCAATAAACAATTGTTTGAAGACTTTCAGTTTAAGAGTGGAGTAAATTTTAATCAAGTATTTAAAGTACATTATTCAATTGAAGCGTCAGTTGATAGAAAGGAAATTTTGTTCAATGTTCCTTCTTTTAATGCTTCCAATGGAATACCAAAAATATCCGGAGTGACTCATTTTAAATTGATATTGACAGTTGTAGCATTATCCAACTATTCGTTTGATCAAATGGAGAATAAATATTTGATGAATTATCATTAAACATGTTGTGCAATACAGAATTTTCAGAACTTATTTCTATTGAAGATGAAACAGAGGCTATATCTATAACTGCAAGGTTTCAAATGAAGGCTTCATTACCTGAGACAATAGGATTGGTTACTTGCATCGGCATTGAGTTTTATGAATTAGTAGCCGGAAAGTATTATTTAGTTCCGAAAATGAGTTGTATGAAGATTGAAGACGTGTTTTAAAATATATTAGCGACCCATTCAAGGGACTAAGCCTTTGAATGGCTGAGTGGATATGCGTAGATCCAACTATTAACTAAACGCAAATAACAATTGAATAATTGGATGGATATCTTTTAGAATAGGAAATTACATTTGGTATGTTTTAGAGAGGATGAGTGCTAAAACCATCCCCGACTCTTAATTTATTTTATTTCATTATTTTTGATAAGTAACAGCAGGGAACTCTAAGGTTTCAATCTTTACCAGTAGTTTATTTGAACCAATCACCTAGTTGTAAAATCAATTCGGATTTAAATAAATAACAACTGCTTAAGGATAAATGAAGAGCTGGATGCATTGCCTTTAGTCTCAAAATTATAACAGATACTTCATCTAATTTTTCAAAGTCATAGGTAAGAAGGATGGTACTTTTTATGATTTATCAAATAAGCTTTATGTCATAAACAATAATACAATCACTTGTATATTGATTTCAAGCATTCCCAAAGAGTCTGAATTTTATATCATAACAAACCCAGAGAGGTGTCTAGCTTTCATTCTTCTAATTATGTAATTAAATTGACAGTAACAAACTTAGGTAAAATTAAGCTTGACGTTTAACGCTTCTTGAAAGTCTTCTCCTTGAATGTGATAGGTGCTAATGGAGACGTTGTGTTAGAGTGGGGACAGCTTAAGTATAGAAGCAAATGACATTGCAGTTTATCAAGGGACCTTTATTCTTAAAGGAATGTAAGAATTGAAATAAGATTGTGGAAAAGAATGTTTGGATAGTTTTTCTCATGCTGATAAAATGAATTAAATTTGATTAAAGGGATGTTGTTTTAATTTAAGGTTAAATTTTATGGTACAATTTGATCCATTTAAAAAGGGATCATTCTTTTTTTTGAGAATTGTTTTCGCGAGTATATTCTTGATTTTTACAGGATTTTGTAATGCCGGTACTTTTACTTGGAGAAATCCTTCAGCTAATTATGAATGGGAGAACCCTCAAAACTGGGTAGGAAGCAGTGGAGCTGCTGTACCTGTTAATGGAAATAACAAGGTAGTATTTACTTCTACTGATGAAGTTATTATCGTATCATCCAATAATATTCCGAATCTTAATTCAAATCAATCAGTTGGAGTTTTCAGAGTTAACTCCGGAAGTTTAGCTATCAGTAGTGGTTTTGCACTGAATATCAATGGTAATTTTATTGCCGCAGCTGGTATTTCAATTACGGGAACAGGTGGGATAATTAATGCGGGAAGTCAGAGTATTCCGGTAATAGTATCACTTGGAGGAAGCAATACTGCTTCCTCAATTGAGCCAAAGTTGAATTTATACGTAAATTCAGTTGCACTTTATAGAAATACCTTTCTGAGTTCAGTTTATGTCAAATATTTAGGAACAGGTAGTACAATAACAGGCGGAAACACCTATTCAGAAGTAACTACTTTTGAATCTGGAGGGACCAGTCTTTTTAGAGTAGGAAATTCTAACATTACAGGTCTGATAGAAACGTTTTCAAAAGATGTAATAATAAATGTTACAGGTTCAGGAGGATTTGATACTTATACAGACATTTGTAAGTTTAACGGTAATATATTATTGGACAATGTTGTAAGTACCGCCGGCATAAGGTTTGGAACTGCAGCTACCCCAAAGGGTGTATCAGAATTGGCATCAGGTAAAATAATATCTGTACAAAATTTTTCAAAAGGATTTTTAGGGCTTTCTAATTTTCATCAGGTAGGGTCAACTTCTCAGACCTTAGATTTGTCAGGTGATGCCGGTATAATCCTTGGAGTTAATTCCCTTTATGATGGAATATTATCATGCACAGCATCTGTGGTAAGAATTGATGGGGGCTATTATAACTCTGATGTTAACATCATTAATAAAGGTTCAAGCGGTACCATCTGTATTGGTACTGCATATTTTAATGGAAGTTTTACATTTGATAATCAAGGAACTGGTACATGTAATTTAAGCACAAATTCGGGCAATATTTATACTTTTATAGGAACTGCTACTTTTATTAATTCAAATAATGGCACTATTGAAATTTCATATAATAGTGGTAGCATGTCAACTTTTTCAGGCCTGGCTAAATTTGAAAATAAGGGGGCTTTGGGTAGTATTAGGTTAGGAAATGTTGGAGATGTTGATTTCAAAGGTAATATAGAATTAAGAAGTTCATCTTCAGGGAATATTGTCATCGGAAACTTCGGGACGATCAATTTGGGAAATAGTGTAAAATTATCAGTCCCGGAAGATGGTTTTATTTCCGGAGTTCTATATCTGGGAAAAGTCATACAGAAGGATGTTACAGACCAGGAAATTAAATTAACAGGAACTAGTACATTTGTATTTTACGGAAATGGAGTTTATAGGGGGAAGATTGTTGTTGAAAGTCCCAATTTAAATATTAATAATGGAACATTTTATGGGGTTGTTGAACTAACAAAATCAGGAACATCATCAAATAACAGCAATGGGACAGTTGTTTTTGAATCTGACTTTTTACTAAATAACAAGGGGACTATCGGTATTGGATCTGTGAATACTGGTAACTATACTTTTAAAGGAAACTGTACATTCAATAATTTAGGTACTGGTACAATATATATAACTCTATACGGTAGTACATCAACTTTCAAACCTAAAGAAGGTGAATCAAATAAATTAATAAAACTATATAATGCACAAACAGGGAGTCTATATCTGGGATGGAGTGGCATTGTTAATGTTGATGCAGATCTATTATTAGCAAATTTATCTACTGGTACTATATCTTTAGGCGGAGCTACTATAAATTTATCTAACGATTCTCATATTAACATAGAATCTTTTAACTCAGGATTTCTTTCGATGTCCAATGTTAAGCAAACTCAACAAGGTGTATCTTATCCTGAAATTAATCTAAATCTTACAGGATCTAGATTTGCGATTGGAGGCAGTGAATTGTATAGTAATATTAATGTTACATGTTCTCACCTGACTTTTAGCAGTACAGTATTTCATAATACAGCTGATTTTACAATGTTAGGAAATCTAAGTACCAATGAAAGCTTCAGCTTGGGTAAAAATATTTTTGAATCAACTTTTAACCTAACTAATAATTCTATAAGGAATTTTTCCTTTGGATTAAATGCTGAAAATTCAGGAGATATATTTAAAGGTCACTTCATTCTTAATAAAATTAATTCTGGCGCAATTTATCCCTCCAATTTAGGAATTTCTGAATATCATGGAGATATAACTTATAATACTGCTTTGGGAAAAATACCAGATCTTTTTGGCAATGGAGGAGGCAAAACAGTCTTTAATGGGGGCAATGCTCAGGCTATAAATGGAAATTATACAAATTTAGCATTCTCTTCTAATGGTGGAATTAAGATAGAGAAGGAATCCAATCATGTTACATTAAATATTCCATTGAATGTAATGGGAACTGTTGAATTTGTAAAAGGGAATTTCTTAACGGTACCAACAACATTCTTTGGTTTTAGTGGAACAAATCAGACTGGTGAAGGAGCATCCAATCAAAGCTTTGTGGAAGGCAAAGTGAGGCGACTTGGTATAAGTGCATTTACATTTCCTGTTGGCAAATCCGGTAAATACAGGCCAGTTAAAATTAGTGCTCCAGGCGGGTCCTCAAATACTGAAATTTATGTAGAATATTTCAATCAAGGGCCTATTGGTAATTTATTCACTTCTCCCTTAATGGATATTAGCGAATGCGAATTTTGGAATATCAATACAACTGTGGGAAATCCTTTCTCCCTAACCCTCGGCTGGGATGCAGATGCTTGCACTCCGATCAATCCTAATGTAATCTCAGTCGCTCGTTATGTATCAGGAGCCTGGAAGAGTGAAGGCAATAACAATGTAACAGCAAACTATGACGTTGGTTCAGTTACTTCTAATGTGTTAAATTTTTTAGGCAATTATAATTTTACATTAGGCTATAGATCTAAAGCCTTTATCAATACTTACAATGTCAATCCGACAACCTACAAAGTAACGGCAGGAGCAGAGAAGTTTAAATTTCCATATTTCACCAGCGGTTATAATGGGACTAATAATGGAGTTGCAAAAATTCATCCTGATTTAAATTCAACATCTGTCCTAGTAGATATAAATGAAGGAAGTACGAATGCTTCCTATAATTTCGAACTTCAAACAGATGCTTCATCTAATTTTACTAAAGTTTTAGGTAAGAAGAATGGGACATTCTATGGTTTATCAGATAAGCTCTATACCATAAATAACAATACAATTACCTTTTATAAAGATGGGACTCCATCAAATGAGTCTGAACTCAATATCTTAACAAATCTTGAAGGAGGCCTTGTCTTTATGCCTTCTAATCCAGCACCTAATAATGTATTTAAGATAACAGTACCAAATTTAAGTAATACAAAGCTTGAAGTGCTCAATGCTTCAGGAGTTACGGTATATCCAGAAAGTAATTCTCTTCAATGGGATGGAAAAGATACCAATGGAGAAGCCTGTGTCAATGGTACATACAGATTTATTATAAAAGTAAACGGTACTGTTACTTATAAGGGACAGTTGATTCTTAAAAGGATGTAAGAATAGAAATAAGATAGTGGGAAAGAATATTTGAAGAGTTTTTCTTGTGCTGATGAAATGAAGTAAATTTGATTAATAGGATTATTTTTAAAGATCAATGTATAATTTAAATAGATTAAGTTTTATTTGTAATAGTAAGAAATTAACTTTCAGAATTGTTACACTTTTATTTTTATTAACTGTATGGACTGGCGCTTATGCTGATTCATTTACATGGAAGGCTAATTCAGTCAATAAGGACTGGGAAAATCCTGCCAATTGGAATGCAACAAATCCCATCAATGCACAAGTTCCTGTAGATGCAAATAATAAGGTTGTTTTTAGATCTACTGATAATATTACAATTGTTACTTCTACCAATAATAATGCTCCTGAATTAAATTCCAATCAGACAATAGGAACATTTACAGTTACTTTGGGAATTCTGACAATAAATGGAGGATTTTCCTTGAATGTCACAAGCACAGTTAGTATATCCGGAGGAGCTACAATTAATGGTCAGGGGCAGTTGAATATTAACCAGGCTTCATCTTTAGGGACAACGATAGGTAGTGATGAATCAGGAGCAACTATAAATTGTTCGGTTAATGCAATAGTCGGTGCACTTATTTTGAAAAAAAGTACCTTTGGAAGTAATACTTCAACCTATTTTAAAATAACAACAGGAGGAGCAAATTATGGAATTGGAGGAAATGAATTTAATGGAGTTACAACCTTTGAAGCAGCAGGACCTACAGGATTGCGACTATCCGATTTAGGGGAAGATAAGTTTAACAATGATTTAACTTTAATATCTACAACCGGATTAATATATGTTTCCTATAACTTTAATACCAAGTATTATGGAAATATAGTTGTTAAGTCGTCTGGTTCAGGAATATATTTTGGTAATAATGTAACCAAGACTCCAACTTCTGAGTTGGTTAGTTCTAAAACTATTACTGCTCAAGGTTTTACTGCTGGTACCCTTACATTGAATAACTTTATCCAGTCAGGTACGACAACTCCACAAATTATTACTTTGGGCGGAACAACTTCAACTTTAGTATTTATATCTACACCATTGAATTCAAATCCACAGACCATATTTGAATCGGATATAACTGTTAGTGCACCCACTATTACTCTATCTGGGGGATGGTTTAAAAAAGAGGCTACATTTAATATTGCAGGTGGCACGGGATCAACCGGAGGTAATCGATATGATGGAGTTACCAAATTTAATTATACAGGAGCGTCATCAAACTCAAATTTTTCTCTCGATGGAGATCATTATTATGGCAAAGTAACTTTTATAAATTCAGGATTAGGTACTCTCCGCATTGGTAATATTGGGACTGTGAATTTTGAGAGTGATGTTAAATTTGAAAATATATTAACGGGCTCTATTGTCTTGGCTAATACAGCAACTTCCATTGTAAATTTTAATTCCTCTGAAGCAAAAGTAGTGTTTGTTAATGGAGCTTCTGGAGCTTACATATTTATGAGTTATGATGGGATAACTAATTTTTACTCTGATGTGGAAGTGAATTCGCTAACAAATTCCTCGATTTATTCAGCTAATAATGGTACAGTTAATTTAAAAGCAGAAACAACAATAAAAGTCGGAGATGTTGGTTTCACAAATGGGACATTGCTTTTAAGAAATTTTAAACAACTTGGAGGTACTGAACAAGTTTTAAGCTTTAATTCTAGTGGTTCAGCCATTTTGAATTTGAATAGAGGGTGCGATTTTTCAGGCAATCTAACTGTTATAGTCCCTAAATTATTCCTCCAGGGAGGTACATTTCAAAAAGTTACAGATTTTACTATGTGCTCAAATGATGAACCGGCTTCAAATCTGAACAGTACAAATCTAGAACCTATTAATTTTGTTGGTGATTCTTATATCAGAAATACAGGTAAGTCTCATTTGAATCTGGGATGCGGTGCTCCTCTTATGACATTTGGTGCAAATACAAGCTTCTTCATTTCAGGTACAGGGAGTATTAATATTTGTTACCTCCCTAATAGCTCGACCTTATTTGCTGCAGCAGATAAAAAATTGTCAGTCAATATATCTTCGGTAAATCATGCGGCTGCAGGTAGTTTGACGTTAGGTACAAATGGGATTGTAACTATAAATTCAAATGTAGAATTATACAATAATGCCATTGCCGGAATTACATTTGGAGGTTCTGCTACAGGCAGTGCCATTAATGGAACGATAACAACTACTGAGAATACATTTTCATATGGAAACTTATTTTTTAGGAATATCGTCCAGATGGGCGAGTCTCCTCAAAATTTAATTCTGGGTGAAAGTACAGTAGCTGCTTTTAATTCAGGAACTGTATTTAATGGAATCTTGAATGTGAAGGCATCCCATGTTCAGCTGAATGGTGGTACTTTCAATGGAGTCTCAACTTTTGAAAAGACAGGAAATTCTAATACAGCTTCTGGCGGATCTAATTTATTTAAGGATGTAACATTTATAAATAGAGGACAAGGATACTTTCTTATGGGAAATACAAGTGCTGACTATTATAGTGGGAACGTAACTTATGAAAATACTTCCTCTGGTGGATTTTATGTTTCGTGGTCAGGGAATAATTATTTTGACGGAAATATTCAATGTAAAAATTCCGGTTCTGGCGCTGTTAGCTTTGGAGGTACAGGAACTTCTTTTTTGAAGGAAGGTAAGATTATATCTGCATCAGCCTTTACTTCAGGATCTCTAGTGTTCAATAACTTCATTCAAAAGGGCAATACCCTTCAAAACCTTGAATTGACGGGCTCTTCTGTAGTAAGCTTTAACAAAAGTACTTTTAATGGTGAGGTTATCTGTCTTACTCCAAGGTTATCCGTAACAGGATCAGTATTTGAAATGCTGTTTACTGGAATTAAAACTGGTAATTTTAATGATACATGGACAGGTGGTAATAATTTCAAACTGGGTTTAACTTTTACAAACAATTCTACAGGATCTGTCACTTTAGCCAATACCAATGGCGACATATATGGAGGGGATGTAATACTAAACAAAAATAGTAGCGGAGGAATAGTTCCATCAAAAAATGGAGTGAATGAATATTATGGCAGTATTACTTATGATGTTGGCGTATCAGGCAGCGTTCCGGATATATTTGGCTATGGAGGTACTGGTATCACTGTATTTAAAGGAAACAATTCTCAGACTGTATCAAGTAACTATGGTACCCTTGCTTTTTGGAATGGTGTTAAAATAGATAAAGAATCTAATCATGTGACTCTAAATACCATTTTTCAGACAAGTTGTCCTATCACCTTTGTTAAAGGAAATTTTGTCACAACCCCCAATTTTTACTTCAGAATTAATAATCCTGTTACAATTTCAGGAGCATCTTATCAAAGTTTTATTGATGGAAAGATAAGACGATATGGGGCAGGAGTTTTTACTTTTCCTGTCGGTAAAAACGGTAAATACAGACCTGTAACGATAAGTGATCCTGTTACCGTTGTTTCCGATATTTATCTGGAATATTTCAATGAATCTCCATCTGGCTCAACATTCACTTCCCCTTTGATGGATGTGAGCGAATGTGAATACTGGAATATAAATACTATAACACCAATCGGAAATTACACACCCTACGCTATCTCCCTCGGCTGGGACTCAGATGCATGCACACCAATTAATCCGAATGTGATCTCTGTTGCTCGCTATGTATCAGGTGCCTGGAAGAGCGAAGGCAATAACAACGTTACAGCTAATTATGATATCGGAACAGTTACTTCCAATGTAGCAAATTTCTTAGGCAATTATAATTTTACCTTAGGCTATAGATCTAAAGCTTTCATAAACACTTACAACGTTAACTCAGCAATCTATAAAGTAACAGCGGGAGCAGAGAAGTTTAAAATCCCATACTTTACTAGTGGTTTTAACGGAACCAATAACGGAGTTGTAAAAATTCATCCTGATTTAAATTCAACATCTGTCCTGGTAGATATAGATGAAGGAACTACGAATGCTTCTTATAATCTCAAACTTGAAACGAATGGTACATCTAATTTTACTAAAGTTTCAGGTAAGAAGAATGGGACGTTCTATAGTTTATCAGATAAACTTTATACCATAAATAACAATACAATTACCTTTTATAAGGATGGTACCCCATCAAATGAGTCTGAACTCATCGTCTTAACCAATCTTGAAGGAGGCCTTGTCTTTAAGCCTTCTAATCCAGCTCCTAATAATGTCTTTAAGATAACAGTACCAAACTTCAGTAATACCAAACTTGAAGTGATTAATGCTTCAGGAACTACTGTATATCCTGAAAGTACCCTTCTTCAATGGGATGGAAAGGATACCAATGGAGATGCCTGTGTCAATGGTACTTACAGGTTCAATATTAATATAAATGGCACTGTTGTTTATCAGGGACAGTTGATTCTTAAAAGGATGTAAGAATTGAAGTAAGATTGTGGAAAAGAATATATGTATAGTTTTTCTCTTGCTGATAAAATGAAGTAAATTTGATTAAAGGGATATTTTTATAGTTCAATGTTAAATTTTCTGGTACTATCTGATTCATGCAAAAAGCAATCATTCTTTTTTTTAAGAATTATTTTTGCGAGTATTTTTTGGGCATTTACTGGATATTGCAATGCTGGTACTTTTACATGGAGAAATCCTTCTATTAGCAGTGAATGGGAAAATCCGCTAAACTGGTCGGGAAGTGTCGGGTCTACTGTACCCGTTGATGTAAATAATAAGGTAGCGTTTATTCCTACAGACGAAGTCATCATCGTATTATCTAATAATATTCCAGTTCTTAATTCAAATCAGACAGTTGGAGTATTCAGAGTTAACTCTGGAGGTTTAAGGATTAATAATGAGTTTAATTTGAATGTCTCTGGAAATTTGATCATAGCAGGAGGAACTTCTGTTTTAGGTATAGGAGGAACTATTACTGCAGGCAGCCAGGCCGTTCCAGTTTTGGTTTCCATAGGATATACCAGCGTTGAAACTACGATTGAATCTTTTTTGGACTTGAATGTAAATATACTTAATCTTTATAGGAATAGTTTTAAAGGTTTAGTAAAGATTAAACATCATGGAGGAATAGGTACTACTAATACAGGAGGAAATACATATTCAGAAGCAACTACTTTTGAATCTGCAGGATCGAGTCTTTTTAGAATAGCCAACACTAATATAACAGGCCTGACAGAAAGATTCGTCAAAGATTTAACAATAAAGATTACTTCAACTGGTGGAGGATTTGATACGTATACAGACATATGTTACTTTGATGGTAATCTAATTCTTGAAAACACCGCAAGTACTTTTGGTATAAGGTTTGGGACTGCTACAATTGCAAAAGGATTATCAAAATTAGCATCAGGTAAAGTAATATCTATACAAAATTTTTCAAAAGGATATTTAATGCTTGCCAATTTTAATCAGGAGGGGTCAACTTCTCAGACCTTAAGTCTGTCGGAAGAAGCTGGTATAATTCTGGGAGTAAATTCTGTCTATGATGGCATATTAGCATGCACAGCATCTGTAGTAAGGATAGATGGGGGAGTTTATAACTCTGATGTTAACATTATTAGTAAAAGTTCAGGTAATACAACCTCTACAGGTACTGCAAGGTTTAATGGAAGTTTTACCTTTGACAATCAAGGAACTGGTACATGTTATCTAAGCACAAATTCAGGAAATAACTATACTTATCGTGGAACTACTACTTTTATCAATTCCAATAAAGGTTACATTGAAGTATCAAATTACCCAGGTAGTATGTCAACTTTTTCAGGCTTGGCTAAATTTGAAAATAAGGGAACTGCTGGTGATATTAGGTTAGGAAATGCTGGAACTGTTGAATTAAATGGTGATGTAGAATTAAGAAGTTCTTCACCAGGAAATATTTTCATCGGGTACAATGGGACAATCAACCTTGAAAATAATGTAAAATTATTAGTTCCGGAAGATAGTTATATTTCGGGGGGACTATATCTGGGTAACGTCATACAGAAGGATGCTACAGACCAGGAAATTAAATTAACTGGAACAAGTAAATTTATATTTTACGGAAATGGTATTTATAAGGGGAAGATTGTTGTTGAAAGTCCCGATTTATATATTAATAATGGAACCTTTAATGGGATTGTGGAGCTGACTAAATCTGGAATATCATCTAATAACAGCAATGGTACCGTTGTTTTTGAATCAGATTTTTTACTAAATAATAAAGGTACTATAGGCATTGGATCTGTAAACACTGGTAACTATACATTCAAAGGCAATTGTACTTTCAATAATTTAGGTGCAGGCTCACTGTATATATCTCAATACGGCACATCAACTTTTAAACCTAAGGATGGAGAATCTAATAAATTAATAAGACTGTATAATGCTCAGTCTGGCAGTCTTAATTTAGGATTAAATGGTCCAGTTAATGTTGATGCTGATATAATGATTACAAATCTATCTTCAGGGTTTGTCTCTTTTGGTACTTATACCCCATCGGTTGTAAACCTTTCTACAGATTCTCATATTAACATAGAATCTTTTCCATCAGGGTATCTTTCTCTTAGCAGTTTAAAACAAATGGAAGAGGGAGTGTATCCTGATATAAACCTTTCTCTTCCAAGTGCCAGATTTTCTATTGGATCATCCGATATTAAAAGTAAACTGACTGTGGTTTGTAATAATATGAGTTACAGCCTTACACAATTTCATAATGTCACTACATTTACTGTTACTAATAACATATGTTGCAATGACAATATAAGTTACGGCGGGTCTGTTTTCGATAAAGATTATACATTAACTAATGCCGGAGGAAGAAATTTTTATTTAGGCTCTAATTCGGGGGATATTTATTATGGGAATGTAGTGTTTAATAAGAATGTTAGCACTGGTACGATTTTTCCGTCAAATAAGGGTATCTCTGAATATTATGGAAATGTAACGTACAATGTTTTATCTGGTAGTCCGGATTATTTTGGCTATCAGGGAGGAACTACAGTTTTTAAAGGTAGTAATCAGCAGGTAATATCAAGTAATTTTGGTACCCTTTCATTCTGGGGAGGAGTTAAGATTGATAAGGAAAATAACCATGTGACATTAAATACCATTTTGAATGTTGGCTGCCCTATAACCTTTGTTAAAGGGAATTTTATCACTACTCCCAATTTTTATTTCAGAATTAATAATCCAGTAAGTATTTCAGGCGCTTCCAATCAAAGCTATATTGATGGAAAAGTTAGAAGGTATGGAGCTGGTATTTTTACCTTTCCAGTTGGTAAAAACGGTAAATACAGACCTGTAACGATAAGTGATCCGGTAACGATTGTGTCCGATATTTATCTGGAGTATTTTAATGAGTCTCCAGTCGGTTCTACTTTTACTTCTCCACTAATGGATGTAAGTGAATGTGAATATTGGAATGTAAACACTATAACACCAATTGGAAATTACACACCCTACGCTATCTCCCTCGGCTGGGATGCAGATGCATGCACACCAATCAATCCGAATGTGATCTCTGTTGCCCGCTATGTATCAGGCGCCTGGAAAAGCGAAGGTAATAACAACGTTACAGCAAACTATGATATCGGAACAGTTACTTCCAATGCAGCAAATTTCTTAGGCAATTATAATTTTACCTTAGGTTATAGATCTAAAGCTTTTATCAATACTTACAATGTTAATGCAACAACCTACAAAGTAACGGCAGGGGCAGAGAAGTTTAAAGTGCCATACTTTACAAGTGGTTATAATGGAACGAATAACGGAGTTGTAAAAATTCACCCAGATTTAAATTCAACATCTGTCCTGGTAGATATAAATGAAGGAACTACAAATGCATCCTATAATCTCGAACTTCAAACAAATGCTTCATCTAATTTTACAAAAGTTTCAGGTAAGAAGAATGGGACATTCTATAGTTTATCAGATAAGCTCTATACAATAAATAACAATACAATTACTTTTTATAAAGATGGCACTCCATCAAATGAGTCAGAACTCATCGTCTTAACCAATCTTGAAGGAGGCCTTGTCTTTAAGCCTTCTAATCCAGCACCTAATAATGTATTTAAGATAACAGTACCAAACTTTAGTAACACAAAACTTGAAGTGATTAATGCCTCAGGAGTTACGGTATATCCTGAAAATACTTCTTTACAATGGGATGGGAAGGATACCAATGGAGGTGCGTGTGCAAGTGGTACCTATAGATTCAATCTTAAAATAAATGGCAGCGTAATTTACCAGGGACAAGTAATATTAAAAAATTAATGAATAAGCGTAGTTACATCATCATTTTCTCTTTAGTAATTTTTCTTTCAGGAATTATTAGTTATGGAGTCTCCAAATTTACAAGTCCTAAAATCGGTTATGTCCGTTCCGGAGAACTGGTAAAGAACTTCGAAGGAATGAAGGAAGCCAAGAATATCTATAAATCCAAAATGGAAAAATGGCAGGCCAATATAGATACACTTCAGGGAGACTACAGAAGTGCAGTAAGTAAGTATACCAACGATCTTCCCGGCCTAAGCAAAAAAGAAAAAGAAGAAAGGGAATTATACCTTGGCAAGCAGGAGCAGGGCATAAGGGATTATGTCAAATCACTTGAGGAGAAGGCAAAAGAAGAAGATGAAAAAATGACCCAGGCTGTTTTGAATCAGATCAATTCTTACATAAAAGAATATGGTGAGAATCATGGTTACGATGTGATTCTTGGATTGACACAGGAAGGTAATGTCCTCTATGGAAATGACTCCAAAGATATTACAGAAGATCTTCTTAAAGGGATTAATGACTGGTATAAAAATAAGGAAGAGCAAAAATGAAAGTAAGATTTTATATACCTTTTCTTTTATTACCATTGTTGATCTCTTGCAGCAAAAGTAAGATCAGCAATTTTACTGAATACATGAAGTGGATCAATAATCCTGAACATGGGCTTGTGAAAGAAAAATATGTGTCTGGTCTTAAGATCAGCGTAAAATATCTCCCGCCTGATTTTCTTGCACATAAAGAGATGAAACGTATGGAGTCGCGGGAAGAAAATACAAAAGATAGTCTTGTTAATTTATATTCAAAAAGTAAGACATTTCTTATAACTATAGCTCCGGATGAGCGAGAGGGAGAGAAGAAGGGAGATCTTATGCTGACAGGTGTCAGTAATTATAGGGAGTATAAAGAAAGGGTCTTTGATCTGAATTTTAATCTGGAGGAATATGTCGAGCTTATTGCAGGCAAGGAAGTATATGAGCCTGTATTATCCGGAATGATCAATGGTTATGATTTAACAAATAAAAAAGAGTTCTATCTAGTATTTTCAGAAAAGCAAGGTCAGCAAGGTTTGGATCAAAGTGAAGAGATGGATTTGGTTTTTGATGACGAGTTTTTTAATTCAGGTCGAACACATTTTCTTTTTAAACAAGAACATTTAGCAAGTATACCACAATTTGTTTTTTAGACATTTATGAGCAGGTTTAAAATAAAAGTATTAAAATCGATTGCGATTTTTTTAACTGTCAACATAACAACTCAGATTATATTTCCTAGTGTAGCGTGGGCACTTACTTCGGGGCCTGGACAACCAGAGTTTTCCAGTTTCGAGCCGGTGGCAACTACCAATATGGTAAATCCCTTTACCGGTGATTTTACCTATAATCTTCCTTTGGTAAATGTGCCTGGTCCTAATGGTGGCGGCTATGCAATGTCACTTTCATATCACAGCGGTTCTTCAATGGAAGAAGATGCTTCATGGGTAGGATATGGATGGACATTAAATCCTGGTGCCATTAACAGAGGCAAAAAAGGTTTCCCGGATGATTTTAACGGGGAGGAAGTTAAGTACATGAATAAGATGCCAGCGAACTACACAGTCACTACGGGTATTAGTGGGAGTTTCGAAATATACAGTACAGATCTGGATGTAGTAGGGTTGACGGTAAGTGCTGCTCTTAAGTATAATAATTACAGAGGTTTTGGTACCTCCTATGGAATAAATATTGCCTCTCTTGATGGGCTTGTTAATGTGGGTTACAGTGTGTCTGCTCAGGATGGAAAAAGTTTTTCTTTTGATCTTAATCCATCGGGTATAGTTGCGAGAAATAATAAGGATGCGAAAAATGCTAAGGGAAAATTAGATGAAGCAAATAAAACTGATAATGAGGAAGCAAAAGATGCCGCAAAAACAAATTCGGATAGGGCAGAAAGAGGCGCTAGTAATTCGGCATCTTTTGTAAAAGGAATGGCAAGCACATATGGAATGAGAGCAATGGAAGATGAATTCAGACCAATGAATGTATCAAGTTATAGTGGACATTCTCATAATGTTGCAATAAATCTCGGGCCAACTCCATTGCCGCTTGACTTAGAACCTAAAGTGGGGATCAATGGAAGTTTTACCATGCAAAATTATTTAGCAGAGGATCCAAACCCTGTTTATGGATATCTTTATCAAGGTGAAGCCACTAGAACTAAGACAGAGGGATCCTATATGATGGATTATTCCGTTGAGAAAGAAAGCATGTATGCCAAAAGAGATCAGTATTTGCCGATTCCACACAATGCACCTGATGATTTTATTGTTACCGGAGAAGGTTTAGGTGGAGGATTCAGATTCTTTTCCAGATCAACAGGAACATACTTGCCAGTCAACAAACAAAGTGATATGGTCATCTCCAATTATAAAGGAGATATCGACGCAGGATTGACAAACGGTGGAGGATTTTACGTGGGGATAGGTTATCATCAAATGAATGTTAGAAACTGGGAAGATAAAGGAAATATGTACCTTTTTAGTGGTTTAGGAGATGAGGGATACTTTCCAAAATTTACAAATGATCCTGGATCAAATCTGGAATTTTCAGATAACGATGCTCCTTATAGAGTAGCGATTCAGTCAGAAGGTGCTTACGTTCCTGGACTTAAGAAATTTAAACCGGTGATTGATGAAACTCAGGTAAAGCGCACTCTGACAGATGAAAGAGCCCGAAGATCCACTTATGTAGGATTTAATTATAACAAAGACATTGTTAAAAAGGACCAGAATATTAATTACCTGGCATACGATAAGTCAAACTATGATAATTTTCTTGAAAGAGGGAATCATAATCATGGTATTGGTGAATTTGCTACGATCAATGAAGATGGAAATAAATATGTTTATGGTTTACCTGTTTATGCCAAAGGAGAGAGTAATCTGTCTTATAGTGTAAAGGAACCATATAGCAATATGCCAGAGATAAAAAATAATACTTTGGTATACAGGGATGTTACGAATACAGGCAATTTTAATACGATTATAGGTGAAAAGGCAAATGGAGATAATGCTTATGCAACTTCTTATTTGCTTACTCAGATCACTACACCAGATTATATTGACAGAACTTTGAATGGCATAAGTTCTGATGATTTCGGAGGATGGACAAAATTTAATTATGAAAAAGTTTGGGGCGAAAAAATAAAGAAGCCGGGTAGTACGGATGATGATTGGTATGAGCATAGAAGACCATATTCCGGTTTGTTTTATGAAAGAGGAGCGTTGTCTGATCCTAGAGATGACAGAGGAACTATATCTTATGGGCAAAAAGAAATATATTATTTAAAATCGATAGAGACTAAAACTCATATAGCACTTTATATAACCAGCGAAAGGAAAGATGGAGTTAGTGCTTCAGACGAAGATGAGGCTGCTTCTAATAATATTGAAGCTAAAGGTAATAATAAACTTAGGAAGTTAGACAGAATAGAATTATACGCCAAAGATCCTTCTGATCCGACAAAAACCATTGGAAAGGCATTAAAAATAGTTCATTTTGAATACTATGGTGAGACCGACAGCTATGATGCTAGTAAATCTTTAGCTAAGAACCTTCCAAACTCTGAACATACTTTTTCAAATTCCAAGAGAGGAGGAAAATTAACGCTTAAGCGAGTTTGGTTTGAGTATGAGGGAATAAATAATGCAAGGATCTCTCCTTACGAATTTATTTATGAATATAAGAAAGATTACATATCCGATGGACCTGTTTCAGAATTATACACTGATGCAAATGATCCTTCTGCTGATATAGTTAATTATGGCAACAATTTGAATGAAAACCCGGACTACTCTCCTTATGAAATAGATGGCTGTGGTAACTATGCTTACGATGGAGCCAATAGAAAAAATAAACTGATACCATGGGTTTATCAGGGGAAAAGAGATGCTGCCCAAAAATATGATCCTGCTGCCTGGCAATTAAAACGTATAATATTACCCTCAGGTGGAGAAATACTTGTTCAGTATGAAGACAAAGATTATCTCTTTGTGCAAGATCAACGCGCGCTTGCTATGGTTAGTTTAACCGATGCCTCAGGAAATGTAAGCGGCTCTAAATCTGACAATGAAACCAGTAATCTATATTATCTGAACCCGGGAGACCTTGGGCTTGAGAAGGAAAATGGCGAGTATAAGCTTGTTGAACTGAATGCATTAAAGGATACTATCAATCAATACGTAGGTCCTAATTCAAAAAATAATAAATTGTATTTTAAATTTTTATACACTTTAACAGGATCTGCTACACCTGAGGTAAATAATTGTGATGTAGATTATATAACAGGGTATGCTAATGGTAAAGCGGTAGTGATTAATAATAAACTGGCTATTCAATTTGAAAGCGGGGAGTATTCTCTTCCACATCAGGTGTGTTTAAATCATCTTAAGAGAAACAAATCCGGCATGAATATCAGCAGCAGTTGTAATATTGATCCGGTAAAAATTCCTCTTAATGGCAGTTCTGTAGATATGGTTAAAAGTGTTTTCCAGGCTGCAAAAACGCTTGTCTCGACAGGAGGTGGATGTCAAAGGGTTTCTTATTCTCAGTCATATATCCGTATTCCTGTGCTTAAGAAGAAAATAGGCGGAGGTGTAAGAGTAAAAAGATTGCTCATGTATGACTCAGGTATCGAAGAAGGAGATGAAAGTTTATATGGAAGTGAATATTTGTATGAACGTCAGGATGGTACGAGCAGTGGCGTAGCAACCAATGAAAGTGGTGGGATCAGGGAAGAAAATACGCTGGTTAATTTTTTATTAAAGCGATCACGTCAGGAGTTGTATCAAAAAGCTATATCAGGTATTGATCTTGAGCAGTTTGAAGGTCCTATCGGAGAAATGTTACTTCCTGGAGCATCTATAGGTTATTCAAGAGTGGTGGTGAAAAATATCCATAAAGGGAAATCTTCCCCAGGCTTCACTGTTCATGAGTATTATACAGCAAAGCAATATCCTATGAAGTTTGATAACACTCCTGTAGATGATCATGCTAAAGACTATGTAACGATTCCTGCAATCTGGGTAAACGTGCTCATTGACAACAGGTGGGTTTCTCAAGGCTACAGCTTTATTTTGAATGACATGCATGGCAAGTTAAACAGAATTGCTACGTATGGTGGAAATTATATCAGCGGCACTCCGGATAAAGACTACAAAAAATATTCTGAAGAAAGACATGAGTATTTTGCACCAGGAGAAAAGGTAGATGTACTTCAAGAAGACGGAACGATTAAACAAGATTATCTGGGCAAAGAATCTGAGGTGACCATGGAGATGCGATCCGTTGATGATGTTCACCACGATGCAGCTGTGCAGGTCGATTTTGAATTATCTGTTGCACTGTTTATTCCTTTTCCATCTTTTTCACTTTTTCCATACTATAGTTATGTTGAAAAGAAATTTAGAAGCCATGTAACGAATAAGGTGATCAGTTATACATGCCTTGAAAAGAAAACGATAAGAGAACAGAATAATATTGTTGACATTCAGGAAAACCTTGTATTCGACAAGTCTTCCGGTTCGCCTATAGTAACCATTGCCAGAGATGGATTTGATAACTTAAGTCCCGTGAGTTCTGCTAACCATAAAGGCATCTATACAAATTATAGTATTCCAGCTCACTATGTATATCCGAACATGGGACCGATGTATAAAAATGAGAGAAGGGTAGTTGAAAAAGCAGGTGAAGTTAACAACGGACAATTAACCATTACTGCCGGGAATTCATCCTATATTTCAGACGGCTACTTAGTGTCGGGTGATTTGATCAGATTGTCTAATGCTACCAGTTCTCTTGGGCTTTTCTATATAAGTGATATAAACGCAAGCGAGAATAAAATTAAAGTACAACCAGTAGTATCGGGTAACTCCGGAGGTACTTTTACTACATTAGAAATTATTAACAGTGGCTATACTAATCAGCTGAATCAGGTGGCCGGCAAAATAACTACTTATGGAGAAGGGGCAGCCAATACATCATTCTTTAAGACAGATGGGACCTTTGAGGTAAGTGGAAAAGTCGTAGGGGCTTCTGCTACATTATTTTCAGATGATTGGAAAGATAAATATGATTTGAATTTCAATGATGAATTTGATCTTACCAATGTTACGAATGATTATTTAGCTGGCAGAATAGGTAAGTGGAGAATGCAATCGAATTATGTTTATAAAACTGACCTTAAGGATGCTGTAAGCCAAGGAAATAAAATTTATAACGGTGCCGGTACTTATAATTCTTTCCGTGGGTTTAATTATAGTCCTGGAGCAACAAATGCAAACTGGATAAAAACAAATGAAGTACTTGCATACAGCCCTTCTGGAAATGCTCTACTCGAACAGAATGCACTTGGAATTATGAGCACTGCAAAATTTGCACATAATGAAAATGTACCGGCTCTTGTTGCAAAAAATGCACATTATAACTCAGTGTTATTCCTTTCATTTGAGGATGAAGCAAAAGCTTCAAGTGTCGCTGCTCATTCAGGCAAGAAGGCTGTTGAAATAAATGCAAATGCATCCTTTGTTGCTACTAAGGATCAGAATCTGAGTAAAACACCACAACTGAAGGCAACAGGTCAGGTAAAAGCAAATGGAATTTCAGCGAAGACCTGGATCAAAGTAACAGATGAATCGGCAGACCTTTTAAATTCCCTGGTTGCAACTTTAAATACTGACAATGCGCACATCACTGGTAAAGTAAGTAAAGTGGCCAGAGTAGGCGAATGGACTCTTGTAGATTTTACATTTAACAATGGTTTAGATGCCATCGCTTTAAATTCCTCTTTAGTATTTGAGCTAAAGAACAATACAAGTGCTAAGGTTTGGATAGATGACCTGCGAATACAGCCATTGGATGCAGAAATGGTTTGTTATGTATATGATAGCAATAATTTACGTCTGCTAACAAGCTTTGATGATCAACACTTTGGTCTCTATTATCAATACAATGCGGAAGGTAAACTAATCAGGAAGCTGGTAGAAACGGAAAGAGGTTTAAAGACCATAGCTGAGACACAGTATAACACTCCTGTAAAAGATAAATGAGACCAATAAAATACGTCTGCCTTTGTATAGGATCAATGATCCTATTAATGTCTGCTATTGCAACGGATCCATGTATAGCTTTGCTTGAGCATGTGTTTGATAAAATGAATACAAAAACACTCCCTGAAACAAAGAAGGTATATCTGTTTGAATATAATGTTAAAACAGTATTGAAAGATAAAAGCTACCATAACGGTGTGATTTCGTCTGATATCAGACTTGTTGCAGGGACTAACTATACAGAGGTAATCTCTAAGGATATGGAAGTGTATCAGGATGAAGTTCAGTGTTATTCTGTGATTCCATCAAGAAAGGTGATTTATTTAAGTGATTCACAATTGAATAAGAAACCATCTGCTGAGGATCAGCAAAATTTTGCTGGATTACAAAAAATAATACTAGAGAAGGCAAAGGTAAAGGAATGCAAAGATGTTGAAGACAAGGAGCATAGGTTTGACAAAGAAATACATCTTGAACTTGATCCTAGAATCAGCAAAGAGCTAAATATGAATAGAGTGGATTTTCTGGTGGACTCAAAAAATGAAAAGGTATATCAGACAAATATATTCTATCCATCAAACCATAAGTTTCAATCTGTACTACTTACTTACAGGAATATAGATTTTAACCATAAAGGACAGGCTTCGGTGAAGCCGTTCAAGAATAAGTTTTTAAATGCAGATGGTACTTTAAAACCGGCATTTAAAGGATATAAGTTAGTAGACGTTAGAGCGAATAAAAAATAATTTTATGTCATCGAGATTTTTTTCAATAGTAAAGAAGGCATTGGTAGTTCTTGCAGGAGTATGCACAATACCCGTGATAGGGCAGGATGGACCAGGTGGTGTTGGAGGTTCAGGGTATCCGCTTTCGTGGTATAAAGCTGATGATTTAAATCTAAGCGATAATGCAACGGTGTCTTCCTGGGCAGCGCACAAGGGAGATAGGCAGATGATTACTCCTTCTGGTCAATCAGTGACATCACCTAAGTTTTCTACAAATGGTTTTGCCTCTGGGATAGGTTCTGTATATTTTGAAAATACCAACTATCTGGAAGAAAATTTAGGACATAATCTTCAGAACAGTCATTTTATATTCGTAGCATTTAAGTCGACAGCATTTGATAAAAATCTTATTGGAATTTCAAGTCCTTTTCCGTCAGAGTCATCTGCTATTGGGGATAGAAGATTTATATGCTATAGGCAAAACGGACCCGCTAACATAATATTTGCAACTGACAAATACAGTGTTTGTGCAAGTGATGCTGCAAAAAATCTGGCCTTAACAGGAAATAATTCTTCTACACCTAATATTCTTTATTTGGCTCGCCTACCTAAAGTAGGAAATAATGTAAGCATTGAAGCTGGTTATAACGGTAATAGTACGGATGGAGAAAACGTTGATTATCTTCAAAGTTTAAGTTGTTACAATGATCATGTAGAGTACGATAAACTCACTATTGGTAGAGGCGATTATCTTGGGTATGTTGCTGAAGTTGTATCATTTGAAAATATAAATAGTGCACAGAAAAAAATCGTTGAAAATTATCTTTCATCTAAATACGCTATTGCAGTAGCCAATGATTATTACGGACTTGAAACAGGTTTTAACAAAGATGTAGCAGGTATAGGTAAGGATGCAGATGGTTCTTTACACACTTCCTCAAAGTCTGATATCATGAGTATGACAGGAAACTTTCTTCAATTTGGAAGTTTTGCTTTTGTGGGAAGGAACAATGTTGAGTCAAACAATTTATTAGCGAATGACGATCCCAATCAGGACAATCCTCCCTTTGTAAAAAGAATGCTTAAAACCTGGAGGATTGATTTGACCGGGACTACAGGAATTCTTGATTTTTCAATATGGAATAAAAGTAACCTTACTGTGCTGCCAGGTCAAAGGCCTGTAATGCTCATAGATTCAGATGGTGATTTTTCTGATGGAAATGGAAAGATCATGGTCATGGAAGACAATGGAAATGGTGGGTATGTGGTTAACGGATTGACTTTGAATGATAATGATTATATAAGCTTTGGTGTGCTTGATCCGGGAAGTTGCCCGTCATTCAATGCAGCTAAATCATTTTTTGGAAAGACTGACAATTATGATGGTAATGCATTGAACTCAAGTGGTCTGGAGATAAGCAATCCTAGAAACCTCGAGAATAAAGAGTATTTGGGCCTTGCAGCAGACAATATAGCATTAGACTATAGTGTCGCAGTAGCATCTACGGATTTTCTGAGAACTACAACAACCTGGTGTGTCTCAGAGGTAGGGGAAGTAGGGGGAGTTGATATTACGATTAATCCTGCGGATTTTCCTGCTTTGCCTTCAAACTTCAGAAGTTTTAACATCTTGGTTTATTATGGAGAAAACACGACAAGTCCTAATAAGATCATAGATTTGGTTAAAGAGGGGAATGTGTTCAAAGCATATAATGTAAACCTTGACCAGGGCAATAAAATTGCTATTGGGATAGATGTTTTAGCATACTCAAAAGTTCAGACCAATACAGATTATCTTTTTTTCAATCATTTGCCCGGAACGACAGTCTTCTCGGGGCTATCATCGGCAGTTAACACAGTAAGAGTCGACAGGGTATGGCAATATAAATCAAACGGAAGTAGCGGGCTTTTGAATTTTTATCTCCCTGCAGAAAAGTTTACTCTGTTACCATATCAGAAGCTGGCTATGCTGATTGACAGTGATGGCAATTTTTCTTCAGGAGCTGTTGTGCATGTAATGGATCTTGTCGGTGCTGATTATACAGCCTCAAATGTTTCCATTGCGCCTGATCAGTTTGTTACTTTTGCTGTTTTAAATCAATATACCTATTCGACTGATTTTTCAGGAGATATTAAAGCACTTGGAAAAGCAGACATCAATTATGATGTAAAAAGTCTGATATCCTCAGGTTTGAGATTTGAAGATTTTTCTGAAGTTGAAGCTCAACGTTACTTGCTTGTCGGTAATAATGGAGGTTCAATTGAACTTAACAACAGTAATGCACCTCTTTCCGGAAAAAGAACTTCGCTTGTGTGGAAAGTAAAAGAATATGGCGAGACTGGAAAAGGTGTTATTTATTTTCATAAATCTGTTTTTGAACAAGTAGCTAATAAAGACTTTGTTCTTCTGGTGGACAAGGTTAAGGAAGGAAACGCTCCCGATGGAGACTTCTCAGATGCCGAAGTTTATGGTATGGTTCGTGAAGGTGACTTCTATAAAGCATATTATATTCCTTTATCGGATGGAGAGCTTGTTGCAGTTGGTGCTATTGGTCATGTGGTGACTCATGATAAAGTTACCAGCAGTGTCCTGAAAGAAAGCGCCAGCCAGCTATCTAACGTTTTGCTTGCTAATAGCACAATTGTGCCAAGGCAGGTTGAAAATTTTGAATTTGCGCATCCTTGTATAGAAAAGGTTAAAAGAGCAGAACTACAGGTTACATTCAATACTGGTAAATTCTACAAGTTAGGAGGTGAATTTACCGATCCGGCTAAAGTTGACATCACTATTGAAGGCTTTAAGGATTTTACTTCTTCGACTCCTTCGGTTACTTATACGACAAGTATTACTATAGACTTAAATCAGCCTGAAAAACTATTTTACCAGGAAATTACCAAAGACCTGGAGGTAACAGGTATTAAGTTATATAAAATAAAGGTGACTGATTTTGATCCTTCTGCTAATACATTGGTAAATGGTCAACTGGAAGTTGAGACAAAAGTAATCATCGAAAATGAAATGCAGGTGCCGGTTACAATTGGAGCTATTGTCCATGGTCTTAAAGTAACAGGCACAAGTATAAAGAAATTTGAGTGGGTAGATGAACATTGTGCCGCACCACTTTATCAGTTTCAGTTGTTAAAACTGTTTAATGAAAGCAGTGTTTCTACAAGCGAGTATGTCGTCAACGCTTCCGTAGATTGGTCAAAGGCACTCACGCTTGAAACTTCTCAACATGATATTTCTCTTACAATGGTTGAAGGTACAGGCTTTTATGCATGGAGAGTCAGACCTATCGGAAATACCTATGAAGGCGGAGTGGCCAATAGCCGTAACTGGGGTACCTGGAGTACTGCAGATATAGATATCCCTTCTACGATTTCCCTGAGTTGCAATAAGGATGATCAGACCTCCTGTCTTGAAGATTATAAGGGCACAGTTTTTTACTATAAGCAGTTTGATGACGAATTGAACTTTATATATAGTAGAACCTTTACTGAAAATACAGGTATTCATGAGTCGATATCTTATGCAAACGGTTTATTACAGGTAAAACAGAATCAGGTAAAAGTACCATCTAACGGAGACGCTTCTTCAACAGGGAAAATAATAGTCAATCAGACTGTTTATGATTATTCTGGAAGACCGGCATTAAACTCTATGCCGGCCCCTGTTATGGATGACGAATCAGCTTTAAATAAAAATGAATTTGGTTACAAAGAATCATTTTTAACAAATTCCGGCAATTTATATGGTGCATCAAATTTTGATGCTGATGATAAAATTTCCAATCCTGATCCAGTCACTGGAGGACCACTTAATACTTTTTATAGTGATGGCAATGCAGATAAAACTATTCCTAATGCAGAAGGCTATCCATATAGCAGATCAATATTTCAAACAGGAAGCGGTAAGGTAATTGAAGAAGGCAGCGTGGGCGATAAACACAGAATAAGAATAGAAAATGACCATACCGTAAAAATGTCTGTCGGGAATGCCAGTGAGCAGGAGCTTATCAGACTGTTTGGTGATGAAGCACCCAATGCAGGTACTGTTTTGAAGAGCACTATAACAGACGAGAATAAAGTGGTAAGTGTTACTTTTACAGACAAAAGCGGAAAAATTATTGCAACAGGAGTAAGCAAAGGGGGAGTCACCAATCTTGATGCTTTGACCATAGATGAGTTAGTGGTTGAGGAAGTTTTGAAAGACAATAAAAAGTATGGAGAGCATGGTTTGATATCTTCCAAAGAACTTACTTTCACAGAAGCAACAGAGGTGGAATTTGATTATGAGATTACACCTGAGGCATTCAGCGCTATTTGCGGAGGAACCACAATTTGTACTTCATGTGCTTATAAGCTTACAATAAAGATAACAGATCTTGATGATCCGGATTCCGATATTAATCAGGAAGTGACCAAATTAATCCCATCTCTTGAATCATGCAGTACTGCTGCCGCTATAGATGATATTTTGACCTTTACTTCGTTGACATTTCCTCCAGGACATTATCAGATTGATAAAGTTATTGAAATGGATGTAAATGCTGCAAATACCTATGCAGAGAGAGTGGCCGAAATTGCAGGTAATGGTCTGCAGCAGTATGTAGACGAAATAAAAAACCGTTTGGAGTCAGGAAATATAGAGTCGCTTAATTCATATCTTCAAGGACTTATGGCAGGTACTACTCCAGGGCTTGTTGTTGAAGGCTATAATGAATTAGGCGAATCCATAGCTAAGACTGCTAGTTTTGATAATGGTTATGAGGTGGCATTGACAACTTCTTGCTGCTCAATAAGGATACCTATCATCATTATTCCATTGGAGCCTTGTGAAAATCCGGATATAAACGGACCCAATAATCTTGGCCCTTATATGTTAAGTGAACTCGGCAAGATTAAGGATAAAAATGGCATTCCATACAATATTGCCAGGCTGAGTAACAATGAGTATGACGCCGCTAAATTTAATCAGCTAATTGAAAATATGAGGTCAGAGGTCGGAACAGAAACTGACCCGGTTTCAGGTGATCCGATTCCTATGTTTACCTGCGAGGACCTGATAAACTGCTGGCTGGGGATTTTGCAAACGTTGGAAACAAATAGTTCAACGGGGAAATCAAAAGGGTTGAGTACTGAGAATCTGGCAATAACAGAGCCGGATAACAACACCGGTGCTGGTATTCCGGAATGGGCAACTGGTAATACAGCTGTAAATTCACCTCAGTTACCATCTTCTGTCGAGCAGTTTTTGGATTGTGCAGGTCGCCATTATATTGGTTTTGTCGAGAATGCTCAACAGCACAAAATTTATGCTTATAAGTATTTCAAATATACGCTCCACGATAACCCAGCTTGTGAGAATATATTCTGTAATGTAAGAAATGCAGATATCAATAATCCTGTCTTATTAGAAGAAGGTGCTCCAGGTTATAAATCTCCATGTAACCAGCAGATGTGTCTTTTTAATCAGGTACCTAACGGTAATTATTATCAGATAAAAGTTGAGAACGCCACTCCTGGTCAATTTGACCTTTGGGAAGGTGAACATCCTAACTACATGGCTTTTGCAATGTGTATTAAGTCATCCTCTGCCTTTGGGAGTGGAGAGGATTTAGATCCTGAAAAAGTAAAGGAGTCGCTCTTAAAAAATAAAGTAAAGCTTGAAACTGAATGCCAGTCTTCGTGCGAAGATAAGTACGAGCAATTTATGGCTGCGCTGATATCTGTTTACCCGTCAGATGGGAGCGGACATTATAGGAAGCCGGATCAGTCTCTGCTGAATTATGAGGATCTATGCTGCACGGCAAGAAACCTGGTTGAGTATTGCAAAGATCAGTGCCAGCTTACTATTGTAAAGACAGATTGCGAGCCTTTGTATGAAGATCTTGGTGAAGACAAAGTTATGAGGGTTGGCACAAAAGAGGAGATGGATAAAATTCAGGCTATTATGTTTGGCAAATTTGAGCTGCAACCTACCGATGCTTCATCAAATACCTGTATGGGGCTGGAGGATTTTAACAGAAATGATCTGTGCCAGGTTGCGGCTTTTTCATTTACCAATAACGCTGAGGATATATCCGGAAACGGACACAATGGAACACTCTCCAATGTAACAACAGGGGCCGATAAAAATAATAATGCATCTTCAGCATATGAGTTTACCGGATCAGGAAGCTCTTATATTGATGCGGGAACGAATTTCAATTTTTATCAGGAATTCACTGTTGCATCCTGGATAAAAACAACAGGGCTGAATGAACAATATATTATAAGTCGTGAAAATGCAGTTGAAAACAAAGGATTCCATCTTAAAATATTGCCTGGAGGAGAAGCCGCTTTTGAAGGAAGAGACGGTTCAGGGGTACTAAGAACTTCGGAACCATCTGTTGGTGGAAACCTGATGGACGGAAATTGGCATTTCCTTGCAGGAGTATATAATAAAGGCGCTTATCAGATCTGGATTGACGGGAAACTTAAGGAGGAAAAAAGATTTCCGGGAACTGATGGTGACTTTAACTGTACATCGTCTCTTGTGATAGGCAGAAATGCAAACATGAGCGGGACTCCTTATAATTTCCAGGGAACTATAGATCAGGTGCAGATATTTGAATGCGCTTTCGATCAGACGAGAATAAACGAATTGTATTCAGAATATTATTTTGAAGATAAGAGAAAAACTCCTGATCAATGTCTTATTCCGGATCATTTTAAAATATATCCTGAATACTTTAAGTCTGAAGTGTCATTTGAAAAACCTCTTAAACAGGATGTATTTGAAAGCTTTGAAAAAGGTTCTGACGGAAGCTTATTAACAGGAGGAGTCGCTTTTAATGACAATGGCGCAACATATGGGGATTTTCAATTACAAAGATTAGATCCTCAGTTGAATATTATTTGGCAGAAGGCTTTTGGCGGAAGTCATACAGATTGGGGATATTCAGTTGATGAAATTAATCTGAATGGTAGGAAGTATGCTGTTATTGCCGGTGCTTCATCTTCCGTTCCGGAGTCAAATGGTAATATTGATCCTTCATTTATAAAACAAGCGCCGAATTACGGAGCCCTTGATGGTTATGTGGTTGTAGCAGACTATGAAGATGGCTCCTATGTGAAAGAATTGTCTTTTGGGGGCTCTGTAGGTGATAGAATTTACGACATTCAAAAAGGAAATAATTGTTTCTTCCTTGCTGGCGCATCAGGCTCTGCCCCTGTCAATATTTCCGGAGTGGGAAATAAAACATCCCCAGCATATGGTAGCTGGGATGGATGGCTTATTAAATTAGATCAGAATTTTAATAAAATTAGTGATGTTTCTTTTGGTGGGGCTGGAGATGATTTTATCTATAAAATTATTCCATCTAATGACGGTGGATATTTTCTAGTTGGATTTTCGGATTCTCAGGAGCCCAATTCTGCAGATCCTTTAGACATTCCTCATGGAAGAAAAGATGGATGGGTTATCAAAGTAAATGCTGATTTGTCTTTAGTTTGGAAAAGGAGGTATGGACTAGATAAAGAGGATATTTTTTATAATGCAACAATATCAGAAGATAACAATCTGGTAGTAAGCGGTTCTTCAATGAGAGGCGATGCCTCTTCTTCCGAGTTTGACCTTATTGATCTTTGGATTGTGAAAATTGATCAATCTGATGGTGATATTATCTGGGAAAAGACATTTGGAAACCCTTCCCGCAGGGATGTTGGGTTTAACATGCAACTAAATACTTCAATTAAAAGGATAAATGATGGTTATGTAGTAGTTTCTGCTAAGATGCCAAATGCGGCTGTATGGCCAGAGTGGAATCAATTAAATTATCGTTCCGATGGATGGATCCTTAAATTAGACTTTCAGGGAAATTTCGAATTCGACAAGGTTATTGATAGAGGAGATCAGCTTGATTTGAATGGTCTTGTTGTAATTGACGATTATAACTTTATAGCAAGTGGGGTTATTGAACTAGATGTAAGTAGTCCTAATGCTCCAAATGCTCCGAGCTATTTCTTTTTACCATTTGGCCTTGCATCCAACAAACAATGCACTCCTCAAAAAATCTGCATCCGCTGGATACCTCCGGTTCTGGAGGTTACTCCTCCTGAAGATGAGGAAGTCGTAAAGCAGCCTAAACTGAAGGAGATTGTTGTTAAAGAGATCAAAAATAAACTGGAGTTACAGTTAGGCAAATGCAAGCTTAACAATATGCCAGAAAGACTTGATGAATATAACAACAAGTGTTTAAACTCAGTCATCAATGACAATTTAACGATATCCTATAAAATAAAACAAGGACATTACACGCTGTACTATTATGACAGGGCAGGTAATCTTGTGAAAACTGTGCCCCCTGCCGGTGTTGTTCCGGTGGTGCCATCAGGAACGGCAACAGCAGTGACACGTCAGCAGGAAACTGATCATAAGTTAAAAACCAAGTACAAATACAATAGCCTTGGGCAGCTTACTGAACAGGAAACTCCTGATGGGGGTATAACTAAATTTGTATATAACGACATTGGACAACTGAGATACAGCCAGAATGCTCAGCAACTTGTTGACAATAAATATTCCTACACAAAATATGACAACCTGGGCAGGGTAACCGAGGTAGGACAAGCGAATCTATCAGCTCCTACAACATTGGGTCAGCTTAATGCATCAGATATGACCTGGCCTTCAACAGGTACATCTAACAGCACACACACTGTTTATACTTCAGAGGCTGCTCATGTCAATTACCTTGGCGAAGGTCAGAGATATCTGAGGAACCGAGTTAGTTATACTTATACCTATAACTCTAATGGAGAAAGAGCTGTAACCTACTACAGCTATGATCCGCACGGAAATGTGGAGTGGATTGTGCAGGAAATTCCGGGCATAGGTAAAAATACCATTGCCTACGAATATGACCTGATCAGCAATAAGGTATTGAAAGTAAAATATAATGAAACCTTATCAGATCAGTTCTTCCATAAATATAGCTATGATGCAGATAACAGGATAACAGAAGTATTTACATCCAAAGACGGAAGAATCTGGGACAAAGATGCTGCATATAAATACTACCTGCATGGTCCTCTGAAGCGTACAGAAATCGGTGAAGACAAGATCCAGGGAGTGGACTATGTTTATACATTGCAAGGCTGGTTGAAAGGCGTAAATACACCTAACCTGGATGCAACTCAGGATCCGGGAGGAGATGGCCTGGCAGGAAGTGAGTTCCAGAAAGACGAATATGGAATGATGCTTGGTTATTACGGTGGGGACTTCAACAGGACAGGGTCTGTTTTCAGCAGCGTTGCTGGGAATACTTACGATCTTTCGAGTTCAGACAAGGATCTGTTTAATGGAAATATTTCCTCCTGGACAAGCAGGATAGAGCAGGAGTACAGAGATTATTCAAAAACTGAAGGAAATTCAGGCATAGCACCTGAAAAGTTCACCACTGGGCAGAAGTTTCAGTATGATCAGCTTAACAGAATTAAGCAGTCTGATTTTTATTCTTATGATGCAACGACAGGACAATTCGAGAATAAGGGTATAACTGGTGTAGCAGAAGCTTACAAAACCAAATACACCTACGATCCGAATGGTAATATAATAACCCTTGATCGTAATGGAGATAAGGCAGATGCTGCTCTGCCAATGGACAGATTGACTTATTCATACAAGGAAGGCAAAAATCAGCTGAGACATGTTAAGGAAGCAAGCGAAGCTTTAACCGGATCGTATACTGAAGACATAGAGTCTCAGGATGATGATAATTACGAATATGATGCAATCGGTAACTTGACTCATGATAAGTTTGAAAAAATAAACATTACATGGAATGTTTATGGAAAGATTGCTACTATCAGTCCATCTGAGGCCAATACGGTAAAGCCAAAGCCTTACATCACTTTTGCTTATGATGCTGCCGGCAACAGGATTAAAAAGGAACAAAACAGAGCGCCTTATAATGGCAACAACCCTTCCAGAGATCCTGTAAATATTACCACAACTTACTATGTCCGTGATGCTTCTGGTAATACAATGGCTGTTTATAAAAGGGAAAACGAATTATTCGAAGGCAATTACTACCATGCGAAATTTACTCTAATAGAGCAGTCAATTTATGGAAGTTCGAGATTGGGATTATTTGAACCTAATACCCTTGTAGCTACTGTATTGTTCCATAAAGATGATATGGACAAGGTGACACTTGAGAATAGTATTCTTGAGCGTGTATCCAAAAATAAGAACCTGTTGACGGTGTCTCATCAAAAAGAAACGTTGACGAATTCTTTAGGTTCACCGGTAAATATTACCCTCAGCAATCTTTACAAAATCAGCAACGGAACTTCGGTTGCTCCATTCGGAAATTTCGGAGGTACTGGCAACTTTGCAGGAAAGGTGAAAAATAACATCAGCTCTGTGGAAACTCAGACTGGTACTTTACAGATAGTGTCAGTAACTCCTGAAACCTATTTCGGAAATACAGGAGCCTGCCTGGTTTATGATGCTGATGGGCTTTTAATGCCTAACAGTGACAATGTCCTTTCAGATGCCAAAACGCAGTCTGTGATTGTGAAAAGGCCTGGAAAAGACAACCTATATTATCTGGTAACAGCCAATGGTGGAAAGTTATACTACCATGTGATCGATCTTGCTCAAAACGGCAATGGGGTTTCTTCTCCGAAAGGTGATGTGGTCAGCAAAAACAATCTACTGGATGCTGATGTTTTATCCAATAAATATACAGGTGCATTTCAGGCAGTTGAGGATTATTCCACTGGAAAAACGTATATTTATGCCACGGAATATGTTCCGGGAGCTCCGACTGGTGTCCTAAGGCTTTTACAGTTTGAAATCACAGATAAGGATGTCATAAGCCAGCAGCCTGTCGTTATAGCTGTAAGACCAGCAGTAAGCGCAGGAGGATTCAGCGAAATGCAGATCAGTTCTGATGGTAAGAAACTGGCTTTATATAATCATAAAAATACCATAGGTTGGTTTGACCACCAGGACTCAGAAATTCTGGTCTTTAACCTGGGATATGATTATAAAGTGGCAGAAAATGACCTTGTTAATTCACTTGTTATACCTGTTGGTGAATCTTTCAAAGGAGCAAGTGTAGAGTTTTCTGAAGACAATAGATTACTGTATTACACCAGAAACCTGACAGTTAACTATCCATTTAACAGTACTAATAGCGCTGATTTCCTATCAAGGTATGAATTCAGGAACGGAAATACCGCAGATGTTCAAAATGGAGTTTATGGAGATTTGAGAAGAAGTGGCAACAGGCTATTCCTCTCTAACAGAAATGCAGACGGCATTTCCAGATATTTTGAAAATTCGACAGGACAAAGCACAGCTGATGCTCAACTGAACGTAGGACTAACCGGTTCAAAACAAAGTGGAATCTTTCCTTTGCAAAACCACAGGATCTATACCAAGGCAGATTTAACAAACATAGTTGGTCGTTATGTAGATCGAAAAGTTTATGAGCTAAGTGATCATTTGGGTAACGTGACGGTTACCTTCAGCGACAGGCTTGAAACTGAAATCAGTGGTTCGACACTGACTAATAGTGTAGGAATTAGAACATACAGCAACTATTATGCATTTGGTATGCAGATGCCTGGTAGAAGTCATTGTGCTAAGACGTATAGGTATGGCTTCAACGGGAAGGAGAAAGATGGTGAGTGGAATAGCGGTGGAGCAATGTATGACTATGGATTTAGAATCTATGATCCGAGGATAGCGAAGTTTTTCAGTGTGGATCCATTGACAGGTAAATATCCTTATTATACTCCATATCAGTTTGCTGGTAATAAGCCAATTTTTTGCGTTGATGTCGATGGATTAGAAGATTCGCCAAGTGTAGAAAGAAATGCAGACATGGCGGCTGGAAAGGCTGCAGGAATGACCACAGAGGAGAGTGTACAATTTCATCAGGAATCTAATCAGGCTAGAGCAACAGGAGCTAAATTAGGAATATTTACAGGAGGAATAATATTTTCAGGAGGAGTTGGCTTAACTTACCTTAGAAATAACTGGGTTGAAATCATTCATGATCCCACCATCCCAATTGAGATTGCAGCATTTATATATAATTTATTAGGGGGAGAAGACATGCCATTTCCTGCGAGACCAGCAGCTCCTGCTGCTGGCAAAGTTAGTCAAGCTGTCGATGATGTTTTTGATTCTAAATTGTTATTTGCGATTAAAAGAGATAAATCGCATGTTTTAGTGGGTGTTCAAAAACAAGAAGATGAAGTAGCTAAATGGATTCATCAAATTCCAACAAAAGAAACAACTAGAATGCCAATCACAGAAAAACCCCTTTACGGACCAGGTAAAATAACGGGCCCAAGGGATATTCCTAACGAAGAGACTCATATAATTTACGAAATTCCGATTACTCAGAAACAAGCTGATGTGGGTGAGGCTTTAATGCGAGATATGAAGGGACCTAATACTTATAATATTTATAATAGGAGTTGTGTTACATGCGCGAAAAATGTAATTGAAGGAACAACGGGGGCTCCACTTAAAAATGCAAATATATTTTCAATTACTCCAGAGGGTATGGAAAGGTTAATTCAAACCCAATATGCCCCTGGTAGATTTAAATAAAAGATATCTCAAATATGTTCGAAACAGAAATATTTTTTTCAAAACATCCTATTCCCTCCATTTCTTTAATTGTTAGAGAAATGGAATGTGTTTCAGGCCTAGAAGTTGAATGGAAGGAGTTAGATTCAAAAAGTGTAATTCCTGGCGCAAAAGGATTTAGAATTTTAAATGATCCTAATAGTCATTCTGTTATTGTTGTTTATGAATCAAATATGATTATCATTATTTGTGAATATCTAGATTTAGGTTATTTTGAAGGCATAATAAGTAATATCTTGATAAGAAAATTTAACGGGGAAGGTACTGAAAAAATGTTTTTGCCATCTTGGACGGAAGAGGCTTGGAAAGGACTTAGATGGTGGAAGAAATGTAAGAAAAGGCCATCAATCCCAATGGTAAAAAAGATTAAAATGTTTTATATGTTTGTAAAGGATTGTTTTACGGGGAGCTAACGCTATAGATCCAGCTAGCGCGCAGTGTGCCGAGAATGAAAAGCGGCATTAAATAAATGCTTTTCAATGCTATATAAAAGATGAAGGTAGGCCCAGCTGTCCCGCATTTGTCCTCCTCGTGGGCTATCGCGCGATTGTATCGCGTGAAATCTGTGATAGAGGACCTGTTTAGATAGTTTAGGCTACATGTTGCATATAGCACATTCGCATTTGTAATGCTCGAGTCAGAGATAAGATTTTAAATAGCCAGTTTGTAATGAACTGGCTATTTTATTTATTTTGAGGTAAAAACCAGCTATGTCAGACAACTATGGATTTAAGAATCACCAGCAAGGCATCTATTTTGTTACCCTCAGCTGTCCCGCATTTGCAGTCCTCGGGGGCTGTCGCGCGATTGTATCGCGTGAAATTTGTGATAGAGGGTATGTTCAGAAAGTAAATATGCTTATTGAATAAAGCGCATTCGCATTTGTAATGCGAGTGTTTGAGATAAGATTTTAAATAGCCAGTTTGTAATGAACGGGCTATTTTGTTTATTTTGAGGCAAAAAACCAGCTATGTCAGACAACTATGGATTTAAGAATCACCAGCAA